>SHWZ01000004.1 GCA_009693575.1 Flavobacteriaceae bacterium | reverse complement strand
TCCTTCGGCAGGAAATATCAGCCCACTTAGCTCAGCAGTGTGTGTTGGCGGCACAGTTATATTGCACCTTGGCAATAACAGCAATGGTACAATCGATTGGCAGTATTTTGATACAACCAACAGCACCTGGACTGGAATTCAAACCGGAGTAGATAGTCTTATAGCGACACCTTCAGAAACTAGCATGTATAGGGTTGCACTTTCCGATGCCTGTTTTACTTCTATATCAGACACAGCTACCGTAACTGTGAACCAACTGCCGACCAAAGGTGCCGTTACCTCATCGGCCGATACTGTTTGTATTGGTGGCGGCGTAATGCTTATTGCCAGCGGATATTCAAATGGAACTTTCCAATGGCAGCAATTTGATACCGTAACTATGCTTTGGAATAACACTGGAGTTACATCAGACACCTTCAACTTGAACCCCACTGCGAATGTTTGGTATCGTGCAGTTGTTACTTCAACTACCGGTTGTGGAACCGCCATCTCAGATACAACGGCTATTGTGGTGGTGGCCCCGCCTACAGTTGGAAACGTGACTTCTTCGGCCGACACCATTTGCTCAGGCTTGAATGTGAAGTTTGTTGTCGCTCCATATTCTGGAAATTTATCGTGGGAAATGTATGATTCAACGGCGACTACTTGGGTTGATTTGAATCAGCATAGCGATACACTTAATGCAATGATTGCGAAGAGTGGCTACTACCGTGTATCAGTCGACAACGGCTATTGCAGTGTAGTATCGGGTAGTAAGTTGGTGTTTGCCAATCCTTCGCCAAGCAAAGGCTCAGCAGCAGCTTCTGCCGATTCTATGTGCGTTGGCGACACTGCCTATCTGGTGCAATTCAACCACACCGGGAATGTGGATTGGTATGCGGATTTTGGTCAAGGGAAAGTATCACTCGGCAGCGGTACTCCACTCACATATGTGCCAACAGTTACTGGAGTTTATTGGTCGACAGTGACGCTGAACACATGCGGTCCTGACAGCACCAACGCTACGACTATTGTGCTGAAAGCACTTCCAGTGGCTGGAACTATTGCCGCCATGAGCGGAAGCATTTGCCTCGGAAGCAGCGATTCAATTACTAGCACTAGCCATATTGGAACAGTGTTATGGGAACAGTATGATTCAAGCCTCAGTGCCTGGACATACATTAGTATCGGTCAGTCGGGCATATCTGTTTCGCCAACGGTTTCTACTTGGTACCGCAGCACTGTGACTAACAACAACTGCGGTTCGGAGGTGTCAAATACTATTATAGTGGATGTGAATCCAGTTCCAGTGGCGGCTAGCATTAAGGCAAGTGCCGACTCACTTTGTAGCGGTTCAACTTATATGCTCTACGCAAGTGGCCAAACAGGAACGGTAATTTGGGAGAAATATGACAGTGCTATTTCGGCTTATATATCAATACAAAGCGGTGTAGACAGCATCAGTGTTAGCCCAACAGAAAATACCATGTACCGCACTTCGGTTATGTTGGGAAGCTGCGGTCCTGTATATTCAGCAGTACATACTATCCATACGAAACCAACTCCAGAAGCAGGAACATTGGTAGCAAATCCAGGCAGTGTGTGTATCGGCAGCCAAGTGCAACTGAGTCTCACTGGAAACGGCAGCGGAACAATTGCTTGGCAGGAGTTTGACGCCGTCGGAAATGCGTGGAACAATATATCAACCGGAGCCAGCCCCAAAAATGTATTCCCTTACGATACTACAGTGTACCGTGTACGCCTGCGTGCCCTTGGTTGCGACGGATATAGTAATGAAGTAACGGTGACTACCAAAGCTTCGCCCAATGCCAATATTACGGCTTCATCTGCCACAACTTTCTGCGAAGGGGAGTCGGTTACTTTTAATACCCCTGCTGGCACCGGATATACCTTCCAATGGCAGCGTGATTCCGTTAACATTAACGGTGCAAATGCCCGCAGCTACGATGCCACTCTTACAGGAAATTACCGTGTAATGGTGACTGGCGGAAACGGGTGTAGTGTTACTACAAACGGTATGGTGGTGACAGTGAATGTAGCCCCAGCAACCCCAGTTATTGTCCGTTCAGGGTATGTGCTTTCTACTGCTGTTACAGGTGTTACTTACCAGTGGTACGTGGGCGGAATCCCAATTGCGGGAGCAACTGCACAGACCCACACAGCTGTACAAAATGGCAGCTATACTGTGAAAGTGACCAATACCAATGGTTGCAGTAAACTCTCAGCCCCGCTGGCCTTCATTGGCTTGCCCGGCGAAACAACCATCACCGATATTCAGGTGTATCCAAACCCAAGTATTGGCGTGTTCAATCTGGAGATTTCGTTGAGCAAAGCCGAAGCTGTGAACATGAAAGTATATGATATGGCTGGCAAGTTGGTTCACACAGAAAAACTACCATTGGGCCAAAGCTACAGCGGGCAACTCGACCTCGGCAACCTTGCCAAAGGCGTGTATATGCTGCACCTCGGCACCGTGCAAAGCAACTCGGTAATCAGGCTGGTGTTGCAGTAAAGTCATAAACCTTTTATTAAGCTAATAAAATTAGGAAAGCCCCTTCGATAGAAGGGGCTTTCCTTTTGAAACATCAACTAAAAGCCATCGAACACAGATGGATATTTCCAACCAACCACAGCTATAACTGTACCCAAAATCGGAGCAGAGATATACACCCAAAGACTTTCCAAATGACCTGAAACAATGGCAGGTGCAATACTCCTTGCTGGGTTCATGCTCGCCCCGCTAATTGGCCCACCAAAGTATGCTTCTAATCCAACTGTAAGACCGATAGCCAAGGCAGTGAAAGGCATGAGTTTAGTGGTTTGCGAAAACCAAAGAACAATCCATATCAGTAGGAAAGTCAATACCAGTTCAAGAAAAAAACTTTGTCCCTCACTTCCCAATGGCAAAGTTGCTCCAAGGTTTTCATTGGCTGGAAACAAGAACCGAAGCAGTATACTCGCAGCAATCGCCCCGAACAATTGGCTGATGATATAGGGCAATATTTCTTTTTTAGGAAACAAGCCAACCATACTAAAGCCAAGTGTAACTGCCGGGTTAAAATGAGCTCCACTACTTTTGTTAAACACCAAAATCATAAGTGTTACACTTGCTCCAAATGTGAGTGAAATACCAAAAGGAGATACTCCACCACCTGTGTGTTGGTCTAGCACCATTGCTCCAGTGCCACAAAGGACTATAAAGAAAGTCCCTATAAATTCGGAAAGATATTTTCTCACAAATTTTCTTTTACAAATGTCTTACAATACTCTTTTATCATTTCCCGCACGTGGACAAACTGCTGCAACACATCTTCTTCAGTTCCGTATGCTTTCGCTGGGTCTGGAAAATTGTGGTGAAATGCAATGACAGTATTAGGGAAGTAAGGACAGTTTTCCTTTGCATTGTCGCAAACCGTTATTATGTAATCAAACGAAAAAGAATCGTATTCATTTACGTTGTTTGATGTATGTGTGGATATATCAATTCCATCTTCGGCCATGGTAGTAATGGCTTTGGGGCTCACCCCGTGGGTTTCTATTCCGGCACTGTATATAATCGCTTTTTCTTTTGCAAAATGCCGGAGGTAGCCTTCTGCAATTTGGCTGCGACAACTGTTGCCTGTGCACAGTACAAGTATATTTTTCATGGCACTTCTATTGGCAGCAACCGGGGGCACAGCAAGCGGCTTCTGAGGTTGGTAGTTCCACGAGTTGTAGTTTAGTTTTTGTTGGCGGCACACCGCACTTGTCTTTGGCAAGGCAGTCTGTTTGTTTTGATGTCAGCAAAAAGTTTTCGCCCACAATGTCCAATCCGTATTTGCCAATGGTATCGCCTTGGTATTCCACTTCTATTTCCAAATCACCTAAGCCGAGAATCTTCTCAGACAAAGCAATAATCTTCAAAAGTTTTTCAGGTTTCAAGAGGTGGTCTTCGTCGATGGTATTCCACAGTTGGAAACTGGCCACCTTTTCGTGGCGAACTGTGCCTCCACAGTCAATGAAATGTTTGGAGATTTCTCCCACTTCTGTCACGTGGAAATGTTTGGGAACCATTGTGCCATCAGGCAGTTGGAAGTTGACAGCGGTGGCCGTGTTCAGGTGGTTTTTGATTTGTGATAAATTCATGTTAGTTTTTAGTTCCGACTCATCTCGTTCTTCCAGATGTTCAGCAGCAGTTTGTTTTCTTTTTCTTTAATTGGGCAAATAACTTGTTGGTCACCGTTTCATAGTGTTTCCAGGTTTCAACATCAATACAGTAACAAATAGAATTTCCTTCAATGTTTCCTTTAATTAAACCCACGTTTTTCAGTTCTTTCAGGTGTTGTGATACCGTTGGTTGTGCAAGTGGCAGTTCATTCACAATGTCGCCACAAATGCAGCTATCGGTTTTCAGCAGAAACTCAATAATGGCAAGCCGGGCAGGATGTGCAAGGGCTTTCATCAGCAAGGCCAGTTCGTTTTGGTCAATGGTGAAATGTTCGGTTTTCGTAGCTCCCATATTTTAATATTGCAATATTACGATAAACATGCATACAAGAGAAAATGTTTTGAGAATCTGCAAGTAAAAATCAGACTTCCTCTTTTTGAGGTTCAGCAGCAGTTTCTGCCACTGCAGTTGGTTCGATTATAGCCTCTTCAGCATCGTCTTCAATCACAACAAGGGTTTCCATATCTACCACATCTTTCAAAACCACATACCACTTGGCTAGCTTTTCCATGTGTGATACATAAACACGGGCTTCGTCGTAGCCTGGTAGTGCTTTGCTCATAAATGCTTTAACCTCATCAGGCTTGGCACCTTTGCTTGGTGCAGCTACATTTTCGTCAATCAACTTCTTAAAAATTTGACCAAGCTTTACATCATCGGTAGGAGTGAACATGGCTATTTCAGCTAATACACTAACTTTGTTGTTCATTGGTACGGCTTGTCTGCGATGGCTTTCGTCAAGCAATTCTATCACCAGACCGCCCTTGCTGCGTCCTACTATTTTGTGCAGTCCCGGCATTCCCGAAATGGCTACCACATCATCAAATTTTATTTTTTCACTCATGGGGCAAAAATAGGGTAGGAGGGATGGATGATTGGGGTAGCATTAATAGATGGTACTTACTTTCGCATCTAAATCAGGAATATGTTCAAACAATTAATTATCGTCACCATTGGCCTAACCATGGTATGTTGCAAAAAAAGAGGCCAGGGATCAGGCGTCGGCAGCAGCAAAGTCGAAATATCCATTTCAGGATTGCTTACTGGTAAAACTTTTAAGAATGGAGATGTACTTCCATTGAAGGTAACTATGACTGGAAAAGATGAACTGCACGGCTATCAAGTTCGACTTCTGAATGTAGGAGACACCGCGGCATTGGTTGCAAAAACAGAGTATGTAAAAAAGAAGGTGCTAAATGTTAATGAAACTTGGATTTGTAACGTGACATCTGAAACCTCCATGGAATTTGAGGCAATAGCATTCGTTGACGGTTCTGGAGGAAAAGAAACCAAGAAGGTTAGCCTTAAATGTAAGCCTTAAAACTACAGTTTAAAAGAAAGCCCTGTGATAGTGCAATCACAGGGCTTTCTAATATTCAATCACTAGTTGGCGTCCTTGCCACGCTGAAAGATGTGTTATTTTCTTATCTTCTTTTCCACTCGTATCTCGGTCTTGCCGTCTTTGGTGGTCACGGTGCTGTCAATGGTTTCGTGGGCTTTAGCCTCTTCGCCGTGGCAGGTGCTTTTTCCGCCGCAGCATTTGTCTTTGCACTGCGTAGTAGGGGGCATTCAGTTCCTTCGCGGCAGCCGCAGCCTTCGGTATGGTGAGCATTCATGTGGAGCTTTTCGCAAGCGGCTTCGTCGTCTTTGCAGCAGCCAGAATCTTTGCCTTCACATCCTTTTTCAAGGCTTTTGCATTCCTTCATTTCGCCACAGCATTCTATTTTTGCTTTGCAATGTCCACCTTTGTTGTTTTGTGCTGAGATGCCTTTAACACCAGCAATATGTGGAGCAATTACTAATGAAACGATAGACATCAACTTAATCAAGATATTCATGCTTGGACCAGAGGTGTCTTTGAAAGGGTCGCCAACAGTATCACCAGTTACAGAAGCCTTGTGGGGCTCCGATTTTTTGTAGAACATTTCTCCGTTTATCATGACCCCTTTTTCGAATGATTTCTTTGCATTATCCCAAGCACCACCTGCATTACTTTGGAACATTCCCATCAGCACACCGCTCACAGTAACGCCAGCCAAAAGACCACCAAGAACCTCTGGGCCTAGCGTGAAACCAACCAGAACGGGAACGATAAGAGCAATTGCTCCAGGCAATATCATCTCACGAATAGAGGCTTGAGTAGAAATGGCGACGCATTTTTCATATTCCGGCTTGGCCTTGTATTCCATAATGCCGGGTATTTCGCGAAACTGACGACGAACTTCCTCCACCATGGCCATAGCCGCACGGCCTACCGCACTGATGGCAAGTGATGAGAAGATAAAAGGTATCATGCCGCCGATGAAGAGCCCCGCAAGCACATCAGCTTTGTAAATATCAATGGCACTGATACCGGCAACTCCTACAAACGCAGCAAACAAAGCTAGGGAAGTAAGGGCAGCTGATGCTATCGCAAATCCTTTTCCAGTGGCTGCAGTGGTGTTACCTACGGCATCCAAATTGTCGGTTCGCTCACGAACTTCTGGAGGAAGTTGGCTCATTTCGGCAATACCGCCAGCATTATCAGCTATAGGGCCAAAGGCATCAATGGCCAGTTGCATGGCAGTAGTTGCCATCATGCCTGCAGCAGCTATTGCTACACCATATAAGCCAGCACAAGCATACGAACCCATGATACCCGCAGCCAACACAAGGATGGGAGCAGTAACGCTCTCCATGCCCATAGCAAGCCCCCCAATGATGTTGGTCGCATGACCTGTTGATGATTGGCGGATGATGGTTTGCACAGGGCGTTTGCCCATGGCAGTATAATATTCAGTAATCATGCTCATCAAAGCACCCACGCCTAAACCAACGAGTATGGCTCCAAACACACCTTCGCGGGTGAATACAGTATCACGCAGACGTATTTCGCCTTCGGGCAAAATCATATTTACAATAAAATAACAGGCCGCAGCGGTAAGGATAATTGAACTCCAGTTGCCCAGATTCAATGCAGCCTGAACACTCGATTTTTCGTCTTTAATCCTTACAAACCAGCTACCTACAATAGAGAAAATAAGTCCTGCACCAGCTATCACCATTGGCAACAAGATGGTAGATAGTCCACCAAAATTATCAGTAACAGTAATTTCACTTCCGAGTACCATTGTAGCTAAAATGGTTGCCACATACGAACCAAACAAGTCGGCACCCATACCAGCTACGTCGCCTACGTTATCGCCTACGTTGTCGGCAATGGTGGCAGGGTTACGCACGTCGTCTTCAGGTATCCCAGCTTCCACTTTGCCCACAAGGTCAGCACCCACATCTGCAGCTTTGGTATAAATACCACCACCCACACGGGCAAACAGGGCAATACTTTCAGCTCCCAAAGAGAATCCTGTCAGCACTTCGATGGCTTGCTTCATTCCTTCCTGACCCATGCCTTCGGCAAATATTTGATAGAACACAATGAACAGTCCGCCCAAACCAAGAATAGCAAGTCCAGCTACTCCGAATCCCATCACCGACCCTCCAGTGAACGATACATTCAAGGCTTTTTTCAGGCTGGTTTTGGCAGCTTGTGCAGTACGCACATTGGCTTTGGTGGCTATCTTCATGCCGATGTATCCGGCCAATGCCGATAGCACTGCTCCAATAACAAAAGCAACCGCTATCAATGGGCTGCTATGGATAGGATGCTCTTCAGTGCCAGTCATCGTGCCACTCCAGGCCAACAGCACAGCGGCTATAATGGCAAAATAGGTGAGCACTTTCCATTCGGCTTTCAAAAATGCCATGGCTCCGTCGGCTATGTAGCCTGCCAATTCTTTCATATTGGCATCGCCGGCATCTTGTTTAGTTACCCAGCGGGCCTTGATAAAGGTGTAAATCAATGCCAACACTCCAAAGGCAGGAATAAGATAAAATAAGGAATTCATACGTCTTGTTTCAGGTTAAAAAAATAGGGGGGCAAAAATAGGGGTCAACGATTTGGTGGGGGTATTTGATTACAAATAATTGAGAGCCTGAATTTAATAGCTCTAAAAGGTAGCTTATTGAAGCCATGAGTTTTCTCCTTCTTGCAAGTTTAGATTACGACTATGTACTACTTTTGTTGGTTCCGATTAGCTTGATTCCGTAAAATCAACCAAATGAAAGTATTCAATTTTGAGCCATGAAAAAATGTACGTTTCTTCTAATAATTTCTGCCACTAGTCTATTTGCTAATGCCCAGAAATACAAGCACAATTCAAAGAAATACGCTTTCAATGATACTTTGAGTTTGAATGTTTATGTCATGCCGTTCAAGCTATTGAAAGAGAATCTTCCAAGTATTCGATTGGGGTTTGAAGCTCCTATCAAATCGCTGCATGTGGAACGACTAGCTATGGGAGGTGAGTTAGGAATTTTCGATAAACGGGTTAAATTATTTGATAGCTATCAATTGGCAACAGGTTTTGATATGAGAGTTTTTGTTAAAGGATATACCGAGAATGACAATAATTCACTATTTAGAATTTATGCAGCCCCTACTTTCTATTACAGCAGCCTAGCAGAAATGACAGACAATTTGCAACAAGAAACTATTAAGCATAGTACTATTTCACAGGGCGGTTCATTACGTCTTGGTTTTAGTTACCGAAGCCATAAAAGGTTCACCTTCGATGCGTTTGCTGGACTTGGAGCACAATGGGATAATTTGAAATCGACAAATTATACTACAGGCAAATTCGAGGAACATAATTCAACAAGTTTTCTACGCGAAAGTGGAATTTCATTCGGGTATGTTATTGATTAGGATGGCGTGTTTTTACAGCCATAAAACTAAAAACTACTCCCTCACTTTCGATGTCAGCGGATTCCGGTAGTAGTGAATTTTTGTAATATCAGCCATGAGGGAACCTATTGCCAAGTTGCTTTGTATCCTTAGAGGGATAAGGTTTGCATCATCTGTTGCCCAGATAGTCATGGCATCTTCCTCAGGAAAGACGCGGTCAACTATAAGCTGGGGCTTTAACCGGATGGTTCTGAATTTCCCTATGTCAGTAGTTATGGTTTCGCGTCCATCAAATTGTACTTGCGATTCGTACATGTTTTTGTCGAGATAGAATTTTATGCTCAGTCTGTCGCCTTTTCTGGCTTTGTTAAAATCGTAATTGCGGAGGAAATAGATAGCAGAAAGCACATCCTGAAAATTTCCATCGCTCACATTGAACAGGCCTTTGCTGCTGTATACCTTCCTGCGTGTGTGGTCGAAACTGGCTACTTCATAGTCTTTGTATCCACCTTCGCTCACGTTGCGAACATATTTCAAAGGTTTCATACTGTCTTGGTCTATGTAGGTTTCGTAGTGGTCGCGTACTTTGAAAAACCAGTCGTAGCCGCTGTTGGTCATACCATCGCCACTTATTTTGTAAGTAGGCCGACCATCAACTGCATGTGAAATCTTGTCTACCTTCATACTTATAGTAGCCGCATTCAGCCAGCCATAATGCACCCGGTAGTCGAGTCGTTCGCCGTAGGTGAAGGCATGGTTGCCATGCACGGCAAAAGGTTTGCTGATTGTTTCGGATATAGCAGGTTGCCGCATCATTGGCATAGCGGCAAAAACGGAGATAAGCAAAATTTTCATAATAATATTTGTGTAGGGATGCCATCTATTCCAACTTTGTACCACGATTCAATTTGGACTGAAACGAACAAAACCAATAAATGTTATGAAGATTCGCATCAAAGGAAATTCTGTCCGCATAAGGCTGGGCAAATCAGAAGTAGACAGCTTTGCAGAAACAGGTGAAGTACATGAAAGCACCGACTTTGGCGGCGGCAACCTGCTTCGTTATTCGCTTCAAAAAACACCCAATGGAGAGGCACTTTCTGCCAGTTTTGCAAACAACCTTATTACCCTGCACATGCCCCAAAACTTGCTACACGAGTGGGCAACCACTGAACGTGTAGGCTTTGAGGCTAACATGCCAATAGGCAATGGCAACAAGCTATTTTTATTAATAGAAAAAGATTGGAAATGCCTCGACACTACCAACGAAGACCAAGGCGATATGTTTGCCAACCCGAATGAAGCGTGTGGGTAAGCGAACTGAGATTTTTTTCAGCATTCACTCCTTCACAAACTTTCCTTAGGAGCCGAGTCTCCTAGAGTTTGGCATGACTAGGGCAGAGACTCAGCGGGTACTTGAATGATGAAGCTATTGATACAATAAAGCATCTCGCAAGAGAGGTCATGGATGACGAAGTGGTTCTGGATAATAAAAACTACACGATTGTTATCATTATTTACTCTCCACATTCTCATCATATTTTAAAACAATTTTTTCAACTTTGGTAGAGTTGAGTTTGCAATTTTCTAATGTTTTATCTAAAACTAATTTTTTAAGTAATAATGTTTTTGTAAACATATATGATTTTGAAGTAAAGGTGAGCTTTTGATCAAGAAATGTTACTTTACAATACATTCCTCCAAACTTAGTGTTGTCAAGGTACTTCAAAAAAATTATTTCGTTCCCTTCCATATCTAGAATTGAAATATTATTTGGGTCCGAGTCTGCAACTTTAAGGCACTCTTTTTCATCCATTGAAATGACACTCTTTTCAATTTTTATTTCTTGACAATTTGATGCATGACTGAAGGCAAAAAGTAGCAGAGCAAATATATAATTTTCACTAGTGTTTTTATAATTGCTGTTGCTTAGAAAACGGTTTTAATCTATTGTAAATTTAAGCACATTATTTAAGCTACTGCAAATGTACCCTTCTCAAGTGAATCTGCAAGGGGGCGATTAATCTTTTGATTCGCATTTTAGGAACCTTTTACTTTTGAAACACGTTGCTCACAATAGTAAATCAGTAGCTACAAGCTAAGGATAACACTATCTAGCCTAGCCCTTCCTTGTCCTGTGGAGAGTATAAATCCCATACTTCAAACGTATAATCAAACGCATTTTTTTCGTCAGCTTGGTGCAAGTCTGAGGCTGTCAATTTCCAAGTGGAATCCATTGCTGAGAAAAAGGTATCAGCATCTGCAAATTTGTTATTAATACGGGTTAGATAGATTCGATTGGCATGGCCAATAACTTGGCGGTATAGTTCAGCCCCACCAATCGTAAATAGTTCAGTTTCGTTCAATTTTTCCGCTTCGGCGATTCCAGCTTCTAGTGAGTTTGTTACTATACAACCTGCGGCCACAAAAGCAGCGTTTCGAGTCACGATGATATTGGTGCGGTTAGGCAGCGGCCTACCAATGGATTCGTAGGTTTTTCGGCCCATCAAAATACAATGGCCTGTGGTCAATGCCTTGAAATACTTAAGGTCAGCAGGGAAATGGCAAAGCAATTGATTGCCCAACCCGATGGCGTTGTTAAGATCGGCAACTACGATGAGAGATAGTAACACTGATTAGGAATGGGATTTAAGAAGTACGTTTTTTGGAAGCTGAAAAACGGAAGTAGGGAAATGGGATCAAATTACTAATTTTTTGCATCACCGAATTGATATTAATTATAAAAATATTCTTCATTCTTGTCTTTGAACCCAAAGAAGCGGGGGATCATCCAACATAGTTTCAGGCCGAAAAAGTAATCGTATTTTCTGGAGGTGTCAGGCAAGCGAGTGGCGTAGTTGTAGCCCCGTAGGTTTTTAGTGTATCCGTGCATCATTTCAAGGCCAATGTAAAAGTTAAGCATTTGCTTCTTGGGCTCCATGAACTGCCATGCAATGGTTTGGTTCAGAGCAATGCCACCATGCAGGTTGTCATAACCCCGCTTATATTCTGGGAATAGTTGGTTGGCTCCTTCGCCTGGCACTTCTATCCGCTGCTTGTGTTGCAGCCATCCTATGCCACCCATCAGTAGTAGTCCGCTGTTTTTGTCGTTTTTGTATAATGGTAGTAGTTTGCCGCATTGCACAAAATAGTTTGCCCCACGCTCAAATAGCCTTGGTTGTATCAGTTGTCCGTTGCTGTTGATGATGTCGCCATCTTTGGTGCTAATAGCTTCCAAAATTGTGCGTTCTTTGCTGTGGCTGCCAAACATAAAATTGCCACTGATGCCAAGAACTAAGTTCCTCTCTGTTTTATACTTGAACCCGCCGCCAATGCTGTTGTTGTAGCCAAACCGTTTCCCCACATCTCCTGCAGGCTGTTGAACAGAATAGGCGATGTCAATACTCAAAGCACGGTTAGCACGGACTTTTTGAGTAGTTTGCGAAAATGACAACAACGCAACGATGCAACTCAAGAATAGAAAAATGCATTTCATGTATTGCTTAATGAATTTGGTTGTGGGTTGGTTGCTTTGAATCCAAATGTGGTAATCTTGCAATGCGGGACAAATTGTGAAAATCTGGTTAAGTTTTAACCTACTAATATCAAAATAATAGTGTGTCAGAATAATTTCCAACTTCCCTCAAACTCACTTGATATTATGATACAATTTCTGCACATCGTCATCCTGTTCCATTTTATCAATCATTACCATCACCTCAGTTTCTTGCTCTTCCGTAAGCTCTACAAAGGTGTTCGCCAGCCTTTCTAGTTCTGAGCTGAGCACATTTAATTTTTTGTCTTCCAATGCCTTTTGCATCAGGTTGTAATCAGTAAACGCAGTGTGAATAATAATCTGATTGTCTTCGTCATCGGTGAATAGTTCATCGAGGCCGTGGTCTATCAAGTCAAGTTCTAGGTCGTCTGGGTTGAGCCCTGTTGCATCTAGTTTGAATACCCCTTTACGGGTAAAAATAAAATCTAGGCATCCCGTTTTGCCCAATGCACCATCGCCTTTGGCAAAGTAAGAACGAATATTGGCAACGGTGCGGTTAGTATTATCTGTGGCTGTTTCGCAGAGGATGGCCACTCCGTGGGGGGCATATCCTTCATATACAATTTCATCAAAGTTGCCTGAGCCTTTTTCTGATGCCCGCTTTATTGCAGCTTCAATTCGGTCTTTGGGCATGTTCACCCCTTTGGCGGTGGCCATAGCTGCCCGCAAGCGGGGATTATTCTCTGGCAGTGGTCCACTTGCCTTTACAGCCAAGGCAATCTCTTTGCCCAAGCGAGTGAATGCCTTAGCCATTTTATCATAACGGGCAAACATCTGGTGTTTGCGTTTTTCAAATGCCCTTCCCATGGGGGCAAAAGTAAGGTGGAAGTACTATTTGGGAGATACGAGGTACTATTTGGGAAACAGCTATTGTTTGCGGTTTTCATTGAACTGCCATTCGCTATACTGTATCCTAACTTCGACATTACTCTTTACCTAGTTCTTCTGTCATTCTTCTGTCATAAACCCATTTGTACACCAGTCGGGGCTACCCATGAATCTACTTTTGCGGCTTGAAATTTTAACAACAGCAATTGAATGAACACAAAGTTTCATTAATTCAAAAAAAAACAAAACAGTATTAACAATGAGTAAAAAATTATTCTTTCTTTCCATTCTTGGCTTCAGCCTTTCGGTCAACGCACAAACATGGGTTCAAGACTCAGCCGTGATGAGTCCCAACTACCGCAACGATGTATTTTACAGCATGAAAAACGGCTTTGTAAAAGCATCAGGCAATCTGAGCTGGAATCTGGCTTTCTCTGTACTCCATGCGGCCCCTCCAACCGACGTATTGAAAAGTACCACTATACGTATGAATGGTGGCCGTGGAACTGAGGTGTACAAGGTAACCAACGGAGCGGCCGCTGATTTCCTCACGTTTGACACGACCAACTGGAAGCAGTTTGCTAAGGTATATGATTCGGACAAAGTATGGAAAGAGGGCGGACTGAACAGCACGCGTGGTATGAGCCCGTTTGACTTCGGATGGGGTGACTACAAAGTGGCAACCTACAATGTTTTAGGCGATTCTTGCTACATCATAAAGCTAGGCAATGGTCAAGTAAAGAAACTAATTATTGATACCTTGGTGTATGATTCAATGTTTGTGTTTCGCTACGCCGATTTGGATAATCAAAACCTAAAAACCGTTCAGTTGATGAAAAACAATTATAATGGAAAAGGCTTTGTGTATTATTCACTCGGAAACGATTCAATTCAAGACCGCGAACCTGCCCGTACTTCATGGGATATATTGTTCACACGTTACCAAACACATATTGTGGCTCCGGGCCTTGATACTTTCTATTCAGTGATGGGTGTGTTGGCCAACGGTGGAATTGAATGTGCCAAAGCAAAAGGTGTAAACACCGACACTTCTTGGCATTGGAATAGCACCTTCAACAAAGACATCAACGTGATAGGCTGGGATTGGAAAAACGCTCCACAAGGCCCACCTCCTGCCACTTGGACTTTAGTAGATTCATTGGCTTATTTTGTGAAGGATGCCAGTGGTGATATTTACAAGTTAGTGTTCACCAAATTTGGCGGTGCACTGAATGGTGTGAGTGAATTCAAGAAAGTAAAATATACAACAAACGGTATTGGCTTTTCGCAAGCTGAAGCTCCGTTCTCTTTCGGTCTTTTCCCTAACCCAGCCAACGATTTTGTGAACCTGGTTTATAGTCCGAACACGAAGCCTGCTGCCACTACTATTCGCATTTGTGACATGAACGGAAAGGTACTAGCTACCACTAATTTTATGCCCTCAACAGGTCTTCGTCAGGAATTGATTACTACCTCAAATTTTGCGAATGGTATGTATGTTATCAGTATCGAAAGCAATGGTTTTAATACACAGGGACGTTTTATAGTAGCCCGATAATATATTCTGGATGCACTTACTAAGGGCACTCATACTTACTTTTAGCGTTACCGCCTGCTTTGCACAAAGGCAGGCGGTAAGCGTTTTGGTGGAGGGCACTGATGGCAAGCCAATCAATGATGTGTGCATCAAATATTCGATGGCCGAGAAGCCTTATGTGTACCTTACCGACTTTGCCGGGAAGGTTGTTTTGAAACACGATTCAGTAAGCATAACTGCCTACAAACTAGGCTATCAGATGGCAAACATGATCGTTTTTTCTGTTTCAAAAATTGTCTTGATGGAAGAAAAGACGGAACTGAATCAAACGGTAATCACGGGGAACAATGAAGCAAAGAGTAAAGAAAAAAACATTCAACAAATTCAGGTTTTTGGGGCTGAAAGGATTCGACAGTTGGCTGCTCCTACATTGAAAGAAGTGCTAAGTCAGCAACTGAACACTCGCCTTGGCAATGACCCTTTTTTGGGTAGCTCTATTTCAATGGCTGGTGTGGGTGGCTCCAATATAAAAATACTACTAGATGGTATACCTATGATTGGCCGCGAAAATGGCAACATAGACCTCAGCCAAGTGAACATGGCCAACGTACTTCGCATCGAAATAGTAGAAGGGCCCATGTCGGTAATTTTCGGGACTGATGCTTTGGGCGGGGTGATAAATATTATCACAAAAGGCAGCAACGGCAGAGGTTGGAAGGGGCAAATCAATGGCTACATTGAACAAAAAGACAAATGGAATTTTGATGAGAGAATTGGATATACTGGGAAGAAATTTTCCTATTCGGCTAGCTTGGGTCGGTATTTCTTTGGGGGCTTTGCAGCAACCGAAACCGACCGTGTAAAACTTTGGAAACCCAAGACTCAGTGGTTTGGCGACCAGCAACTGTATATTAAGACCGGTAAAAGAAGCTACCTGCGATTGAACTCGTCAGGATACGATGAAAAGCTTAGCAATAAGGGTGTGGTGATTATCACCCCTGAAGAAGCTTACGCATTCGACCAGTATTATTTCACCCGAAGGTGGGTGCATTCGGCCTTCTTTGAAAAGATATACAACAAAGGTGGTAAGCTGAATATCGTAGCTTCTTATCAGGATTATTCACGAACTAGAAATACCTACCGCAAAGACATGGTGGCATTGCAACAACTTCTCACCACTTCGCCCGATGACCAAGATACCAACCGCTTCAAAAACGGGATGAGCCGTGGCACTTATTCCTTGAAAAAATGGAACGCTAACATGCAGGTTGGTTATGATTTTTCTGCGGATATGTCAACAGGTGGCAGGATTTTCAGTGGTTCGCAAAGAATGATGAATGCAGCTTTGTTCCATACCGCCGATTTTAGGATATACAAAAAACTATATGCACGCACTGGTTTGCGGGCAAGTTGGAACAACCGTTTTGGCAGCCCTGTCACTCCATCCTTGCATTTTAAATATGATATTGGCAGCACTGTTATCCTGCGTGGTGGCTATGCCCGTGGATTCCGTACCCCCGGCATGAAAGAATTGTATCTTGACTTTGTTGATGTGAATCATCAGGTGTTTGGCAACAAAAATTTGAAAGCCGAAAAATCAGACAACTTGAATATATCCATCAACTGGAAAAAAATGCTGAAAGGTATAAAGCTGGAACTTAATTCAAGTGCCTATTTCAACAATATGAAAGACAAGATTTCATTGCTAGCAGATAGTAAAAACTCCGGCAGTTATTCGTATTTCAACTTCGACCGCTTTCAGGTGCTGGGCTCGGCAACAGAAGTAAGTTTCAAATGGAAAGAGTATAGTTTTGTGCCTGGCTATGCTGTGAATGCTTTCAGGAATTTTTATCTCGGTGGTAGTGAGAAATACAGTCCCAACCAAGAGTGGACTATGAAACTAGGCAAGTCTTTCAAGAAAGCCAAAACTGAGCTTTCCATTTTTTATAAACACACAGGAAGCTACACTTTTTACCAATTGAATGAAGACCAGAAAACCTACTTCAAAAATACCATGACGGCATTCGATTGGTTGGATATTAACTTGGGAAAATTCTTCTGGAAAAAGAAAATATACATAGCTGTCGGTGGAAAAAATCTTTTAGGTATCACAAATGTGACCGCCAATCTCTATAATGGACCTCATACGGGTGGCAGTAGTGCAGCATTGGTGGGTTACGGCAGGGTGTTCTATGTCAATTTAATCTCTAACTTTTAGATGAAAATAGCAAACTTCATTATATCACTTGTGTGTGGAGTTAGTCTCCTTTTCATCTCCTGCGAACAGGAAGATAAGCCAGTCTTTCTTCCACCCAAAACTGGCTCAGCAATTTCCAGCGTAAGCATGGGCGAAACCTACAACAAACAAGTATGGTTTAACCTAGAAACAGGTAAGTGGAAGGATGCTATACAAGAGGAGTGGGACCTCGGATTCGAATGCAGTAGCAAAGGTTTTCATGTAGTATTGAACGGTGGAAAGTTCGTATTGGCCAAATCTTTTAACGATACTTTTCTGTTGAACCCAACTATAAAAGTACCAGCAAGCATGAACTGGGATACCCCCAACGGGCACAATGACTCCACTGCTTTTGGTCTGTGGTTGGATACCGTTTCGGGCAATTCCCACAAGCAAGTGTATGTGGTTGATAAGGGTGAGTTATTTCACACCGCTGCCGACCGTTATTGGAAAATACAGTTGCTTGAAGTAACAGCAAATCATTATTCCATGAGGTATTGTCGCCTGAACAATGCCGACCAACATTGTATCGAACTTCCCAAAAATACTACAAAGAATTTTGTATATTTCAGTTTTGAGCAAGGCCAATTGGAAATTGAACCAGCAGCGGATGATTGGCATTTGCTATTCACTCGTTACCGACACTTGTACTACGAAATGAGTCCCATTTTTCCTTATCTTGTGAACGGTATTTTGCTTAACCCCAATCAAGTTTCATGCTTCAAGGATTCATTGATTGGCTTTGATAAGATGGATTTGGCCACCGCCAAGAAACTACCCTTTCAAACTGAACAAAATTATATCGGTTTTGAGTGGAAAGACTTTGACCGAAGCACCAACAAATACACCGTGAGGAGATACTATTGCTACGTTCTCCGTGACTACAAAGGGCAATATTTCAAATTTAGGTTCCTTGATTTTTATGATTCGCAAGGAAAGAAGGGGTATCCAAAATTTGAATATAAAAGTTTGTAAATTGATTGAATAGTGAGTTATTGGATTCGGGAATAATACTAAGAAATAATGAAATACATCTACATAACTGCCCTTCTTTTTTCGTTGAATATTTCAGCACAAGACACCACCGAAAAGCACCTGAAAAATCTACGCCAACTAACATTTGGTGGTGACAATGCCGAGGCATATTTTAGTTTTGATAATAAAAAACTCACCTACCAACGTACACAACCTGCTGTGGGCATCGCCTGCGATCAGATATGGATGTATGACCTAAAAAAGAAAGACGGCAAGCAGGAATTGGTAAGCACAGGAACAGGACGCACCACTTGCAGCTATTTTATGCCGGGCAACAAAGAAATACTATATGCAAGCACTCATTCTGCCGACACCTCCTGTCCACCGATGCCACCTGTTCCCCCTAGTGCCAAAAGCAAATATGTGTGGGGGTTGTTCCCAACATTCGACATATATGTGAAGAACTTGAAGACAGGCTATCTGCGGCAACTGACCAACAGCCCTGGTTATGATGCAGAGGCAACTGTGAGCCCAAAGGGTGACAAGATTATTTTTACCAGTACTCGCAATGGTGATATAGATTTATACAGTATGGATATGGATGGTAGCCATGTAAAACAGCTTACCAATTTACTTGGCTATGATGGTGGGGCTTTCTTTTCACCTGATGGGAAACAGATTGTTTTCAGAGCCAGCAGGCCAAAGACCGAGGAGGAAATAGCAGAATACAAATCCTTGCTTGCTTTGAATCTGGTAGCCCCAACAAATATGGAAATATATGTTATGAATGCGGATGGCAGCGGGATGAGGCAACTTACCACTTTGGGCAAAGCTAATTGGGCTCCTTTTTTTCACCCATCGGGAAAGAAGATAATTTTTAGCAGCAACCATAAAAGCAGCAAGGAAAGCCGTGGCTACAATTTTCAACTATACATGATAAACTTGGACGGTACCGGACTTGAACAGATAACCCACCAAAGCAACTTCAACGCCTTTCCTATGTTCTCGCCAAACCGTAAAAAGTTGGTGTTCTCAAGCAACCGCGACAATGGTGGCACAAGGGATACGAACCTTTTTATCGGGGATTGGATAGAGTAGGGTTTATTTTGGCTTAGTGTCAGAGGTCCATCCCAGTATCAGCAAATCCCGTCTGATGCCATCGAGCTCGGCGATGCCAGGCAATAATCCCCACTGCACAAAACCATATTTTTGAAACAGCGAGATGCTTGGTAGATTGTGGCCAAACACAAGTGCCGCAATATGCTTTAGACCAATAGCCTTGGCTTCTTGGAGGGCATGTTCCATCAGTAGTTTACTGAGTCCTTTTCCTTTATGTTTGTCGGCCAAGTATATGCTTATCTCCACCGCAGTATCGTAGGCACAGCGGCTTTTGAAATCCTGAAAACCAATCCAGCCGGCAATTTCTCCATCCGTTTCGGATACCCACAGCGGGCGGTTGGGTTTTTGGTGATGTGCCCACCAGTCTTTCCTGTCATCAACCGAGAGTGGATGCAGGTCGGCGGTGCTTATGCGATGTGGGATACTTTGGTTGTAAATATCAACCACTGCCGGCAGGTCTTCAGTCTTAGCTTTTCTTATCAGCATCTTCTTTTAGCAAATTGAAAACAAAATAGGCTACTCCGATGCCCCCAATTAAAAGCAACAAAAGAGGCAGGCTGAAATGTTGAAGCAAACGGTAGCCCAACACCCCCAAAGCAGCAACAATGATAGCAGGATATGCCCAAGCTTTTATAGTTGTTTGATTGGTATTTTTCCCTTTGAACAACAGGCGGGTAAGGATGTAAACTACCACTGCGGCCAATGCCCAGAGCCATTCGGGGTTACTCATAATTCAAGATATAGGATTGAAAGACACAAGATTTAAGAAAATGTATCCGATAAACAACTTCGGAATAAAGTGTATTCACACTGCCACAACCGACTTAATCTCTGGCACCGCCCTCAGAATCCCTTCCTCCAGTCCAGCTTTCATGGTGATATGACTAATATCGCAACTGCTGCAGTTGCCAGTCATCCGCAGCTTCACCACCATTTCTTTGGTTATCTCCACCAGTTCCACATCTCCGCCGTCGGCTTTCAGATATGGGCGAACGCTATCAAGAGCTGTTTGTACACGTTGCGAAAGGATTTCCATTAAGCTGCAAAAGTAGCTACCAAAGGCATTGCCCTATTGAAAGAAAACAAGGAAAAATTTAGCAGCAGGAAATCAACCTTCTTTGCCTTTTTCAAGGTCAGGGGCTGTGCCGTCAGATGATTCGTGGTCGAGGGTTCGGAGTTTGTCAAGCACATTTTTACGTTGGCTGTGGGATGCATCCATGGATGTTCACGTTGTCGATGATGTAGTCTTGAGGCATAATTCTATAAGCAAAGGGAACTGCAATTATTCGAGGCTACATATTTATGGAACAATTACTTAACTTAAGGCAAATAGTATTACCGACATGCATATAACTGTACAAATCAATGAACAGTTCCGTTAAATATGCAAAGCTTTGCAAGCTTTTTCTGCGGCTATTTGTTCTGCTTTCTTTTTTATATGGTCAAGGCCCTCGCCTATCATTTTTTCATCTACATAAACTACCATCTTCCGTAGTTCGTGCTTCCCATTTTTTACCACTTCGGTTTCTTCAAATCGTACTGGCTTATCCTCACGTTGTGCCCACTTCAGCAGGCTGCTTTTGAAATCGACTGTGGTTTGTGCCAGCATGTCCACATCTATGTGGTTTGCTATCAATATTTTCAAAATAAAATCCTTAGATTTCTGATAGCCCTTGTCCAGGTAAACTGCCCCGATGATGGCTTCCATGGCATTGCCGTAGGCCATCTCCAGTCCGTTGGGGTGGGTAAAGTTGCGACCATCAAGCACTACCAGATGATCCAACCCAATCTTGCGGGCAAGGGTATTCATGCTCTGGCGGTTCACTATCTTGCTTCTCATCTGGGTAAGGTGGCCTTCGTCTTTGAAGGGGTATTTTAGAAACACCATTTCGGCAACCACCAGGTTCAGTACAGCATCGCCAAGGTATTCCAAACGCTCGTTGCTATTGGTAAATCCATCCTCGCGAATTTTTTCAGATTTGGTAGTATGCCTCAGTGCCTGCTTATACACGTTCAGGTTGCCTGCCCTGAACCCCAAGGTGTTTTTTAGTTTTCGGGCAAGTTCCTTATCGGGACCAAATAGTTTTTGGAGAATGGTGGAGGCCATATAGTTTCAAAACTTCACTCCCTTACCAGCCAGTTCGGTGCGTTGGGCATCGGGCATGGCGGCGTATGTTTTGGCGGCAGTGCTTCGGTGGGCGGCTTGCTGGGTCAGGTAGTTCAGGGTTTCTGTGGCGGGGGTGGCTAGGCGGCCATTCCAACTGAGGATGGCGGAGAAGAGGGCTTTGCAGGTGGCATCGTCCAAGTGGTTGAGTGCTTTGATGGAAGCAAATGCATTGATACGGGTGCGGAACTCAAATTCCGAACCTGCAAAGCGAATGAGGGTGGGCACATACTGCTTTTGGCCACTTCGTATGGCTAGTTCCAGCCATTTCATTCGGCTACTGTTGCCCATCCCAAGGTCGTTTTTGGTAATATCGAGATACTTGTCAGTGTTCTGTGGAAATTGAGTACACAGCTTGTCCAAAGCCTTTTCCACTATCCCGTAAGCAGAATCAGTCAGCATCTTCTCGACCAACTGACGGCGGAGGTCGCTCATTTTGTCAATGGCATTGAGAGCAGCCATCCGCACGTTCACATCGGCATCGCTCAGGGCATCGTTCACAAAGGGTATTATTTTTGGGTCGGAATCCTTGGCCAGTTGGTTCACTATTTCTACCTTTATGCTTTGAAAAGTTTCCATCTGAAAACGGTTCATCAGCAGTTCGCGTTTGGTGTCGGCAGCAGTGTCACGTAGGGCAAGGATGGCATCGTACCTATCCATCATGTTCGCGGATAGTTTGGCCTGGGCTTCCAGTTCCTTATAGGTGCGGACAAATGTTAGGTTTTTGATGATTTGTGAATTGGGGTCGAACAATACATAGGCCACCTGCATGCTGCCGGTGTTTGGTATATCAATCATTTGGTTCTTGCCTTCGTTCAGTATACGTTTACTATCCAATGACCCATCGGCATACACCACCTGCACCACCACGGGCATTTTGAAATAGCCCACCACATCGTCCACTGTTTGTATTTGATTGATGTATATGCGGGTATTGCTGCCAATTTTTTCCCATTTCACTTGGTAATGTGGCACACCGCCACGATAAAGCCACTGATCGAAAAACCAATCGAGATTCAAGCCGAGACATTCGTGCACAGCTAGTTCAAGGTCGTTTGTTTCTACATTTCGGTAAGAGTGTTTTTCAAGGTACTGTTTAATCACCTTTCGGTATTGTTCGTTGCCCAATACAAGTCTCAGCATATCCAATGTAGCAGAGCCTTTTGGATATACTCGTGCAGTGCCGCTCTGCGAATTGGTGATAGGCAATCGGTCTTTTTTTTCGGCATCCAATATTTGGGTCAGTTCGCCTCGGCGTTGCCATTGAAAAAAATCTTCGCCATAAATGCTGCGGAAAAAGTATTTGGGGTAATGCGTTGCAAAGCTTTCTTGCAGCCAAGTGTCGCGTCCGTGGCGGGCAGTCACATAGTCGCCAAACCATTGGTGCGTGAATTCGTGCATGTTCACTCCGATGTAATTCCGCTCCAAAAACGCACGTTTGTCCACGTAGAAGAAATCGCCGAAGATGGTGGCTGTGGTGTTTTCCATGGCTCCATAAATAAAATCCTGCACCATCACCTGGCTGTAGCTTTCCCAAGGGTAGTTCACTCCCAGTTCTTCTTCCATGAAATCAACCATTTGCTCAGTGTATATGCTGCTAGGTTCAAGCCTATCGGTAGCAAACTCAGGATAATACCAAAAATTGACCGGCACTCCCCTGGCAGATTTAGTGCTTTTCACTTCGTATTTGTCGATGGCAATCATCAGCAAGTAACTGGCGTGGGGCTGGCTCATGGTGTAATGCCAAGTGGTAGTGTTGTCGGCGATGTTCTCCTTTTTGTCCAACATCAGGCCGTTGCTCAGCACTTTATAGTTTTTGTTGAAAGTGATATACGTTTCTGTTATGAGCTTGTCGTTGCTTTCGTCATAGCACGGTATCCAGTGGCGGTTGTCAATTCCCTGCCCCTGGGTCCATATCTGGTTTCGCACATGTCCCCACTCAGCTAGCTTTGTTTCGGCGGTCGGCTCATTCCAGCCCATGAAGTATATGCCTCGCTTTGGCGTCGCTTCATATTCAAAACGTATTCGGTAGCGGGTTTTCCAGTCCATCCCGGGCGTGTACACCATGATACCGCCCTTGTCCGTGCTAAACTTTACCACCTTCAATTTCATAATGTAGTCAGGAAGTACCTCTGGGTTCTTTGGGTAGTCTCCTTTCTTGCGTTTTTTCGTACCCTTTTCGTGGGTTATCACCTGCTCAAGTGTGGCTTTGTTTATGGTAATGCCAGGGGCGTCGAAATAAATGCTGTCCACATATTGCTGAATGGGCACAAACTCATGGGTCACGGATCCAATGACCTTGCCCTCTTTGGGTTCAAACTTTACATTCAGCACCATTTTTTGCATGTCGACTGGGTGTTCGCGGCTACGGGCTGCATCACGCACATAGCTGTCGTGGCTGCTCACTGTTTGGGCAGTGCCAATGCGGTAAGTTGAGAATGTGAGAATGAGGACAGGTAGTAGGTGTTTTTTCATTATTTTTTTAAGATTTCATAGCCTTAACTTTTTCAATAGCCGCTGCCAGGCTGATAGCTTTTCATCAGGCTTTGGCAGGTCGTTTTGCTTTTTCTTGTCTTTGGGGACTTGCTTTTGGGGCTGTTCGCGGTTGAAATCGTAGTATTGCATACACTCCATCTCCCGCTTGGGGTCGGTGGGCACATAGATGCCGTCCATGTTTTTGCTAAAATCCCATCCACCAATTACTATGTGGTCTTGGTTCATTGAGTCCGCCATCAGCAGTATATCTTCTTCAATGGTGTGCAGGCTGCCACGGGTCTTGGCTGCCAAGTTCAGGAACATGGGGTTGATGCCTCTGGAGGTGCCGCAGAGGATAATTTTCACTGGTACCTTAATGCTGTCGCTCAATTTGAAGTCTCGCACACAGGCTGAGTTATCGGCTATCAAGATTAGTTGGTTGAAGTTTGGATATTCCTTTTGTGCTTCTATCAAAGCTTCTATGTCGTTCTCGGCTATGTCGCCACCTGTTCCTTTCCGCATCACCAATCTGAATAGCTTTATCACCTCATCGAGGTCATCGGCCTCGGCATGGTAGATGCCGCCAGTGTAGCCCATCACTTTGGCATATTCGGGCTTGTTGTCTCCATCATTGAAAAAAGTATAGAATTTGATTCCAGAGCTATTGTGGTGTAAGGCATGCCAAAGCACCACCGAAGCACCGTAGGGATACATGCTACTGGTCCAATCCATTACTATCAGACTTTTCTTCCATTCTGGGTGTCGGTCAAAAACTTTGAATGCCGTGCTATCCTGCAACCCGCCTTGGTCTTTGATGAATTGCTCCACTTGTTTGTGGTATGATATCTTTTGTAGCGAATCCTTATTAATAACAGGCTTTACAATTGGTTTCTTCTTAGCCCTTTTGTATTTGATAACAATGCCATGAAAAGCAGCACGAGCCATGCTATCACAATTAAAGGCGGTCTGTACCAAGATGCTGTATTTTATCCTTTGGCAATTGAGGCGAGGGTCAAGGTCAAACAAGGCTTTGAGTCTTTCACCCAATAGTTTGTTAAATCCGGCGTCCCAATCCTTACCCTTGTTGGGGTACTTACTGAAAATCATCTCCACATTCGTCACCTCTATTTTGTTGTAGTCGGGCTTCCAAAGGTGTGGGTTCTTTAGCTTGCTTTGGCCAAAACCATTCTCTAAAATCACGGCCATCGGAATCTTCTTAATGGAGAATGTCTTGATTTCCTTTACAAAGAAAGAATCGTGAAGATGGGCTGTTCCATTGCGTTTGCCACTGAGCAACTTATCTGTAAAGCGGCGGCTGCATGTATCCGTTTGGGCAGATACACTTACAGCCAACAAGAGAGCAACCCAGACAATTCCCCTGAACATTAGCCGCGAATATCAGCATTTTAACCCTTATAAGCCCAAACTAAGTTTTCCAACTGTGGGTAAGCATTTAGTTTCAACCGATTAACCTACTATTAAAATAAATAGATTTTTTTCGAGCCTGTTGCTTAGGCAAGGCTCGAAACATACTGCCGCTTACCTTTGCCGCCAACTATTTATGGCAAAAAAGAAAACAACCTATCTTAATAGCAAAGACAATTTTTTGGCCTTGGAAGACCCTAAGTTTTACAGCTACGAAACTTGCAAGACGGTTATTCAGCAAGTGCCTTACGAATATACAAGCAGCTACTTGAGTGGTAGCCACAAAGGGCCGGGGGCAATGGTGAAAGCCAGCCAGTTTGTAGAGTTTTACGATGAGGAACTTGATCAAGAAACCTACTTGAAAATTGGCGGCATTTGCTCGATGAAACCTTTGGACTTCAAAGGCAAAACTGACAAGAAGGCTATTGATTACATTGAAAAGGAAACTAGAAAACTTCTTGAAGACGGCAAGTTTGTGGTATCGTTTGGGGCTGAACATACAGTGACTTTGGGATTTGTGAAAGCCCACCTGACAAAATATCCCGACCTCTGTGTGTTACAATTGGATGCCCACAGCGACCTGAGGCAGAGCTACCACGGTAACAAATACAGCCATGCCTCGGTGATGGCTCGTGTGCATGACCTGAATGTGCCACTCACCCAAATTGGCATACGAGCCCAATGCATCGAAGAAGCCCAACTAATAAAAGACTCTGCCAACATTCACACCTTTTACGCCCACCAAGTGCGACGAAATAAGAATTGGGCAAAGGAAGCTATTGCCACCCTTGGAGAAAATGTGTATCTCACCATTGATGCGGATGGATTCGACCCAAGCATTGTTCCTGCTGTAGGCACGGCTGAACCTAACGGACTTCTATGGAATGAAACCATCGAATTTCTAAGGGAAGTAATGAAACAGAAAAATGTGATAGGCTTTGATATTGTTGAGATTGCCCCTCGCAGAGGAGATATTTTAACCGAATACACCATGGCGAAACTTTGTTTCAAGCTTTTGGGGTACTTATCTTTGAAATAAAAAAGGAAAAACATGAAAATCTATTTAGACAATGCAGCCACCACTCCAGTGCACCCTGATGTGGCCGCAGTAATGGCCAAAGTCATCAGCGAAGATTATGGCAACCCTTCTTCCACGCATTCGCATGGCGTGAAAGTGCGGGCACTGATTGAAGATGCTCGCAAAAAGGTAGCTAACCTACTGAACGTTTCTCCGGGTGAAATATTCTTTACCAGTGGCGGTACCGAGGCCGACAATATGGCCATCCGTTGCAGTGTGGACGACTTGGGTGTGAAGCATGTCATCTCTTCTAAAATAGAACACCATGCCCTCACCCACACATTGGAAGACCTACACAAAAGAGGGAGAATCAGCCTCAGCTATGTGAACTTGCTTCACGACGGGCATATAGATACTGTGCATCTGGAAACTCTTGTGAAAGAAAATCCAGGCAGTTTGGTAGCTCTGCTTCATGCGAACAACGAACTTGGGAACATGATTGATATTGATGAGGTTGCAAAACTTTGTAATCAAAATTCCTGTTGGTTTCACTGCGATACGGTGCAGACAATGGGTCACTACCCCCTCGATTTGCAAAAGACTAAACTCTCTTTCGCTGCTGCGGCAGCCCACAAGTTCAACGGGCCCAAGGGCATTGGGTTTATCTATATCAATAGTGAAAACAAAATAAAGCCGCTCATTACTGGTGGCTCACAAGAACGCAACATGCGTGCAGGCACCGAAAATGTGTACGGAATTGCGGGGCTGGCCAAGGCTTTGGAGATAGCCTATGAGTATTTCGAAACAGACCACAAGCATATACTTGAACTAAAAAACTACATGATTCAAAAGCTGCGTGACGAAGTACCCGGTGTCACTTTCAATGGTGACCCGGAAGGTCGCAGTTTATACACGGTGCTGAACGTGAGCCTGCCCCCAAGTCCATACACTGAAATGATGCTTTTTAAGCTAGATATCGAAGGCATATCGTGCAGCGGTGGTAGTGCTTGCAGCAGTGGTAGCAATGTGGGCAGCCATGTGCTTGCCGAACTGAATATCCCCACTGACCGTGCCAATGTACGCTTCTCTTTTGGTCACCAAAATACCAAGGAAGAAATAGATTTTGTGGTTGGCAAACTGAAAGAAATGCTGGTAGAAAGTTTGCTGGCAAAGTGAACAAACTCACAATAGCGGCCCGCTGGCAAAATTCGGTACTTGAATTCAAGACGCCGGCCACCACTAGTCGGCATACCTTGAAGGAGCATACAGTTTATTATATTTTCTTAACCCAAAATGGATTGACAGGCACAGGCGAAGCAGCCCCGTTGAAAGGATTGAGCATAGACGACCTTCCCGATTTTGAGGCAAGGCTACAAAACATTTGCGATCAAATCAATACTGGCATTTCGTTGGAGAATATTGATTTGACCAACTTGCCTTCCATTCAGTTTGCCTTGGAAACGGCCTTACTGGATTTGCAAAACGGTGGTAGAAAAATACTTTTCGACACAGCATTTACCCGTAGTGAAAAACCTATCCCCATCAACGGACTGGTGTGGATGAACGAGAGTAAAACCATGTTGTCGGAAGCATTTGAAAAAGTAGAATTGGGTTATACCACAATCAAGTTTAAGGTCGGAGCATTGGATTTTGATGAGGAGTGCCGGATGCTCGAAAACTTTCGCAAAAGATATAGTGAATGGAAAGTGGAAATAAGGCTTGATGCCAACGGGGCTTTTCCAAATTCAGATGCTTTGCAAATGTTGAAAGACCTCAGCCGATTCCAAATCCATAGCTTCGAGCAGCCAATCAAAGCCGGGCAATGGGAAGCCATACAGGAACTTTGTGCTATGTCGCCTATTGCGGTAGCACTCGACGAGGAACTCATTGGCCAAAAACCTGATGTGAAACTGCTCCAATACATCAACCCAAAATACCTTGTGCTAAAACCCACTTTGCTTGGCGGCTTTCGGGTGGCCGACGAATGGATTTCTATTTGCAAAAAATACGAAATTGGCTGGTGGGCTACATCAGCTCTTGAAAGCAATATTGGCCTAAATGCGATAGCCCAGTGGGTATCGCAATATGACAATCCTTTGCCGCAGGGTCTTGGCACAGGTGGACTTTATGTAAAAAACAGGGAGATGCCGCTACACTTAAAAGAGGGGGATTTGCATTATATAGTTTAGGCTTAAAGAAGCCGCACCCATTGCAGGATGCGACTTCTTTCTTCCAATTCCTTTTGCTTAAAAACTTCCCCGCAATGCCAGATAAATGTTCCTGCCGGGTGCAGAAAAACCAGAAGCAAACGCACGGTAATGCTGGTCGAGAATATTTTCAACACCAGTCTGCAAGCGGAAGTGTTTAGCAAACGAATACTCAACTTTCATGTTGATGGTGTACCAAGACGGGCTGCCCTTTGACGTAGCATACACTTCGTTGTCTTCGGCTCCTAAGCGGTAGTCTTCCAGTTTCTTCCAGCCGTTGTATTGGCTATAGAATTCCACACGTAGCTTTTTGGTTTCGTAGCGAATTCCTGTTTTGCCAAACGCAGGTGGAATATGGTCGAGTGGGCTGGTGGTTTTGTTGAGCGTTCCTTTAGTATAGTTGATGGTAGAGTATAATACCCACCCCTTTCTCAGTTGCCAAAATCCGTTGATATTCACGCCTAGTACATCGGCTCGGAAAAGATTCTGATTGCTTTGGATTGCGGTGATCACACCATCATACACTATCGAGCCCATACCATTCACCGTAGTGTTTTTGATGGCAATCAGATTTTCAACGCGGGTATAGTAGAAGGTGGCCTCTACCCTATACTTTTCTTGACGTGTATAGCTTATTCCCAATTCGGTGTTGTAGCTGTATTCGGGTTTTAGATTGCGGTTTGGCACTACAAAAAAACCTCCTGGCCTGCTGTCCATAAACTTGTTCACGTCGTCGAGGTTTGGGGCTTTGAAACCTGTAGAGCCATTGAATGAAATTCGAAGTGCTTTGGTGGCATTATATACAAATCCAAGGTTTCCTGACAAAGCAGAATAGCTCTCCCGTATCGTTTGCTCAAAATCTGTCAATTTCAGCACCTTCATCACCGCCATGTTGCTATCGCTAAAGGTCGAGTTTAGGCTCACCCTGTTGATACGGATGCCATCGCTGATGATGATTTTTTTATTGGACTCCCACCTATGTGACAGGTAAGCCGAAGTATAATTTACCTTGTTTTCACCACTGGGGTAGCGGCTGGTAATGCTCTCGCTAAAAGTGCCTTTGGAAATATCCTCACGCTTTGCATTAGAAGTCACATCGTTCATTTGGACCTCTATTCCATATCTCAGTTCGTTGTGTGCTTTTAGTTGCTTTTGTAAATCAAGGTTGATGGAATTCACAACTACTGTTTCCTCCCTGATGTCACGGTTGTTGCTGCGGTAGCGGCGTTGTATGCGGTCTTCCTGTATCTTCTGGTTGGCTACAATAATGTTGGCATGGTCATATAGTTTATTCTTTTTGCTAAAATCAGCCCGCAGCGAAGTGAACATACGGGTTTGTGGCCCATAATACCACTCAGCCCAGCTCGCTTTTCCTCCAACTGTTTCACTCAGTCGGTCATAGCGGGGCACATCAGTGCTGTTGCTATACTGGAAGTTGGCGGCTACATCCACATACTTGCTTGGCCTATAAAGAAATTTTTGTGTAATATCTAGTTGGCCATAGCCGCTGCCTACCTGCTTGTTCACGTTGGAATTAGCTATCATGCTGTCCAATCCGTTGATGCGTTCAACATAAAAAGTCCGCTTGCCAAAATCAGGGAAACTGTCGTGGATGCGTTTGCTGCCCGTCATCACATCGTTCATGTTTTTGACACTGATACTGGTGAGTGAAGCAAACTTCCGCCAACCGAAGTTGAAGTTTACATTGCCTGCTTTTTCACCTGCGGCAGTTCCGTATCGCAGCATTGCCTCACCCCTTGCTATCTTATTTTTCTTGCCAGTAGCCAGCATTGGTTTCTTGGAATAAAAGTGCATGACCCCGCCCAAAGCATCACTCCCATAAATGGAAGAACCAGGGCCAAAAATAACTTCGGTGCGGTCAAGTATATTTGGGTCAACAGTGATAACGTTTTGCAGATGACCGCCTCGATAGATGGCATTGTTCATCCGCACACCGTCCACCACCAGCAGCACACGGTTGGCTTCAAATCCCCTCAGCACCGGACTGCTGCCGCCATACTGACTCGTTTGCACAAACACATTACCTGTGCCACTCAGCATTTCTCCACTGCTCGTGGGGTTGCCAAACTGTATATCCCGGCTTTTTATTATTTCGATTTGCTGTGGTATGTCTACCTTTTTTTCAGCGGTGCGGTTGGCCGATATCACCACCTCCATCAAGTCGAGGGGCACTGATTCCATGTATATCATGTAGTTGGTTTTGGGCAGTTGCAACACATTCACCTCTGCATTTTTGTAGCCGGTGGCCCATATCACTACGAAGCCTGCCTTTACATCTGTCGGCAAGTCAAATTGACCATCCGCCTTCAAGGTGTGGTTGCCGGGGCAAATGGCCGTGAAGCCATCAATGGGTTGGTTGGTTACCCTGTCCACTATTTTTACGGTTTGGGCTATGCCCGATAAAGTGGCTGCAACCGCCAACAGCAGAATATATATATATTTCATTCTTGGAATTAAGACTATATTACTAGTGCCTTCGAGGAATGGCATTTGTAAAGAGCAGCATAAAAATATCAAGGGCAAACGTAGGCAGTAACGTTTAGATGAAGGTTATGGTTGCTTTTTGTTCGAAATGTCAACCACACATTACAGGTACTATCTCTCCAAGGGGTTTTGACTTGTACTATCATCAATTTCTTATGCCTCACCGAATTATCAAATTAACGAATGAACGAATCGGCCTCCCCCCGTATTTCGTAGCCTTAATTATGAGTAATTTTTCAAAATATGCCAAATGGCTGGGCAGTGGCCTTGGCTGGGCGGTGGCTGGCCCCCTTGGCGGGGTACTGGGTTTCGTGCTGGGGTCGGTGGTGGAAGCCGGCAGCCAAGAGCATCAGCCTGATACTGGGCAAGGCAGGGTGGGTGGAGGTTTCCGCAATCCGATGCAAGGCTCAACAGGCGATTTTACTGCCGCCTTGTTGGTGCTGTGTGCCGCGGTGATGAAGGCCGATGGCAAGGTGGTGGCTGGTGAACTGGACTATGTGCGGGAGTTTTTCAAGCGGAACTTTGGCAAGGAACACACGGAAGGCCGTATGCTGATGCTGCGGGACCTGCTGAAACAGAATATACCTGTGCGGGAAGTATGCCAACAGATTCGCAGCAATGTGGACCATGCCAGCAGGGTGCAGATGCTACATTTCCTTTTTGGGATAGCGACAGCCGATGGGCATGTGCATTCTACGGAGGTGGAGGTAATAAAGAACATTGCCGCATGGCTGGGCATCAGTCAGCAGGACTTTGAAAGCCTGAAAGCTATGTTTTACAAAGACAGCGGCAGTGCCTACAAGATTTTGGAATGTGAACCTACAGCCACCGAAGAGGAGTTGAAGAAAGCCTACCGAAAAATGGCCATCAAGTATCACCCCGACAAGGTTGCCCACTTGGGCGAAGAGTATCAGAAAGACGCTAACGAGCTATTCAAGCAGGTGCAACAGGCTTGGGAAACCGTGAAAAAAGAACGGGGTATAGTCTAATTTGGCGATGGTTGGCAACTCGCCAGTCAGCAACCGAAATTACTTTTTGGCTCCAGTAGCTTTCGTGTTGGTTTTAATTGGTCTTGGCTAAGGCTTCAATGCTGCTTCGTACTTTTCAATCCATTCTTCCGCACTTATTTTTTTCATTAATTCAGCAATGAGTTTATAGGGAATCTCATCCAACTTTTTGAAGCGGACACAACTTTTCCCCATGTCCAGTTTTTGTTTACTATGCTTGGGATATTCGGTTACGAACCAGTTTAATAATTTGAGGTCGGAATAGATACCCATGTGGTAAAAATTAATAGAATTTTTTTGCGAAGCAATTCCCGCAAAGGGGAGCGGCTCGCTTGGCTTACAATGGTAACCCGCAGGGTAAAGTGTATGTGGAATAACGTAACCCAATCCACCATAGCTAATGGCTGCTTCAAAACCTCTGGGTAGGTTTTTTACAATGATATCGTGTAGCTTGTTAAAAGGTTCTGCCCTGTCTTCAGGAAGGTTGATCAGAATATCAAGCACTGTTTTTCCTTTTGCTTTCATGTAGTATTGACTTTAGGTTTCTTTTCGATGGCTTTGTCGAGAATAAGAATGTCATCAGTTAATTGTCAGAATGTTTGCCCGCTGCAATTGCTATGACGGTTTGCAGCTAATAGAAGCTCGCGATTTAGAAGCACAATATTGTCTGCCACCAATGAACCCGATACGAAGCACAAAGCCTCATTTAATCACTAATCACTGAACCGCCAATTTCTTGAAGGTGCTGTTAGCTTTTCATTTGTTTTTACCAGCAATTTTGCCAAGTTGATCCATCATAAACTCTTAACTTATTTAATGTACTGTCAAAATACATATCACCTTTTGAAGGTGATGAAGGTGCCGATCCAATTGGTTCTAATCGCATTACAGCATTTCCTGCTGCTGTACCTTGCAAAATGCTAACTTGCATGCCAATACTATTGGTAACAATCAAGTTATTGGTACTGTTGCGAATTACGGCTTGATAGCTCATCTTATTCGGAGCTTGAGCAAACACAGTTGCAGTCATACTAATTGCTGCAAAAATTGTAATTATCTGTTTCATTGGTATTAGTTTTTAATTATTTTAAATATTTTTACTTCTTTCGTGTTATTTGCTACTTTCAAAAAATAAGCAGCAGGCAAATGATCCATACAAATGGTTTCGGTTGGGCTTGTTATTTTTCGGGTTTCAACTAATTTTCCGCTTAAGTCAAATAGTTGAAAGTTCACTAATACCAATATTTAACGTTAGATACTCTGTTGTTGGATTGGGGTAGGCATGTATATTTAGGCTTATATGATGGTCGTCAACTTCAAACACTGTTGCTATTTCGTAGGGTTGTTGCACTCCTTGTGCCACCGTGCCTTTGGCTCCTTTGTAGGTAATGTGCAGTATTTGTCCTATGTTGAAAGCAACGGTTCCTCCGCTACCTGAAGCAATCACCGCCCGCGGCGGTGGTTGCTTGTTGTGCATGTGTTGTTAGACCGAGACCTACCAACAAAACACTTAACCTGATTCTTTTGTAGCTGAGTCTCACCGAGCGAGTGTTTGCGGGTGGGTAGACTCAATGTGTACTTTAGGTCTGTTCTAAAACTTGATTTGTAGAACCAACCTAAATGGTAAGCTCCATCAGTTCATTGTACAATTCCAACACTTCCGCCGATGGTGTGAAGCCATTTTCACCCCACATACAGTCAGGGTTGGAGTCTTGGTTGAAAATGTAGAGGAAGTAATACATATTGCCGGGCCTGTTACACTGCATCTTGGGGTCTTTTAGTTGTTTCGCTTCTTCAAAAAGCTCGTTCACTTCTCTGGCTCTTATTTTCTCTTTTAGCAAAGTTTTAGTGCCTTGAGTGGCCATAGTGTATAGTTTGCCATCAGCGGTGAGCACATAGGTAGTAACCATCCCCGTTATGCCGCCGCCTGAGCCAAACACAAGCACTTTATTTTGACTAACCATGTAGGTGGTGCGGCAAGCCGAAAGGCAGCACATAGCCACAATGCAGAAGGAGAGTTTGGAGATTCTCATGTATTTTTTTTGGCAAAGATAACAAGCACAATGCCTGAGCAAACTGCCCCACAGGCAGATACACTCAAAGCGATGGAAGCCCCAAAGCTATTCCATAGAAAACCTGTTAAGGTGCTGGCCACCAACAAACACAACCCCGATGCCATGCCGAAAAATCCAAGCCCAGTTGCTTTTTCAGTGGCAGGAATCAATTGTGTGAGCCAAGCCTTGGAAACTCCATCAGTAAGTGCTGGAAAGAAACCGTAAAGAGCAAAGCCAAAAATAAGCACCCCTATGGAAGATGAGTAAGCAATAATGAAATAGGCAAGAGCAAATACAGCCAGCCCTAATAAAAAAACTCGTTTCATGCCAATCCTATCGGCCAAGATACCTGCTGGAAATGCCGCAAGAGCAAAAACGATATTGTAGCCGATATAAATTAAGATAATATGTACAACTGAGATACCCTGCTGCTTGGCAAAAAGTAACAAGAAGGCATCGGACGAGTTGAATAAAGTGAACAACAAAAGGCAAAAGACAAGTTTGCGGTACCCTAAAGTAGCTTTGCCAAAATAGCTAAATAGGAATTTGAAAGATGTCGCAGCCTTTTGGCTTCCTACTGTCACTCGCTTTCTTTCTATTATCAATAGCACCAGCCCCGAAGCCAAAAGACCTGGCAACAAGGCAAACAAAAATAATTCTCTGAAACTGCCTGGATTGCTGATGAGCCAAAGCACTGCAATGCCTGGTCCTATGACTGCCCCAAGTGTGTCAGCCGCCTTATGAAATCCGAAGACTTTGCCTCTGTTTTCAGCTGCAGATTCATCGGCCAGCAATGCATCACGGGCTGCGGTACGAAGACCTTTGCCCAACTTATCGCCACTGCGGGCGGCCAAAACCGATCCAGGCAAGATGCTTAGTCCAGTAGCAGTTTTAGAAAAAGCACTGAGAAGGTATCCCCAGAAGATGAAAGGCTTCCGCTGCCCACTCTGGTCGCTCAATCTGCCGAAATAAAGTTTGGCAAATGCAGCAATAGCTTCAGCAACACCTTCCAAAAAGCCAATAAGCACCGTGCTGAAACCAATGTCCGAGAAATAAAGCGGCATGATGGGGATGAGCATTTCGCTGCCAACATCGTTGAACATGCTCACCGCTGAGAGCAGTAATATGTTGCGGGTGAGATACGGAAAGCGTTTCAAACGGTGCAAAGTAACTAATGAGTGGTTGCTAACGCAAATTTTGATTTCCATTCGTTAGTTAAATGTTACACATCCAAAAGCTGCTCCATAGCTATGTGCCAATAGATTACTTTTGCGGTCACAAATTTCCTGATAGTAATCAGAATTACCAGAACACGAACACAATGACCGAATCGATAGAACAATTGAAAACTACCGCTCTTACTGACTTGCACATTAGCCTTGGAGCTAAGATGGTACCCTTTGCTGGCTACAACATGCCTGTGCAATACGCTAACCTTATTCAGGAACACAACGCAGTCCGCAATTCAGTGGGTATGTTCGATGTGAGCCACATGGGAGAATTTTGTTTGAAAGGGGATGGGGTGCTAAATTTACTTCAAGCATTGACCAGCAACGATGTGAGCAAACTGACTGATGGCAAGGTGCAATACAGTTGTTTACCAAATGACCAAGGCGGAATAGTCGACGACTTACTGGTATATCGTTGGAAAGAAAACGAATATTACCTTGTGGTGAATGCCTCGAACATTGAAAAAGACTGGAATTGGATAAGCAGCCGAAACACCTTTGGGGTGGAGATGGAAAACATGAGCGAAGATATGTGTTTGCTTGCGGTGCAAGGGCCTAATGCTTTGGCCACCATCCAAAAATTGACCGAGCTTGACTTGAATAGCATGGAGTACTACAGTTTCACTATTGGTACAGTAGCAGGTATCGAAAACGTGGTGGTTTCTAACACTGGTTATACAGGGGCTGGCGGTTTTGAGCTATACATGATGAACTCCGATGCCCGCCGCTTGTGGGATGCAGTGATGGAAGCTGGAAAGGAATTTGACATTATTCCTTGCGGACTTGGCTGCCGCGATACATTGCGAATGGAGATGGGCTTTTGTTTGTATGGCCACGACATTGATGATACAACGTCGCCAATAGAAGCTGGACTTGGCTGGATTACCAAATTTACAAAAGACTTCACAAACTCAGCATACCATAAAAACCTAAAAGAAACAGGAATAAAGAAAAAATTGGTTGGCTTTGAGATGATAGACCGTGGCATTCCAAGGCAGCACTACACCATAATAGATGCTGACGGAAAAGAGATGGGGGAGGTGACTTCGGGTACACAGTCGCCAACATTAAGCAAGGCCATAGGTATGGGCTATGTGGCTACCGCATTTGCCAAAGAAGGCACCGAAATATATGTGAGCATACGCGATAAAGCATTGAAAGCGATAGTAACCAAACTTCCATTTCTAAAAAAATAACATGGCAAGAAAAATCAAACTCAAGGGCAATTTGCAAGTGCAGGTGATACTCACACCGGGCATGATTCCTCTCTATGACTTAGATGGGAAGATTGCTGTGGTGATAGACATTCTCAGGGCGACAAGTAGTATGTGTGTTGCGTTGGAAAACGGTGCAGTAGACATTATGCCTGTGGAATCGGTGGAGGAAGCCCGATCGTTTAAGATTGGTAAGTTTGTGTGTGCAGCTGAACGTGATGGTAAAAAAGTAGAAGGCTTCGATTTGGGCAATAGCCCTTTTGACTACACTGAAAAAGTAGTGAAGGGGAAATCAGTAGTGATGACAACCACCAACGGCACTCAGGCCATAAACCTAAGTCGGTTTGCCTATCGTATGGTAACTGGTGCCTTTTTGAATATTGACAAACTTTGCGAGTGGCTGCTGGTTCAAGACCGTGATATTCTGTTGGTGTGTTCAGGCTGGAAAAACAAGTTCAACCTTGAAGATACCATTTTTGCAGGGGCAGTAATCAGTCGCATCAAACATAAATTTGAGGTGAATGACGATGCAGGTATCATGGCCGAAAACCTCTGGGATACTGCCAAAGACAACCTCTTCGGCTATGTGATGAAAGCCGCCCATGCCCAGCGTTTCGAACGCCTTGGCATCGAACGTGACGTAAAGTTTTGCCTGCAGCTTGGCACCACCGACATTATCCCTGAGATGGTCGGGAATTACCTGGTGAAGATGAAGAAATTTTAATTCTGTTATTCGGCAATGTGCTGATGTGCCAATGAAACAGCTAAAATAGCTAATCACCGAATCAACACAATGTCCTCCCACCACGTTGTCCGCGATAAACAAGAACCGGCTCTGGTGATAGCCAATGGTGCTGCTTGCAACTTTGAGTTGTTGGGGCAATTGCTAGAGTGGAGCCCGTTTCTGCTGGTGCTTGATGGTGCCTTGGAGCGGGTGCTTTCAATGGGGTTAAAAGTAGATGCCGTGTTGGGCGATTTCGATAGGGAAACTAATCCGGAGTCATTGCTCACTCATCAGCCCGAGACCGAAATAATCCACACCCCTAACCAAGCCAAATGCGATTTGGAAAAAGGAATAGACTTTTTGGTTGAAAGGGGTTTTAATGCAGCCAACATTGTGTGGGCCACTGGACGCCGAGCTGATCATACGCTTAACAATATTGGTCTGCTGGCTAAATTGAAAACCAAGCTGGACCTAGTGATGATTGACGACCACAGCCGTATTTACCCGCTGCGGCCCGACTTTGAAAAATGGTATGTGAAAGGCACCCCGCTATCGTTGATGCCCATCACCCAAGTGGAGGGCGTGAACACCAGAGGACTGAAATACGATTTGAGCAACGACACCCTCATACCCGGCCACCGCAGCAGCAGCAGCAACGAAGCCGCCGCCGATGGTTTTGTGAAGATTTCGCACAACTCCGGCGATTTATTATTGATGGAATGTTGGGACTAATCCTTAGGAATTTAAGGGCTGTCGGGTGGAAACACCCGACAGCCCCGAAGGTAGCTTTTTGCTTTCACATTTTGCGAAGCATATTCCAAAGGGAAGAAATCCAAAATAAGCTACATTCTGAGTGGGTAAGCGGAAAACTAATATTGAAAAGCTTGGTTGAAGAGTAAGAATTTTGCCGCCATGAAATGATGAATAAATATAACACATGACCAAGCCACAGTGCAAGCAAAGTACTGTCGTATGCCAAGAGGTGTTCATGCTGAATCGATGCTTAGCATCAGGCTAGTCAGCAAGAGCTACACAAGCAGGAAGGTGGATAAAATCAGAGCTATCTGAAGCGAACAAAATAATCAACAGGGAGAAGAAGATTTTAAGATACTAAAAGAAAAATTAATGAATAAAAGAATACGTATCAAACTCAGGTTAAAGCTAATGGAAGCTATCACTAACTTATTAACTGCACATAAATGATTTGTGAAAAAGGTCCAATTTTCAGTAAGCGTTTTTACTACTTGACTTTTTTTACGTCTTTTGCAATGCAGGGGCTGGCGTTCAAGTCTATACACTGCAAAGACCTGCTTCTAAACGAAACCCGCCACGATTTTGGGTTAGTAAAATCGCCTTGGGACCAAAAATATGCGTTTATTTTTAGCAATGTTGGCGATAAGCCACTCACTATATCGGACATAAAAACCCCCTGCGGCTGTGCAAGCCCAGCGTGGGTAAAACGCCCGGTGATGCCAGGGAAAATAGATAGCTTCACAATTAAAATTAGTCCACGCATTATTTTTGGCGAATTTGAAAAAAAGTTGGCAGTGATTTATAACGATCACCAAGACACGGCCTATATTACTGTGGCAGGAAATGTAGAACTGGAACAACGGTTCTGACATGTGTACAATTTTTTTGTAAATAATTCATTGAAACTTGAGAAACTTAACCGAAACTTGAACCCGAAACTTACAGCCTATAACCTAAATAACCTATAACTTCAACCTATTATCTTGAAATTTAAAATTTTAAACTAAAAACGATTATGAAACACTTTATTACAAAAAACCTTCTGCTCCTGTTTGCTAGTTGCTGCATTGGAGGGGCAAGTGCACAGATTAATTATTCCTTCATCAACGGAATAAACACCACTCAAACATGGGTTGACATTAGTGGAAATGGTTCAAGTATTTCTACGGCCAACAATGATGATGCAAATTCAAGTCCTGAAAACATTGGGTTTGATTTTGACTTCAACGGCAACACGTATACACAGTTTGTTTTGAATACAAACGGGTTTATTAAGTTGGGACCTAATGCACCTTCTGCCGTTGCATTGTTTTACTCGACAGCACAAGGCAATACGGGTGATGCATTGGGTAGCACAGCCTCTGGGGATAGCAGTATACTAGCACCATTTAATATGGATTTGCAACCTGGGGCACAAGGCAATACGGAATACCGTGTTTATACTTCGGGTTCAAGCCCTAATCAGATTTGTACTATTCAGTTCAGCAATGTTATGGATAAACTAACTGCAGCTGGTGTTCCCCGGCAATTCGATAATATTAGCTTTCAGATAAAACTGTACGAAACCAGCAATATCATAGAATTTGTTTATGGACCACATGCATCATCTTCAAATGCACCTGCCACCAAAACTACTGCAGTAGGTATAAAAGGTTCAGCAGCAAACACATCATCAATTGTAACAGTCTTCAAAACATCCGTTCAAAATTGGAGTGCTGCTGCATTCCTACAGGGAAACTATACTGGCCTTACTCATAATGTTCGCAATACTTTTCTGGCTGATTCTGGCCGAACATATCGTTTTATGCCAAATTCTGATAGCGATATTGCGGTTATCGGACTGTATTCGCTTGGAAGAATGCCAATACCCTTCTCAAATCCACACAGAGTAAAAATTAGGGTATTTAATTCGGGAAAGTATGCTATGAGTAACTACTGGGTCTACCTGAAAAACACAGTTAATGGCAACATGGATTCGGTTGAAATGACCAATTCCGTAGCCCCTAACGAAATTGATTCAGCTTATTTGCATGTGTCGCCATCTTTATTGGGATACGATACCCTCATTGCCTATGTTGCAAATGATGATTATGCTGCCAACGACCAACAAACTTGGGTAAACGATATTAACCCGAATGCATTTAGCTATTCAGACGCGACCAAAGGTCCAACCGGCGGTGTTGGTAGCAATAGTAATCCATTAGATTTTGTTGCCAAATTTTATAGCAACACCCCTGTTGATATCAATCAAATTAGGGTAAATTTCCTAAGTACCAATTTACCATATTCACTTACCATCTGGGAAGATAGTACGAATGGATTGCCATTAGGAGTTCCTACTTATATTTCTTCATCGAAGAGTACTCTAAATGGCCTTGCTGTTTCTTCAGTCAATCCCCCTATTTCCGTATCAGGAACTTTCTTTGTTGGAGTTAGACAACTTGCTAATACCAACGTCGCCTTTGCGTTTCAAGCAGAGAATCCAATAAGGGACAGTACTTTTTATTCTAAATTGACTACAAATGCAGGTTGGATTGATTTTTCATCATACAATGGCGGATTCCGCTTCATGATTGAACCCCGCTTGATGCTGAAAAATGATGTAGGTGTTATCAAAATGGTGTCACCAACTAATGACACTTGTGTTGGTGGAAAGCAAGCACTCACTTTCCAGATTCAAAATTTGGGTACAGATACCATCGACTTATTAAGTGATAGCATATTGGTGTATGCTGATGTGACTGATCCTAACCAAAATACTACAACCTACGGTCCAGTAATATTGAACAAAGGCACATTGGCTTCAAACGACACCATGGACGTGACTTTGACCACTAATTTTGATTACAGTGTGAATGGGGATTACACGTTCAGTGCATATACTGTTATGGTGAAAGACAGCAACCAATTGAATGATACTCTTCCCATTGAAAAACGCACTTCTACTGGAGCTTCAGCCCTTGCTTTTGCTTCATCCTCTGCAGCAATTTGCCCAGGCGATACTATCGTTTTAACTTCAGGCCAATCGTATGGTGGTGTACTTTTCAATTGGTATAAAGACGGCAATTTACTTCCCAACTCTTCCGATACTGTATGGTATGCAACTTCAGCTGGTAAGTATGTATGTGAGGTCGCAAATGGCTATGGCTGCATAGCTTATTCTGATACCCTAGTTGTAAATCAAAAAAATACTCCTTCGCCCAATTTGAATGTTTCTGCTCAGGGCTTCTGCCCTGGTGATAGTGTTAGCATTTTTACCCAAGGTGGTGGTGGCAATTACAGCTTCCAGTGGATGAACTCAGGAGGCAACATCAATGGGGCTACCGATTCGATATATTACACCAGCACAGCTGATGACTACTCAGTATGGGTGAAAGACAATACCTCAGGATGCTCAGCTACTTCAGGTTCATTCACAATTAGTGCCTTCAATAAACCTACGGCAAGTGTTACCGTGAATGGCAATACCAAGCTATGTTTAGGTGATAGTACCGAGTTGGACGGTTCTGCAAGCACTGGAACCTATTTCCAGTGGTTTAAGGACGGGGTAGCCATATCAGGGGCTACTAACAGCAATTATTATGTCACTTCGACAGGCGATTATCAATTGCAGTCTACATCGACGCAAGGTTGCAAAGACATTACTAGCAAAAACACCCTTACTGTTGATTCATTGCCTTCTGCCAGCATGACTACACATACGGGTAAATACAAATTCTGCGATTTGGATAGCCTACAGTTTATCACTCCGAATATTTCTGGATACTCCTATCAGTGGAACGACCAATTCGGTCCAATTCAAGGTGCTACAAATAGCACGTATACACTCTTTACTGCCGGAGATGTCGGAGTTACTGTGATCAATTCTGCTGGATGTTCCGCCACCGTTACACCCGTAAGCGTAACAGTTGACAACACCCCGAATGCCGACTTGAATGCTGTAACTAGAAATCAGTTTTGCGGTGGCGATAGTGAGCGTATCGAGCTAACTACCCCAGCTAGTGGCCAAGCCTACCAGTGGCAGCTAAATGGCACCACTATTAGTGGTGATACCAATACAGTTATTTATGCAAAAAGTCAGGGTGACTATACATTGCAGGTGACAGTGGTACCGACTGGTTGCATTAATGTGTCTAATACTGTGAGTCTAACGGTGGATGTAACCCCCGATCCAAAAATTATCAACAGCACATCCCTAACTTTTTGCCAAGGCGATAGCGTTAAGTTGGAAATATCTGCCAATGGCTCATTGCAAACTATTGACTGGAAGAAGGATGGCGTAAGCATTGGTCAAAATGGGTCACTGTATTATGCATCAACTTCAGGCAACTACACTGTATATGCCGAAGGTACTAATGGCTGTAATGGCACTTCGGCTGCTTCCACAGTGGTTGTTAATGCGTTACCTGCAGCTTCATTTACTGATGCAGGTGCTGTGCTCACAGCCAATTCAGGTGCAGGACTTCTTTATCAATGGTACAAAGATGGCAGCATAATACCAGGAGCGACAGCACAAACTTTTACAATGACTTCGCATGGAAGCTATACTGTAGAGATAACAGATGCCAATGGCTGCAAAATGATGTCAGCTGCCAAAGGCTTCAACATCGGCATGGCTCTTCCAGAGGGTATTACTTCATTAGATGTTTATCCAAATCCCTCAACAGGTGTGTTCGTGATAAAATCTCAGCATAACAAAAATCTGGCGGTGAGCCTAAAGGTAATTGATATGATTGGACGTTCAGTTATCAGTCAGACGAACCTAGGGCTGACTGGAAACACAATCATAGATCTATCATCGCAGCCAGCCGGTGTATACATGCTGCAAGTGGCTACCAGTGGAAGTGTTTATTCGGTACGTATTGTAAAACAATAAAAAGCCAACTATAATGAAAAGGGATGCCACATTTGTGGCATCCCTTTTTTTATCTACATTCCATAGAAAACAAAGCCTCTCTCCGATATTCGCACTCGTTTTCGCGAAATAATAATAATGACTGCTGACACTAAAAATGAAGTAAAACGCATCTTCACAGAATTTCTGGAACAGAAAGGGCACCGCAAAACCCCAGAAAGATTCGCTATTTTAGATGAGATTTATTCGAAGAAGGAGCATTTCGACGTGGAGAAGCTTTTTTTGGGAATGAAAGAACGCAACTACAGGGTAAGTAGAGCTACAGTATACAATACCCTTGACTTGCTGATTGAATCTGGACTGGTGGCTAAGCATCAGTTTGGAGCTACTCAGGCCGTGTTTGAACGTAGCTATGGCTATCGGCAACATGACCACATTATATGCAACCGCTGTGATAACATACTGGAGTTTTGTGACCCTCGTATTCAACAAATACAAAATATGGTGGGCGAATTGCTGCATTTCAACATCACTGCACATGCGTTGACCCTGCACGGCAATCCGCAATTGGATGTACAGGGATGTTGCAGCACTTGCAAAAAGCAATTGGCCGAAGAATGAAGTTTTATGCAGCATTTAACTTAAGCCTTATTTTTAATAATTTAATATCCAAAAAATGATAGACGTGCTACTGGGCCTGCAATGGGGCGACGAAGGAAAAGGTAAAATCGTGGATTTTCTCTGCGACAAATATGATGTAGTCGCCCGTTTTCAGGGAGGTCCAAATGCTGGGCATTCGCTTAAGATTAATGGCCAAAGTTTCGTGCTTAACACCATTCCATCTGGAATATTCAGGGAGCATTGTATCAATATCATTGGCAATGGAGTAGTAGTGGACCCTTTGAAACTTAAAGCCGAAATAGAAAAAGTAGCTGCTGCCGGTGCCAATGTGTTTGCCAATCTCTATATCAGTAAAAAAGCACACCTTATTTTACCAACCCACCTGCTGCTGGATGCTGCAAGTGAAAAAGCAAAAGGTGATGCAAAAATTGGGTCAACCCTGCGAGGAATAACACCTACCTATCAAGATAAGACAGGAAGATCTGGCTTGCGTTTGGGAGATATTTTTTCGCCCAATTTCAAAACTAAATATGCAGAACTTGCTGGCAAACATCTGCAAATGATAGACTTCTTGAGCGGGGATACTGATCTTGCCAAACTTGAGCCTGCATGGTTTGAGGCGGTGGAGTTTTTGAAACAACTTAAATTTATAGATAGCGAATACTATGTGAATGACTTGCTTGTTCAAGGTAAAAAAATATTAGCCGAAGGTGCTCAAGGGTCCATGTTGGATATTGATTTTGGTACGTATCCTTTTGTCACTTCTAGCAACACAACCTCTGCTGGAGCCTGCACTGGGCTAGGAGTTGCTCCCAGCAGAATTAGAAAAGTGTATGGGGTTTTCAAAGCATATTGTACACGAGTGGGAAGTGGTCCATTTCCAACAGAACTTGATAACGAAATAGGAGAGCTCATTCGCAAAAAGGGGCATGAGTTTGGAGCTACCACAGGCCGCCCCCGCCGCACAGGATGGCTCGATTTGCCCGCTCTCCGCTATGCCATCATGCTCAATGGTGTTACTGACTTGATGATGACCAAGGCGGATGTGCTTTGTGGTTTTGATACTGTTGGGGTATGTAACGAATACAACCTAAAAGGCTCAATTACTAGCCAATTGCCCTACGACCTTTGTGAAGATGGACTATCACCCAAAACTACCGATATGCCTGGCTGGGATGAAACACTGTACATTGCCAACGGCTATGACAATGCACCTGATACCTTCAAAAGCTACGTGAAATACATTGAGGCAGAGACTGAGCTTCCAGTTAGCCTTATCTCTACAGGACCTGAGCGGGAAAAGACTTTTTTGAGGTAAAAACTTTACCTTTGTTTCTTGCTTAAGCAACTGTCGCTCACTGCCAAGCCTTTTTTAATATCGACACACTGCTCAACCATACTATGTTGAAACAGATATTGTCTTACATTCAAGAAGGACAGCGAAACACGATGAAAATTTGGTATTGAAATACCTGTGCAGCTATGCCGATATTGAATTTCAGCCAGACCCTGTGAATTTTGAGGAAAGTACCTGGCATGATATGAAAGAGAAACTTGAATCAGCCGTGAGCAAATACCCAATCTAAAAACCATGAACCTAAACGCCAAAGTACGATTTCTGGATGAGCCACTTCAAGGCACTGTGACCCGCATAGTGGACGACAAAACGGTGGGTGTTACCACCGACGATGGCTTTGAAATACCAGTACTTATTTCCAAATTGGTATATGCAGCTGGATTTGACGAGCAAAAGCCCGTTCGCCAAGGCAAGCCCGATGCAGTTGCTGAATTGGATTTGCCTGCTGGTTTGTTCATTATTTTCGAGCTACGGTTTGGCAGTTATTATTATGTAAAATTTGTCAATCAATTTCGCCACAATATCCTGTTGACCGCCTACAAATTTGCAGATGGAAACCACAGCCTTTCACTTAGCGGCGAGATGAAACCTAGCGAATCGTTGGTGCTTGACAACCTTGACCTGGCCGAGCCTAGCAAGTGGCCTGTGTATTATTTTCAAGTATTGCAATGTATAGATTTTTCAGAAAAACTGCCGCAGGTGTTTACATCTGAGTTCCGTTACCGAGCTACTGATTTTATGAACGCCAAGAAAGTTGGCACAAAGGTTTTTCACCACATACAACTGCAGCAAAAGACCCTTGCTCCCGCAACTGAAACTACAAATACAGTTGCTGACCCATTGATGGCTATCCGTCGAAGCATGGCCGAAGCTAAGCCCAAAGAAGAAATACGGATGGTGGAACGCCCAACTGAAACGATAGACTTGCATATAGATAAACTGACTGACCAATACGAAAGCATGAACGCGGGGGAATCCCTAGCCTATCAAGTGCAGCATTTTGAAATCGCTTTTGAAAAAGGCATAAGCCTAGACTATGAACGCATGACTTTCATACATGGAGTTGGAAACGGCACTTTGAAATATGAGCTACGCAAACGCCTGAGCAGCAGCAAGCAGATAAAGAGTTTTCGCGATGCTCAGAAAGAAAAATTCGGCTACGGTGCAACGGAGGTTTTCTTTAAGTGAATCATTTTCATGTCTGTGGAGATTTATAAATGGGTATAACAAAAAACCCCGCCACAAGTGACGGGGTTTCTTTTATTTGTTATGATTTAATCAACCACCAACTACTGATTTAAATTCGTTCGTCTTGAAGAATTTGATGAATTCTAAGTCTTCGACAGCAATTGCTTTCAACTTGCCATCCATGCCTATGGCTTTCTTAAGGTTGGTGGTAACCTCGGTTAAGTTACCAGCACGGGCAGCTATTACAGCTTTCAAATACCATGTTTGAGCATCTTTATCTTTAGCATCCATGCAATCAATAGCTTTCTGTGCTGGGCTATACTCACCGTTCATTGTATATGCAAGTGCCATATTGTATTGGCAACCCCTTCCTGCAGCTTTGAAGTTGTTAATCGCATCTGAATATTGACCACGTACAATATTTATTATGCCCATATTGTTGTTTACGTTCACACCATAAGATTTTGCTTTTTTGTAGTTTTCTTCAGCTTTGTCGTACATTTTTAGGTTACGGTAGCAAATGCCAAGATTATTGTAAACTTCACCATTGCTGCTATTCAATACTTGAGCTTTTTCCAAAGCTACTTTTGCATCAGCATGTTTATTTTGTGTAATCAAGATTGCACCCAAGTTGTTGTAGCCTCTCCAGTCATCCGGGTATTTGCTAGCAAATACACGGAAACATTTTTCTTTATCGCTAATGCCTTCGATTTTACCTCCGTACATTAGCATTTCGTCTGCAGTCAGACCTTCAAAATTCGTAGTTGCAGCATCCGCAAGTGCAAACCAAGGCTTACAGCCTTTTTCTCCTACGACTGTTATCTCAGAACGACGTAGACGTGGCATAATGTAATTCAATACGCTTCGGTAAGACTTCATGTAATCTTTACGAAGCTTGAATTCCTTCATATCAGGATCGTCAGATGAATTGATAATATCCACCATGGCTTGCTTGTCTTTAAGGTTTGAAGCCTCAAGTGCGGTGCGAAGACCATCAAATTCTTCAGTTATTTGGGTTCGTGCACCGATAAGACTATCGTTCACTTCCATGAACCCTAGACGTTTCAATTCCTCTTTCAGGAAATTGTAAGCAGTGACATCACGGTTGCGTGCAAGCAATGTATTACGCTTGTAGGTACCATCAGGCGAAGCTGATGATAGGATACGCAATGAAGAAAGCGTGTATTCCGATTTGTCTTTCAGGTATGAAACCAAAGACTTCAACTCGTCAGGGTTGCTGGTTTTGGCAGCTTTTTGCACTAAGCCTGGTTTGAAATCCCAGGTGTCAACAATGTAGTAAATAGTAGCTTTACGCTCCAAAATTGGACCTGTACAACTGGCGTCGGGCATGCTCACATCTTCGTTTGTGGCGTAAGTAAGGGAAGTTGTAATTGTACCAAGACCCAATGAGTCTTTGCCAATCTCAATGCACTTATCCAGTAACTCATCGTAGCTCTTAATTTTCAGGTTTGGCTGAATGTAAAGAGTACAACGCTTCATCTGTGGATTGTAGGCAATCCTATCAGAGTAGGTTATGATTCCACCTTCTACACCCATGGTTATGTTAGCGGATGGGTCTTCTGCCTTAGTTCCTTTAATTACATAAGGTCTCAATACCAGTTCTTGGTCATTGTCCTTACCATACCGAAGTATTGGCTCAAGTTTAATAACACCCTTAGGCGTTATAGCTCCCTTTGGGAGTGTCATTTTGAAACCGATGTCTACACTATCGCCACGAACCTCTAATACTTCAGGGCTCATTTTGTAGGTAGCCTTTTTTAAGGCTTTAGACATTTTTGTGATTGGATTGCAGGCAGCTAGTGTGGCTATGGCTACAATTGCAAATATGTTTCTGTTTAAAGTAAATTTCATATTTAGAAATTATTTTGTTGTCAGTTTGTAGGTTGCGTAGGTAATTTCGACCCGGCAAAAGTACGGACAGATTTTTACACTGCCGCACTTTTTTACATAAATTTAATGTACTATCTGCTTAAAATAAAAGGCAAGTCACAAATACCAGATTATATCCAGTTGAGAGACAGCAATTTTACACTTGTCGCATATTTTAGACAGGATAGGCCCGAAAGAGCACTGATTAAGTGCGGTTTAGAACGATTTCAAAATATTATTTTAACCAAAGCTGAGAAATTGGAGTATGGAAAAATAGAAAAAATAAAATTACATGACTGAAAAAAAAACAGTAGTAGCTGCAAATGGCGTATCCATCTTTCAGGGAAATAACCTAATCATGGACGAGGTTTCATTTTCCATTTTGCATGGTGAATTTGCTTATTTGATAGGTAAAACTGGTAGTGGCAAAAGCAGCCTGCTGAAAACAATGTATGCCGCTCTCGCACTTCGTGAGGGTGAAATGAAGGTAGCTGATGTGGCAATTCGTGGCATTACTAAGGATCAGGTGCCAGGACTAAGGCGTAGACTGGGCATTATTTTTCAAGATTTTCAACTGCTAACTGATAGGAATGTGTTCGACAACTTGCAATTTGTGCTGAAAGCCACAGGCTGGAAAGACAATGACCAGATTCGCGGAAGAATAAAAGAAGTACTTGAATTAGTTGGTTTGGCCACAAAAGACTATAAATGGCCTCACGAACTGAGCGGTGGTGAGCAGCAAAGAGTAGTGATAGCAAGAGCTTTGCTTAATCACCCAGAAGTAGTGCTAGCCGATGAACCTACTGGAAACCTTGACCCTGACTTGACTGACGAAATAATGGGGTTGCTACACAGTATTGCCGAAAAAGGAACTACCATCCTAATGGCAACTCATGACTATCGGCTGCTTAATCAATTCAAAGCCACTATTTACCTATGCGAAAATGGGAAAATGAGGCAGGTAGATTCAGTTGCCATGCCCGGCAATGGCTGATTTGGGATGAAACCCTCTTAAAAAGTCAACAATTGACAACCGCTTTTTACCAGCCAATTGCACGTCTTTTAAATCCAAAAGTCCATCTGAGGCTGCAATTTTAAAGTAGGTTTTACCATCAGTTTCTACTGCTCCTGGTGAATTTTTTTTTGATTCGAAGGATTTTGTTTCTGCAACGAAAATTTTGAGCTGTTGTCCATCAATGCTCGTGAAAGCAGCGGGGTATGGGCTTAGCCCACGAATTTGGTTGAAAACATGTTGGATGTCTTTGTTCCAATCAATTTCGCAATCAGTCTTAAAAACCTTTGGTGCATGTTGTAAATCTTCAGCCTCGGTTTGCTGCGTGAGTTGATACTTGCCATTTGCTATCATGCCCAATGATTTTACAACCAAATCAGCTCCCGCCAGCATCATATGGTCATGAAGTTGACCAGCGGTTTCGTTGGGGGCTATTGCTATTTTTTCTTGCAGCAAAATATTGCCAGTATCTATCTGGTGATTTATGAAGAATGTGGTCAGCCCAGTTTCTGTTTCACCGTTCATAATTGCTCGGTTGATGGGAGCCGCTCCGCGATATTGCGGAAGAAACGAACCATGTAAGTTGAAAGTGCCAAGCCTAGGCATAGCCCATACTGCTTCAGGCATCATTCGAAAGGCTATCACTACTTGTAAGTCTGGTTTGATGGCTTGAAGTTGGGTAATAAATACAGGGCTTTTCATGTTTGTAGGCTGCAAAACAGGCAGTCCGACTTGCATTGCGTATTCCTTCACCGCCGAATGCTGCATAAGCAAACCCCTGCCAGCGGGTTTGTCAGGGGCGGTGACTACAGCAGCGACCTCATACCCTGACTCTACTATTCCTTTCAACGAAGGAACAGCAAATTCGGGTGTTCCATAAAAAACAATCCGCATTTTGGGTGGCAAAGGTCGGTGTGGATATCAAGTAAAATCTAAAGGATAAATAATTCAATCAAACGCATCCCCCCTTAATTTTGCATCGAATTTACCATCAAGTGAAAATCCTTATACGCTCGGCCTCAGTGTTTCAACCCGGCTCTGCATTTCACCAAAAAACAACTGATATTCTAATTGAAGACGGTATTATTGCCCAAATAGGGGCGGTGGACACTGTGGCCGATGCCCGTGTGTTGGAGGCTAACGGCATAATGGTGAGTATTGGTTGGGTGGACGCACGCACAAGCCTCTGCGACCCCGGACACGAGGAAAAAGAAAACCTGCTAACTGGGTGTATGGCGGCTGCCAAAGGTGGCTTTACTGCGGTGGCATGCCTACCCAATACCAACCCTGTGGTTGATAGCAAAAGCATTGTGGAATACATACGAAATCAGGCTGCAAATCAAATTGTGTCAGTGTTTCCTATGGGTAGTATAAGCAAAGGGATGGCTGGCGAAGAATTGGCCGAACTGTATGACATGCACGTGAGTGGGGCTATTGGCTTTGCAGATGCTGGAACCAAATCAGGATTGATGCTGCGGGCGTTGCAATATAGCAAAACATTTGGCTCCGTAATTATTTCTACCCCTGACGATAAGAATCTGTCAGCCAGCGGACGGATGCACGAAGGCCATGTGAATGTTGGTTTGGGCATGAAAGGTATTCCAACGATTGCAGAAACGATTGCACTGAAACGGGATTTAGATTTGTTGCGATACACAGGCGGACGGCTGCATATCAGCAAGGTATCAACCGCAGAATCTGTGGAACTGCTAAGACAAGCCAAGGCTGAGGGGTTAAATTTAACGGCTGATGTGACCATTCATCATCTTTGTCATAGCGATGATGAACTGATAACCTTCGACTCGAATTTCAAATTCTTTCCACCATTGCGGAGTAAAGACCACATCAACGCCCTGATAGCTGGTGTGAACGACGGCACAATTGATGCCATAGTGAGCGACCATTGTCCTGAGAACATTGAGACCAAAGACGTAGAGTTTGAATATGCCACAATGGGTGCTACTGGATTGCAGCAGTTGTTCAGTATGTATTGCATGAAGTTGCAAGGCCAACTGCCTTTGGAGCGTTTTGTGGAAGCAGTAACCAGTGGCCCCCGCAAAATATTTGGCAAGGCAATGCCCGAAATTACCATCGGGCAAAAAGCAGAATTAACCATCTTTAACTCAGAGGCTACCTGGGAATTGAATGAGGAAAGCAATGCTTCACAATCAACTAACAGCTACTGGTATGGGAGGCAAATGACAGGAAAAGCCATTGGAATAGTGAACGGCGAAAAATTCTTGTGGTTCGGGTAGTTCATAGTGTGATTTTCTTTTCCTACCTATATTGCAGCACATTTCAGCCCTCTTTTATTGTTCCTGACACTTAAGGAAATTTCATAAATGCGGGTTTCCACCTCTTACCATCTTTCTTTTTTCAAAATTTCATTTTACCTATTTCCATGTTGGATATAAACTACCTCAATCAACTAATAGTTCAAGAACTGCAAGACATAGCAGGCAAGTTGGGACTTACTCCTAGCCCTGCATTGAACAAGCAGGCTCTCATTTACCAAATAATAGAAAGGCAAAGCCAAATGCCCGACAGCAACGACATAAAAGAACTTCCGGCAGGCATCACCGAAGATAAACCTAAGGCCAAACGAGGCCCAAAACCCAAACCTCGTAATGACGATGGAACGATTGTAGGAAGCGATGTTGCTGACCGAAAGCCCCGCAAACGCAAAACCAATGAACCTGAACTAGCTGGAGGAAGTAATTCTAACTCAGAAGAAACATCCCCTTCAAGTAAAGTAGAAACGATAACACACCCTACTGAATCCCCAAACACAAATACTCCTGTTACACTGAGCGGAGCCGAGGTGCCAATCCCACAAATTCCTCAGCAGGAAGTACGTTCCGATGGACGCCGGCAATTTAGCGAAGAAGAACGCCGCGAATGGAGAGAAAAGCGAAAGAATGAAGAGAAGGCAAGAAGAGAAGCCTATAGAGCAAGAAGAGAAGAAGGAGGCCAAGGAAGTGTGAGGCCTGAAGATGGTCGAAGGGACGATGCTAACAACGGCAGCAATCCTCCCCGTGAACTTAATTCACCACAAAATAACCAACGCAACCAGCCCAACCCACACGAACTGGAGGGACTGATAACTTCGCAAGGTGTGTTGGAAATGATGCAGGAAGGATACGGTTTCCTGCGGTCGCCCGACTACAACTACATGCCCTCGCCCGACGATATTTATGTGCCCAACGGTCAAGTGAAAATGTTTGGACTGAAAACGGGCGATACTGTGCTTGGCCCCGTGAGGCCACCCAAAGAAGGCGAGAAATATTTCACGATGACCAAAGTGGAAAGCATCAACGGGAAGAACCCCGCCGATGTGCGAGACCGTGTTGCCTTTGAGCATCTCACTCCACTTTTTCCTGATGAAAAACTTAACCTTACTACTAGTTCGGTTGGATACTCTACCCGCATTATTGACTTGGTTTCGCCTATTGGCAAAGGTCAACGTGGACTGATAGTGGCACAGCCCAAAACAGGAAAGACCGTGCTACTGAAAGATATTGCCAATGCCATTGCCGAAAACCACCCAGAATGTTATTTGATAATACTGCTGGTGGACGAACGCCCAGAGGAGGTGACCGACATGGCCCGAAGTGTGCGTGCAGAAGTAGTAGCAAGCACCTTTGACGAGCCTGCCGAAAAGCATGTGAAACTAGCCAATATGGTACACGAAAAAGCCAAGCGATTGGTGGAATGTGGACACGATGTAGTGATTCTCCTCGACTCCATTACCCGTCTGGCAAGAGCCTACAATACTGTAGCTCCTTCATCAGGAAAGATATTGAGTGGTGGTGTAGAAGCCAATGCACTGCAAAAGCCAAAGCGGTTTTTTGGGGCTGCACGCAAAATAGAAAATGGCGGATCGCTAACCATCATTGCCACTGCCCTCATTGAAACTGGAAGCAAAATGGACGAAGTGATATTTGAAGAATTCAAAGGCACTGGCAACATGGAATTGCAACTGGATCGCCGACTGAGCAACAAACGCATATATCCCGCCATAGACGTGCTGGCCAGTGGCACTCGCCGCGAAGACCTGTTGATGGACAAAACCATCTTGCAACGGGTGTGGGTGCTTCGCAAATATCTGGCAGACATGAATCCAGAAGAAGCTATGGAAACCCTCAAAAAACACATGCTTGGCACAGCCAGTAACGAGGAGTTCCTGATGACTATGAACTCGTAGAGTGAAGTAGCAACAACCCTAAAAGGGGTAGTAGTCTGCTTGGTTTACTCCAAACCCTTAACTACTTCAAAGAAACATATTATACTACCTGAGCCAATAACAGGCTATCGGCCAGCACAAGGGCTGCCATAGCCTCAACTACAGCCACAGCTCTGGGAACTACACAAGGGTCGTGGCGGCCAGAGATAGAAAAAGGTTGCGGGCTGTGGGTTACGAGTGAGGATGTTTCGCCTTTTTCATGGGCAATTGCAGGCACACGACTATGCACAGCCGACTGCTCCTTAGCTATGCTGCTCGGCGGCTTAAATGCAACATTGAACCAAATAGGCATTCCATTGCTGATACCACCTTGTATGCCTCCACTGTGGTTGGTAGTGGTGAGTAGAGAGGGGAGGGGAAAGCGGGAAGCGGAGAGTTCACTGCCTATGGGCTCTTGTCTACTGCCCACTATCGACTCAAAGGGGTCATTGTGCTGGCTTCCTTGCATGGTGGCGGCGGTAAATCCACTGCCAAGTTCAAAGCCTTTCACAGCATTGATACTGAACATGGCATGGGCCAAAGCCGCATTAAGCTTGCCAAACATTGGCTCACCCAGCCCTACTGGAACGCCTGAAACTACGCATTGCACCATACCACCCACCGAGTCCCCTTCAGTTTTCAGTTTGAGAACTAGCTCACGCATTTCTATGGCCTTAGCATCATCAGGGCAGCGTACTTCGTTGGTTTCAGTGATGTCCAGGTTGAGACTATCATAGTTTTGGGTCAATGATATGTGGCCTATCTGTTTTGTAAAAGCCCGAATGGTGATGCCGTGTTTTTGTAGGAATAATTTGGCAATGGCTCCTGCCGCCACCCAGTTTACGGTCTCACGGGCCGACGCCCTTCCCCCGCCTCGGTGGTCGCGGATGCCGTATTTCTGTTGGTAGGTGTAGTCTGCATGCGAGGGGCGGTATATGTCTTTGAGTTTGTTGTAGTCAGCCGAGTGCTGGTCATTGTTACGGATAAGTAGAGCAATCGGTGTACCCGTGCTTTTGCCTTCGAACACACCGCTCAATATTTCAACGATATCATCCTCCTTCCGTTCGGTAGTAATGTCACTTTGCCCAGGTTTGCGTCGGTCAAGTTCTTTTTGAATGAAGGCAGTATGAATATCCAACAGCGGCGGACAGCCATCTACCACCACACCCATTGCCGAGCCGTGGCTTTCGCCAAAGGTGGTGATGCGAAAAAGGGTGCCGAGGGTGTTCATTTTTTTGGTGATTTGCTGATATGCAGATAGGCTGATTTGGAGGTTCGATAATTAGCACATTAGCACATCACCGAATTAGCACATCAGTTACCAGCCCAGTCTTCTCTGTCGAGGCTTCGGTAGTGTATGGCCTCGGCTAGGTGGCCTATCTGTATATCGTTGCTGCTGTCGAGGTCGGCTATGGTGCGTGACACTTTCAATATTCGGTCGTAAGCTCTAGCACTTAGGTTCAGTCGTTGCATCGAGGTTTTAAGCAAAGCTTGTCCCGCTAATCCGATCTGGCAAATATCTCGAACTTGCTGCGAAGACATTTGTGCATTGCAATATACATTAGGTGTTTCTGCAAATCGTTCCGACTGGTGTTCGCGAGCTTTCACCACACGCATCCTTACATCTTTACTATGCTCGCTCTTGCGGCTGTCGCTCAGTTGGTCGAAATTAACTGGGGTTACCTCTACATGCAGGTCTATCCTGTCCATTAATGGGCCTGATACACGGTTCAGGTATTTTTGAACTGCTCCCGGTGGGCACACGCATTCTTTTTCGGGGTGATTGTAAAACCCGCAGGGGCAGGGGTTCATGCTAGCTAGCAACATAAAGCTGGCTGGATATTCAATACTATACTTTGCCCTTGAAATCACTACTGATCGGTCTTCCAATGGTTGTCGCATTACTTCCAGTACCTTTTTATCGAACTCTGGTAGCTCATCCAAAAATAATACCCCATTATGTGCTAGCGAGATCTCTCCAGGCTGTGGGTTTCCTCCTCCTCCCACCAATGCTACATTGCTAATAGTGTGGTGCGGACTGCGGAATGGGCGTGTAGGAATGAGCCCACGATTGCTGCCCATCTTGCCTGCCACTGAATGTATTTTAGTTGTTTCTAATGCTTCGGGTAACGTTAGTGGGGGAAGTATAGTAGGAAATCGCTTGGCCAACATGGTTTTGCCAGCCCCAGGAGGGCCAATTAAGATAGCATTGTGGCCACCTGCTGCGGCTATCTCCAATGCCCGCTTTATATTTTCCTGACCCTTCACATCACTAAAATCGACACCATATACATTTTCGTGGTTGGCAAATTCGGCACGAGTATCCACCTCCACAGGTAGCATATCGCTCATTCCTATCACCAAGTCTATCACCTCGTTCAGGTGCGTCACGCCATATACCTTGAGGCCAGTCACTATAGCCGCTTCGTTGGCATTTTCTTTCGGCAAAATGAAGCCTTCAAACTGCTCCTTCTTGGCTTGTATGGCTATTGGCAGTCCACCTTTTATTGGGCGGATCTCCCCATCTAGACTCAACTCGCCCATGATCAAATATTTGCTAAGGTCAAGCTTTGGTTCTATTTGGTTGCTCGATGCCAGAATGCCAATAGCTATGGGCAAATCATACGAAGAGCCCTCTTTTCGAATATCGGCAGGTGCAAGATTTATTACAACCCTCATGCGAGGCATCCTATATCCAGATTCCTTAAGAGCTGTATCAACACGCTGCTGACTTTCCTTTACTGCATTATCAGGCAGACCCACCATGTAGTATTTTTCGCCGCTTGCCACGCTCACCTCCACCGTTATCGTGATGGCATTCACACCATACACTGCACTGCCGTATGTTTTTATCAGCATAGTTTGGTCTCAATAAAATCTATCAAAGCATGAATACATTTGATATGTATTTCCTGAGCACGATCTGCATACTCGCTGTGCGGGGCACGAATTTCTACGTCGCATTGAGAGGCCATCTGCCCGCCATCTTTTCCAGTAAGACCTATTACTTTTATACCTTTGGCTTTAGCGGATTCAATTGCTTTTAATATGTTTTTAGAATTGCCAGAAGTAGAGATTGCCAGAAGCACATCTCCAGGTTTTCCTAATGCCTCAACGTAGCGACTAAAAATATATTCGTAACCATAATCATTGGCCACACAACTGATGTGAGATGGATCGGAGATGCTGACGGCTGCAAAGGCTTGGCGGTCATCGCGGTAACGACCACTGAGTTCTTCGGCAAAGTGCATGGCATCGCACATGCTTCCCCCGTTTCCACAACTGATAATTTTGCCTCCAGCTTTTATGGAATCAGCCATCAATTGCCCTGCTAGTTCCAGCTTGGCAAAGTTTTTCTCATCTGCCAAAAATTGGTTGAGTTGGGTTAAGGCTTCGGTGAAGTGATTTTTAAGGGGCATGTTAGTTAGCTTTTATCAAATAGTAATTCTTCTTCCCTTTTTGGGCAAGGATATATTTTCCGTTCAACAAGTCGCTGGCTTGCAGCTTGTGTGCTTCGTCAATCTTTTGCTTGTTGATGCTAACCCCCCCCCCTTGCAGCATCTTGCGGGCTTCTCCTTTACTTGGGAATATACTATTTCCAGTATTGGCCGACAGCACATCTACAATATCCACGTTCAATAACAGGTCTTGAGCTACTTCCACCTGTGGTACCCCATCCATCACAGCTAAAAGAAGTTCTTCGTTCATCGTTTTGAGTTGTTCGGTAGTTCCATTTCCAAACAGTAGATTACTTGCTTCAATTGCTTGTTGATAGTCAGCTGAAGAGTGCACCAGCGTAGTTACTTCCTGTGAAAGCCTTTTTTGCAAAATGCGAAGATGTGGCGTTAGTATATGCTCAGCTTCCAGTGCTTCTATTTCTTCTTTGCCCAACAAGGTATATACACGAATGAAGCGGGCTGCCTCCTCATCGGTTACGTTGAGCCAAAACTGGTAAAACTTGTAGGGGCTGGTCATGCTGCGGTCGAGCCACACATTGCCGCTTTCGCTTTTGCCAAACTTGCTGCCATCGCTTTTGGTAACAAGAGGATTGGTAATACACCAAGTCTCTCCTGCCGCCATGCGTCGAATAAGTTCGGTGCCTGAGGTCATATTTCCCCATTGGTCGCTGCCTCCCATTTGCAAGGTGCAGCCATGGTTTTTGTATAAATGGTAAAAGTCGTAACCTTGCAAAAGTTGGTAGCTAAACTCGGTGAACGACATGCCGGTGTCCAACCTGTTTTTTACCGAATCTTTGGCCAGCATATAGTTTATGGTCAAATGTTTCCCTACCTCCCTCAGGAAATCAAGAAAACTATAATCTTTCATCCAATCAAAGTTATTTACCAATACAGCCGAATTTTGGGTATCGCTAAAATCCAAAAATTTCTCAAGCTGCATTTTTACTCCCGCTTCGTTGTGCCGCAGTTGGTCTATGCTCAGCAGGTTACGTTCGCTACTTTTGCCGCTGGGGTCGCCCACCATGCCAGTTGCCCCTCCCACCACCGCTATGGGTTTGTGGCCATGGCGTTGCAAATGCACCAGCAGCATTATTGGTACCAGATTTCCTATGCCCAGCGAAGCTGCCGTAGGGTCAAAACCTACATAACCAGTGACCATTCCTGCGGCCATGTGTTCCTCCACTCCTGGCATTTTATCGTGCAACAACCCACGCCACTGCAATTCTTCTATGAAAGTCATGCGGCAAAGATAACCGCTTACATTTTACGCTTGCCAAACAATACTGCCTATAAAACCGTTTTCAAATTATTACTTAAATCTATCCATGAACATCTGCATCATTTCGGGCTCACCCCGCAAAAACTCCAATAGTCTAAAAGTGGCCAAAGCGATTGAAATAGCTGCTAAAGGCAGGGGAATAGACGAAGTCTCCCTGGTAAAATTTGATGAATATGATATCCCTTTGATGGCCAACGGAAATTTGGATGAAAACAACCTTACCCAGTTTCAACAGCAACTGAAAGACAGCATGGATGCGGCCAGTTTGATTTTCATTATCTCACCCGAATACAACTGGATGCCCAGTGCGGAACTCATCAACTTCATTCACCAGATGACTGACCGCCCTTACGCCAGCATGTGGAGCGATAAAGTGTTTGCTATAGCTGGTTCATCTAATGGACGTGGCGGTAAGTTCCCTACCGTACAGCTCACTTATGTGCTCAACAAAATAAACAGTGTAATGCACTATGAAAGCATTGTTGTTCCCCGCGTGTTTGAGAGCCAGTTTACGCAAAAGGCTTTGGATGAAAACGGCCAAAGCCTTGGCAATGACGAATACGACAAGGGGCTGAACCTGTTTGTAGATGTGGCTTTGAAGACTGCGAAAAGGTGGAATCCTTAACTCAGTTTTCGACTAGATTCGCCAACCTCTTTACAACTTCCTGAACCAAGTAAGCATGGGTATGGGTAATGGTACAGTTTCTCTATATTTTGACTTTGCACCTGTTTGCGAATTCACTTCGGTATAAGTGCTAATTATTCCAGCAAAACCAATTTGAAACGCTCTGTCGGAATTTGTTTGAAACCGAAGTCCAGGCATGATAAGAGCAAGACCTTCAAGATCTCCTTGTTTCCCGTCGTCGGGTATAATGAATGTATCAAATACAAAGGTTATTTTTTTGTTTATGGTTGCCATGCCAGCTATGGACACCAATGCACGGCCATTGGTTTCACGTTTGTATATTTCGGTGCCTATTTGTGTCACAGGGTCATAAAAATATGAGTATGTCTTATCACTTATAGCCCCATATCCCGCAGAAATATTGATGTTATTTTTGCGATTGCCATAAGTAAGCACACCAAATGGAAGAGCCATCATAAAATCGGGGAAAGTCCATGAACCTGTTCCAAGCAAAGCACCCGCCCCGACATTTAGGTTTTTGCCAACTTTTTTGCTATACTTAGCTGAAAGCACAACCGGGCTTGCTATCCAGCTTGTCATTACGCCAATGCCAAAATCTTCAGTTACGCCATATTGTATTTCTGGGCCAAAAAGATTAAGCTGTGCGTACATATCTCCTTTTTTAATAGGCAATCCATTGGTGGTAATAAAATACCGTGTTGCGAAAATTTGGTCGGGATTATATGCACCATCCCCTTTAATCTCTTCCTTTTTCAGTAGTCTTATTTCTTTGATGCTAAGCTTCGGGATGGCCACCATGCCAATGGTTTTAGTTTCAAGCAACACTTCACGAGCATCTTGTGAAATTATTTTACCAGTGAGTTCTTGACCATCTGTTATTACGATTAAATAGATTGCCGAAGTGTCGGTGGTTTGTGCACTCACTTTATTGGCTGAGAATAGCATCAGCATAAGAAAAGTACAAAAAGTAATGGAGAAGTGTTTCATATTTCTGTTTGGTTTTATGTTGAGTAATCAGTTAGTTGATTGCTTGGCAAAACTATGTGGCAATAGTACGGCACCCAAAATTGAATCCTGCAAAATCAAAATTCATTTTAGTGCGTATCCGTAATTCGCAATACTAGTACTGTTACTAATTTTGTTTCATCCCAAAATGTGCGTACCCTTTTTTTATCTTAATCGGACCAAACATATTCCGTATGGGATTATTTGCCTGTGGTTTGGCTTTATCGGCAACCGTTGGGAACGGCTATTCCTTGGTCACTTGCTTGAAAACGTCTTCCAAACTTTGCTCTTCTTTCACCAAGCTTAGAAGGTCGATGCCATTATTGACAGCAAAACGGAAAAGCTGCTCACGCACATCGGTTGTTGACTGCACTCTCCATTTGTTGTTGCCTGCCGAGACAGTTGAAATTACTCCAGGGATATTCCTCAGGTCGGCCTCGTTAATTTCGACGTTAAACTCCAAAACCACATAATTATCCCTGCCAGATTTTCCAAGCTCCTCAACAGGACTGTTGGCCACCAATTTTCCTTTGTTGATGATGATGACACGGCGGCAAAGGGCTTGTACTTCCTGCATAATATGTGTGCTGAGTATGACAGTCTTGTCCACGCCAATTTGCCTTATCAGGTTGCGGATTTCAACTATCTGATTCGGGTCAAGTCCGCTTGTGGGTTCGTCCAAAATTAATACTTTGGGGTTGTGCAACATGGCTTGTGCCAGCCCCACCCTTTGCTTGTATCCCTTGCTCAGTTGGCCTATTTTTTTGCCACGTTCGGGCGTAAGCCCTACTCTGTCTATCATGGATTCGGCGGCTTTGTGCCCTGCTTTACCTAGCTTGTGTACATCTGCCATGAAGTAGAGGTATTCCTTCACAAACATATCGGTGTACAACGGGTTAAGTTCGGGAAGGTAGCCTACTTGTTTGCGAACTTCTAGCGGCTGTTGGTTGATGTCGAATCCGCACACCGTGGCTGTGCCAGAGGTAGGTGGAATGTAGCAAGTCAACATTTTCATGGTGGTAGATTTTCCTGCACCATTGGGCCCAAGAAAACCCAATATCTCTCCTGGTCGGGCTTCAAACGAAATGCCATCAACGGCTTTTTGTTCACCATAATTTTTGCTAATGTTGCTTACCGATACTGACACGGGGCAAAGGTAGCCAGCATAAACGATTGAGCGAATTACGATTTATGAAATGAAGTAACGGATGCTATTGATTAATTGCAAATGGCTTTGCTTTGCAGTGTGGTTTTTCTCTACAATCTCTCCATCCACCTTTACTGGCTTGGCATCAGGCTAGCTGCTGTTTGGAATAAGAAGGCAGAGTTGTGGCTGAGAGGAAGAGGCAAAACAAATGATTCAAGACGTAGGATTGCCGACTTCACACTTCAAACTAAAATCGCCAAACTAGATACCCCTATTTTCTGGTTCCACTGTGCTTCACTCGGTGAATTTGAGCAAGGTAGTCCACTGATGGAAGCTTTGAAAAAGCAAAACAATGGAGCCAAAATCGTCTTGACGTTCTTCTCGCCATCGGGCTACGAAGTTCGTAAAGACTGGCCGGGGGCTGACTTGGTGTGTTACCTGCCATTGGATACAAAACGCAACGCTCGCCAATTTGTGGAAGCCATAAAACCCACAGCTGCCTTCTTTGTGAAATATGAGTTTTGGTACCATCACCTAAACGAATTGAATACACGAAAAATACCCACCTATTTGGTGGCTGGTCGCTTCAGGCCTGGGCAGGTGTTTTTCAAATGGTATGGTGGACTTTACCGAAAAATGTTGGGCTTTTTTACTCATTTTTTTTTACAAGATGAGAAATCAGCCAAGCTGCTCGAAGGTATCAATATAACAAACAAAATGGTGTGCGGTGACCCTCGCTACGACCGGTGTCTTGACAACATAAAAGTTGGCAAATCCTCTACAATGCTTGATGAATTTTGTGGCAAAGACTTCACCATAGTGGCTGGCAGCACCTGGGAACCAGAAGAGGAACTGCTTCAGTTAACCTATAAAACGACTGACCACAAAATAATCATAGCACCACACGACATTAGTCGAGCAAAAGATATACAGAAACAATTTGAGGGGTCTGTGCTTTATTCAGAATGGGTGGTGCGACATAGCAACTTGAATGTACCTGAAGACGCTGCTATTCCCTATTGCCTCATCGTTGATAACATTGGTATGTTGGCTTCGCTGTATCAATATGCTTCGGTGGCTTTGGTGGGGGGTGGTTTTAGTGGTAAGTTGCATAATGTGCTGGAAGCAATTGCCTGGGGCAAGGCTGTTTTTTTTGGCCCCAATCACTCAAAATTTCCTGAAGCCAAGGTCATGCTAAAAGAGGGCTGTGGGTTTGAAGTGGCAAGCAAAGACGATTGGCAGCAGTTGCTGGAAGAACTATATGAAATGCCCGAAAAACTGAGAGCTGCTGGGGATGTCGCTAGTAATTTTATGCAAAAAAATGCCGGGGCAACTTCAAAAATTTTAATAGCTTTAGTCAAACCTTAATAAGGTATTGAACCCTATAATGGCTAAGCAAAAAAACAAAACTTCCCTTTAGGTGTTTATTCAACCAATATGGGAAGGTTCTCCATCAGCGACATTGAAAAATTCACGGGGGTGAAAGCTCACACCCTGCGAATATGGGAGCAGCGGTACAATATGGTGATACCCAAACGTACCGACACCAACATACGCTACTACGATGACGACGACCTTAAATACCTGCTCAAGGTATCCATATTGCTCAACTGCGGCTACCGAATAAGTAAAGTGGCAGGCATGGGCAAGGGCAAAATGGAAGAAGTAGTGATGCTGGCTTCGCAAAAGCATGAGCAGTTTTCCGGGCATAGCAAATCTTTGAGCACTGCCATGATAAGCATGGACGAAGATGCTTTTAATCGCACTATCACTACCTGCATTTTGCAAATGGGGCTGGAGCAAACCATGTTGCAGGTCATTTTTCCTTTCATGGATCAAGTAGGATTGTTGTGGATGACAGGCAGCATACACCCTGCCCACGAACATTTTGTGAGCAATTTAATCAAGCAAAAACTGTATGTTGCTATTGACGGCCAAACATATAAGCAATCTGCAGGAGGTAAACGTTTCTTGCTCTACCTCCCCGATGGCGAAGCACACGAAATGGGATTGTTGTATGCAAATTATATTATTCGCAGCCTTGGCCACAAGGTTGTTTACCTTGGCCAAATGACACCCGAGCAGGACATCTGTGGGGTATTCGACCAATACAAGCCCGAATATGTATTTACTTCAGTGACCTGCACACCCACTTGTAGCGATGTGAACGATTTTATAGCCAAGGCTGCTAGCCTGTGGTGTGGTGCAAAATTAGTCGTGGCCGGTAGCAAAGTGTGTGGGCCTTGCGGCAATCACCCCGACAACGTGATAGTGTTGAAAAGCCTAGACGAATTCCTGCAGTTTATCAATTCCATCTCCTGAGCCGCAGCAGGGGCTTACTTTTGCCCTGCAATGTCAAAAATTCTTTCCTTTCTTTCCATCGTGCTGCTGCTTGGCAGTTCTTGTTTTTTGAAAAAGAAAACGAATGGACTTGATGTGAGCATGGACTCCGATAACGCCGCCGCTGCTGAGGAAACTATACTCGATGCCCCGCTCGAATATCAGGCTGCCCGACCCTTGCATTGGAAACTGGTGTCAACCGTACTTGAGGTGGAGCCTGTGTATGAAAAGAGCGAGCTGGAAGGTTCTGCACAAATATGTTTGGAGGTTCAAAAGCGACCACAAGATTCCCTTTGGCTGGATGCCAAGTATATGTTCATACAGGCAGTAGACGCATTTCTACAAGTTAAAAAAGGGAAGGATAAGGTGCTTTCTCTTCGATTCGATTATAAAGATAGCCTTCACCTCAAAATATATTTTGGTGAAGCAATTGACACATGGAATAGGATTGTTGTGAAGATAAAATACACAGCCCGCCCCAATGCCGTGAAGCAAGTTGGTTCAGCCGCTATCAGCGATGCCAAGGGAATTTATTTCATAAACCCATTAGGCGAAGACCCTAGCAAACCCCGCCAAGTGTGGACACAGGGCGAAACAGAAAGCAGTTCGTGTTGGTTTCCTACCATTGATGCCCCCAACCAAAAGATGTCCCAGTCAATAAGCATCACCTGCGATACGGGCGATGTCACCGTGAGCAATGGCGATTTGGTTTATAGCAGCGAAAACGGAGCAAAGCGTACTGACATGTGGCAGCAAAGCCAACCACATGCACCCTACTTGGCGATGATGGCTATTGGCAAGTTTGCTAAAGTGAAAGACCAAACCGAAGACGGCCTTGCGGTGAACTACTTTGTAGAACCAAAGTGGCAGCCTTATGCCAAGTTGGTGTTTGGTAAAACCCCAGCCATGATTGAGTTTTTCTCGAAAAAATTTGTGCCCTACCCTTGGGAAAAATATGACCAGATAGTGGTGCGTGACTATGTCAGCGGGGCTATGGAAAATACAACCGCAGTTATACACGAGGAAATGATGCAGCACGATGCCAGGGCACACTTGGATAACACTGGCGAAGACATGATCTCGCATGAGCTGTTCCACCACTGGTTTGGCGACTTAGTGACTTGCGAAAGCTGGAGCAACCTGAGCCTGAATGAATCCTTTGCTACTTATGGTGAATACCTGTGGCGTGAACATGCCTACGGGAAAGAGGATGCCGAACACCACATGATGGGCAACATGGAGGCTTTTATACATACCAATGTAAACGAGCTGCAGCCACCTATCGTTCGTTACTACTACCGAGACAAAGAGGATATGTTCGATGTGAACAGCTACGAACGAGGAGGAGCGGTGCTAAACATGCTTCGCAATGTGGTGGGCGATGAAATATTTTTTGAGTCGCTGCAACTGTATTTAAAAAGCAATATGTTTGGCACTGCTGAAATACACGACCTGCGTAAGTGTTTTGAAAAGATTTCAGGCGAAGACTTGAACTGGTTTTTTAATCAATGGTTTCTGGAAACAGGGCATCCTGAAATTGCTATTAACCAAATTTACGATGATAGCACCAAGACAGTAGAAGTGGACATTGCTCAGATACAGGTGGGTAAAAATTTTACTTTCCCCTTGACAATAAAAGTGCATGGCCGTGGCTTTGTAAACTCGCATAAAGTTTGGGTAAAAAATGGAAGCGAAACTTTCACTTTCCCTTGCGACATAAAACCTTTTTGGGTGCAAGTGGATGCAGACAGAACTCTCCTTTGCACTCGCACCGAAGAACGCACCGTTGAAGAACGGAAGTATCAGTTTGCACACGGTGGTAATTACTACGATAAGCAGGAAGCTTTGGAAATGGCGAAGATCTACCTTAACTCAACTGAAAGCGACAAAGCGGCTGCTGCAGAGATGCTTACCTATGCACTTGGTGATGGCTTTTGGGCACATCGCGAACAAGCCTTGCAACTGCTGTTGGAGGCCGATGATGAATCAACCGTAAAAGCATTTGAAAGCAAAATAACAGAACTTGCCACCAAAGACGCTAAAGCGTCGGTGAGGCTGAAAGCCATTCAGGTGCTGGCAAGATTGAATGATGCAAAATACGCCTCCATTTTTGAACATGCCATCAATGATTTATCCTATAGGGTATGCGATGCTGGCATGAATGCTTTATACAAGTTTGATTCGGCTAAGGTATTGCAAACTGCAGATTTGTGGTTTGCCACCGACAATCGAAAGCTGAACCAGATAGCTTTCGGCTACTTGGTAAAGGCAGGCAAAGGGTCTTACGGCAAAAAGCTATTGCGACTGTTGCCAACTATTAGTTTTCAAGAACGATTTTCATATTTGGGTGATATGGCTACTTATCTTAGCGGCCTGGCCGATACCACAGAAGCAAAGGTGGTATTGGAAGCATTCAAAGGCGAATTTTATTGTAAGGGCGTCCCAAATTATTATGCGGCCTTTGTGAGGATGCGGCTTGCCCAATCTAAGGAAACCATTGAAGCTTCACTAACTGATAAAACCATCTTGAAAGAAACAAAAGATGAACGCATAGCCATAAAAACCCTGATAATAGACCACCTTGCAGCTATGAAACTGGATCAGGCACTTATTAAACTATTTGACCGATAGAAGGCCTCAGCCCCGAAGGGGGCATTGCATAGTACCACATTCACCACTTTACAATGACTACCTCGAGGGTCGCACCAATACCATTGCCGAATAACCGTCCCGATAGCTATCGGGATAACCAATTACCAAATTAACAATGCTCCGATCCATGACCGGCTTCGGCCTCGCCCGATTTGAAAACGAAAACCTGCTGATAAAGGCAGAAATAAAATCGCTCAATAACAAATACACTGAGGTGAATATTCGTTTGCCACGAGCCTTGCAATCAAAGGAAACGGCAATTCGTGGGTTGGTAAGCAGCATGGCGGAACGTGGCAGCATCACTGCCAGCTTTGCTTTTGTGAATAAAAATGCTACGACTGGCGGTGGCGGGTTGAATACTGCTGTGCTAAAAGGATACCTCACCGACTTGCAAAAACTTGCCGTTGAGTTAGGGCTGGATGCATCGCAAATACTCTCCAATCCTGCTTCGTTCCCTGATGCTTTCCTTGCACCAGATACTGAACTAAGTGAACAAGAATGGAAGCATGTGCTCCATACCTTAAACGAAGCTTTCGAGCATTTTGACGCATTCAGAATTGAGGAGGGGAAGTCGATAGCAACTATGGTGAGTGCCTGTGCCGATAGGATAGCTAAGCTATTGACAGAGGTTGGCGAGTTGGATGGAGGGAGGATAGACCGAATACGCGAGCGAATAAAGAACAATTTGGATACCTTAGTTTCCAAAGACCAAAGCGACCCTAACCGCTTTGAGCAAGAACTAATTTTCTACTTAGAGAAGTTAGACATAAGTGAAGAGAAATCGAGGCTAGCACAACACATCAGCTATTTCGCCGACACCATGAAACAAAATGCGACTGGTAAAAAACTTGGATTCATAGCTCAGGAGATTGGCAGGGAAGTGAACACCATAGGCAGCAAGGCCGCAGATTTTGGCATCCAACAACTGGTGGTGCAAATGAAAGACGAACTGGAAAAGATAAAAGAACAGGTACTGAATGTGGTGTGAGGAATTGAAATGTCAGGTGGAAACACCTGACAACACTGGCTGATACAACAACTGGTTGTGCAAATGAAGGACGAACTGGAAAAGATAAAAGAGCAGGTGCTGAATGTAGTTTGATAAGATCGCATGGCCCCAAAACAGAAAAGGGCCACCGCATTGGTAGCCCTAATCAGATCTTCGAAGATGGTTTATTTTGAGTAAGAGAGCTTACTTGTCCTTTTTTTCACCTTCTTTGGCACCTTCTGCTGGCTTGGTGCTGTCGGCAACCATCATCTTAGCAGCATTTTCAGCAGCAGTGTCGATAGTTGGTTCGGCAGGAGGAGCCATTGTGGTTGTGTCTTTGGCAGGGTTTTCTTCAGCGGCTTTGCCTTTGCAAGCAACGAAGGAAACCATGGCTGCAGCAATCATTACTGATAGTACTTTTTTCATTTTTTTGTTGGTTATTGTTTTTGGTTAAATCGGGGGCAAAAATAGAGGTATTTTGCTTTGTGCCAAACAAAAAATTTATTTTTTTCTAAAATCTAGTCTTAGAGGCACTCCGCTAAAGTCGTATTGTTCCCTAAGCCTATTCTCTAAGAACCGCTTGTAGCTTTCGCTCACGTACTGTGGCAGGTTGCAGAAAAACAGGAATTGACGGGTGTTACCTTTCAGTTGTGTGACATACTTTATCTTAATGTACTTGCCTTTTATGGCTGGTGGCTGGTTCTGGTTTATCACCTCCAGCATGAACTCGTTCAGCTCGTGGGTTGGGATATGCTTTTTGCGTTTCTCATACACCTCTACCGCCGTTTCTATAGCCTTGTGGATACGTTGCTTCTCGGTGGCTGAAATAAAGAGGATGGGTACATCATTGAAAGGGGCAAGCCGCTCTTTGATGCCTTCGATTATCTTTTTGGTGGTATTGTTTTGTTTGTCTTCTACCAAGTCCCATTTGTTCACCAAAATAACGACCCCTTTGCCATTCCTATCGCAGAGGTGAAAGAGGTTCAAATCCTGAGCTTGAATGCCTTCTTGGGCATCAATCATCAACATACATACATCCGCATCTTCAATAGCTCTCAGCGAACGCATCACCATGTAAAATTCAACATCTTCGCTCACTTTGGCCTTCTTGCGGACCCCCGCCGTATCCACCAGCCAAAACTCATGACCGAAACCCTTGTAGAGGCTGTGTACCGAATCGCGGGTGGTGCCAGCTATGTCGGTCACAATGTTGCGGTCAATTCCCAACAAAGCATTGATGAGAGACGACTTACCTACATTTGGCCGCCCGATGATAGCTATCTTAGGCAGATTGGTTAAGTCTTCCTCTTGCACCGAAATGTGTTTGATAAGTTCATCCAACAATTCGCCCGTACCAAAACCACTCACCGATGAAATTGGGAAAATGTCTTTGAAACCCATGCGATGGAATTCGTGAGTATCCACCAAGCGTTCGTTATTGTCCACCTTGTTCACCACCACCAGCACTTTCTTTTTGCTTTTTCTAAGAATCTTTGCAAAGTCTTCTTCCAAATCGGTGATACCACAGGTCACATCTACCATGAATAGCAACACATCTGCTTCCACCATGGCTATCTCCACTTGGTTGCGTATAGCTGCCTCAAATATGTCGTCGGAGCCATGTACATATCCACCGGTATCAATCACCGTGAATTCACGGTCGAGCCATTCGCCAGTGCCGTAATGCCTGTCACGAGTCACCCCACTCATATCGTCTACTATGGCCTTTCGTTCGCCAATTAGCCTGTTGAAAAGGGTTGATTTGCCCACATTGGGTCTGCCGACGATTGCTACTACTGAGCCCATGGTTAGATTTAGTTTGGTCCCGATAGTGTCGGGATTAGTTTAGAGAATTTAGTTTAGGAAGGTAGTTAGAACACCAGTTTTTCGTAAATTAGCGGCAAGTAGATCTAAAATCAGATAGTTGGTAGTTCTGATCTGTACAAGTTGCCAATTGCTTACTCCCCTCCTTTCTTTCTGGCAGCTTCCAGCAATTGCTCACCGTTGAATCCTATATTTTCAATGAGAAAGCCTGCATCATTGCATAGGTGGCTCTCCGGGTGGTCAATTATCAATTGTTTCCAGGTCTTGCGGGCTTGGGCAGTGTCGTTCAATCCATCGTGGTACACATTTCCAAGAAACAGTAGGGCATCCGAATGGCGTTTCCCCTTCGGAAATTCGCTGATAAGCATGTTGAGCAACTCTGCCGAATGTTTGAACCGCTGTTGACTGTACTGATTGCCTGCCATGCGGTACATCAGGTCTTCACTCAGGCTATCTCTAGGGTACAATTTTACAAACTGCATCCCAGCTTCTATGAATGAATCCATGTAAATGCTGGCATTTTTTGCAGAAAGAAAAGAATCTGACTGCATTATTCCGAGTACCTTTTCGGCGGCTGAGTCCCGCTCACTCTTTCCGCCTTTGCAGGCAAAAAGTGAACTGGCGATAACAATAGCTAAAAAGAGTCTCACTGGTTTCTATTAAAATACCCCTCTCAGTTTTTGCGTATTTGCTACCTTGTCTATTGCCACTATGTAGGCTGCTATCCTCCAGCTACAGTCGTGCTTTTGGGCAGCTTGGTACACGGTTTCAAAGGCCTGCTTCATGGTGCGGTCGGCACGGCGGTTCACACGTTCTTCTGTCCAATAGTAACCCAGGCGGTTCTGCACCCATTCAAAGTATGAAACCGTTACCCCACCTGCATTAGCCAATATATCAGGCACCACCATGATGCCTTTAGTGTTCAATATGTCGTCAGCGTTCCAGCTTGTAGGGCCGTTGGCACCTTCCACTATCAGTTTTGCTTTTATGTCGTTGGCATTTTCTGCCGTTATTTGGTCTTCCATAGCAGCTGGCACCAGCACATCTACGTCCAAAATCAACAGATCGTTGTTTGAAATCTTCTGGGCTTTGAAACCTTCCAATGTTCCTTTATTACCTTCTTTGTAAGCAATGGCTTCTTCTACATTGATACCGTTTGGGTCGTAGTATCCGCCTGTAACATCACTGATGGCCACTATTTTCAAACCCTGAGTAGCCAATAGTTTAGCAGAAATAGAACCCACATTCCCAAAGCCTTGAACTGCACAGGTCGCACCCACTGGGCTCAGTCCCATTTTGGCCATGGCACTACGGGCACTCACCATTACGCCACGGCCAGTTGCCTCCACTCGGCCAAGTGAACCACCTAGCACCAATGGCTTTCCGGTTACCACTGCTGGGCTGCTATAGCCTTTCAGTTTCGAATATTCATCCATTATCCAGGCCATCTCTTGCTGGCCAGTGTTCATGTCGGGGGCTGGTATGTCTTTCTCTGGGCCAAATACATCAACCATCGCAACCGTGTAAGCACGGGTCATGCGTTCCAGTTCTCCTTTGCTCATGCTCTGGGGGTGGCATTTTATTCCGCCTTTTCCTCCACCATAAGGGATTCCCACTACAGCACATTTCCATGTCATCCATGCAGCCAAGGCTTTCACTTCGTCAAGGGTCACGTCCATACTATAGCGTATGCCGCCTTTGCTTGGACCAAGGTTAGCATTGTGTATCACACGATAGCCTTCAAATACTTTCACATCACCGTTGTCCATGGTGACCGGTAGGCTAACCATCACAATTTTGGCTGGAGATTTCAGCACGCTGTACAAAGAGTCGTCAAGGCCAAGTTTTTTGGCTGCGATGTCGAAACGTGACATCATGGATTCAAAAGGATTCAGGTGTTGGCCTGTGATAGGAGCGGGTTCTTTGTAGCTCATAAATATGTTATGCTTTGGTAAAAAGAGGGGGCAAAAGTATGTGACTAATGGGAAATTTGAAGTGAATAAAATCAGGAAATGCTGCAAACCCTTGATACCACAAAAGGGAATCAAAGTATGTCCTAATGCTGACTAATTTTTGATAGCAGTTTATTTTGGCCCCTTGGGTTGTAGTGGCCTCACTTCTATGTTCACCTGATGGCAGTTGTCTGGGGCTTCCAATGCATGCACAATCATCAAAGCCACATCTTCTGGTTGCAACATGTGTTCGTGGGGCTTTATGCCAGGGGCGTTGCGAAAAAAATCCGTTTGCGTGCTGCCAGGATATACGCAGGTCACCTTCACTTTGAAGTCGCGACATTCACGCCAAAGGCTTTCTGTCAAGCCTTTCACAGCCCACTTGGTGGCACAGTAGCCGCTGGTTTGTGGCATTCCTTCTAGTGCAGCGGTTGAAGCAATATTGATGATGTGCCCGTGCTGATTTTCTTTCAAATGCGGTAATACATATTTGCAAGCATAGAACATCCCGTTGACGTTCACTTCCATCATTTCCTGCCAGTGTTCAATCGGCAAATCTTCCAGAAAGCCAAAATAGCCAAGCCCTGCATTGTTCACCAAAATATCTATTTTGCCAGCCCAAGACAAAGTAGCCTCTATAGATTGTTTCACCTGATCGTGGTTTCGTACATCTGTTTTGAAAAACTGAAATCTATCCTCGGAAAAGTCAGGTTTGTTCATACCCAGCCCAGCCACCTTGCAGCCTTTTTCCAATAGCATTTTGGCAAGTGTGTGGCCAATGCCCTTGCTCACCCCGGTGATGATAGCGGTTTTATTTTGAAGGATCATACTAAATTAATTATTGGTCTTCTGAATATTAATATCTCTCAGAATCATCTTCTGTGATTCCTTTCTCCACACACACTTTCACTTCCCCAGCTACTAATTTTTGCGAAAAGTATTTAGAAATCATATCTCTTATTTCCATAATTTCAGTTTCAGAAACACTAGAAAAATCCGAACTATAATAAATTAAATATTTGTAAATCATTTGTGTTATAGATTCCTCAATAACAAGCTATCGCTTTTTATACTTTCTGAACCAAGAAGAAATTTTCATATCCATTACCCCGAAAATTGCCTCTTTGAAAATGCCAGAAGACATCTTGCTTTGTCCTAGGGTGCGGTCTGTGAAAATGATTGGCACCTCTACCAGATTGAATCCATGTTTCCAGGCGGTGAACTTCATTTCTATCTGAAAAGCGTAGCCTTTGAACTTAATGCGGTCAAGCTCCATAGTTTGCAATACCTGCTTGCGATAGCACACAAAACCAGCGGTGGTATCGCGAATATTCATGCGAGTCACCATTCGTACATACGAAGAGGCATAGTAGCTCATCAATACCCTGCCCATTGGCCAGTTCACCACATTGATGCCTGTTTTGTAGCGACTACCAATGGCCATATCAGCAACGCCGCTGAAGCAGGCTTCATATAGTTTCATCAAGTCATCGGGGTTATGGCTGAAATCAGCATCCATCTCAAAAATATAGTCGTAGCCCTTTTCCAAACACCACTTAAAACCTGCTATGTATGCGGTGCCCAAGCCTTGTTTGCCGCTGCGTTCCATCAAGTGTAGTTTGTCTGCAAATTCGGGTTGCAAGTCTTTGACTATTTGCCCTGTGCCATCGGGCGAACAATCATCAACAATGAGCAAATGAAATACTTTGGGCAACGAAAAAACCTTTCGGATCATTTGCTCAATGTTTTCCTTTTCGTTATATGTAGGGATGATGACGATGCTATCGGCTGACATAGATTTAGGGGCAAATATATTGGTGGCGGCTTCGCCCTGATTAGAACACTTTCATAATTCCTGTTTTCTTTGACTCTTGGTGAATTGTGGAAAATGTCTAATCTTTAACGCCATCTTTGCATCTTTATTTTACTGATGAACAAAATCCTTTTCCTTGATCGTGATGGGGTCATCAACCAAGAGATTGGCAACTACATCACCCATCCTGATGCCTTTGAACTGAATCCTGCTATTGCTCCCATCATCAGCAAAGCAAAGGAATTGGGCTACAAAGTAATTGTGGTGACCAACCAAGGCGGTATTGGCAAAGGACTATACACCCACGAAATATTGCATACCATTCACCAGAAAATGATAGATGGACTTGGTGCCTTGGATGTATCGGTTGATGATATATACTACTGCCCTCACCACCCCGACCACGATGGCCACTGCCTGTGCCGCAAACCGGGTAGCCTCATGCTAGAGAAAGTTATAGCAAAATACCACGCAGATGCTGCCCAAAGCATCATGATAGGCGACACACCTCGCGACATGGAAGCTGCCGCAGCAGTGGGTGTGAGAGGTGTGTTGGTGGAGGCGAATGAGTTGGGAAGTTTGGCTATGGAATTATTTGGCCAATGAAAATTGCAATTCCTGAGAACAGAACAATCTTAACTTTTGAAAGCGACTTTGAAGAGCTTATTTTTATGCACTACTACAAACCTGAAATAATTGTTGAGCAATTCATCAATGTTCAATCCTTTAACTTTTAAAGGAAATTGATTATTGTTTCTTCGGATAGTTTCAAGCAAAGACCTTACTGAAACCTAATTTCGCCGCCCTTGTTGGTATCCATACCACCAAGAAACAACCTCTCCCAAATGCAAAAAATCCTTATAGCCAACCGAGGCGAGATAGCCCTTCGTGTGATGAGAGCCTGTAAAGAGATGGGTATACAAACTGTGGCCGTGTTCAGCGAGGCCGACCGCAATGCTCTACACACTCGCTATGCCGACGAGGCCGTATGCATTGGTCCCCCGCCTTCTTCCCAGAGTTATCTGTTGGGCGATAAGATTATTGAAGTCGCCAAGCGGCTTGGGGTGGATGGGATTCACCCTGGCTATGGTTTTCTGAGTGAAAATGCAAGCTTTGCCCGCAAAGTTCGCGAGGCAGGGATGATTTTCATAGGCCCCAGCCCAGAGAGCATGGAAACCATGGGTAGCAAGATTGGGGCTAAGCAGGCTGTGAGGAAGTTTGGTGTGCCGCTGGTGCCGGGCATTGATGAAGCTATAAAAGACGTGGCCGGAGCCAAAAAGATTGCGGACAGCATTGGCTACCCTGTCTTGATAAAGGCATCGGCTGGCGGGGGCGGCAAGGGCATGAGGGTTGTGAATGAGGCCTGCGAATTTGAAGAACAAATACATATGGCACAAGGGGAAGCCCGTTCGGCTTTTGGAGATGATGCAGTTTTTATTGAGAAATATGTTGCCGCACCTAGGCATATCGAGTTTCAGATCATGGCCGATAACCACGGCAATGTGGTACACCTGTTCGAGCGGGAATGCAGCATCCAACGACGCCACCAAAAGTTGGTGGAAGAAGCTCCCAGTGCCTGCCTTACTCCCGAAATGCGACGCGAAATGGGCGATGCTGCCGTGAATGCCGCCAAGGCTTGCAACTACAGCGGGGCGGGCACCATCGAATTCTTGGTGGATGAGGGTATGAACTTTTATTTTTTAGAAATGAACACCCGCCTCCAAGTGGAGCATCCTGTGACAGAGCAGATAACTGGGATTGATTTGGTAAAAGAGCAGATAAAGGTGGCAAGGGGCGAAAAACTTTCCTTTACCCAAGAAGACTTGAAAATAAATGGCCACAGCATCGAGCTTAGAATTTGTGCGGAAGACCCCGCCAATAATTTTCTGCCAGACATCGGAAAACTTATGACTTATAAAACCCCGCAAGGTTTTGGGGTGCGTGTGGACGATAGCTTTGAGCAAGGAATGGAAATCCCTATACACTACGACCCGATGATAGCTAAACTCATCGTTCATGCCGATACCCGGGAAGCTGCCATGAGCAAGATGCTACAGGCCATAGCCGATTACCATATTTCTGGTATAGAAACAACGCTACCATTTGGAGCATTTGTGATGAACCATGAGGCCTTCCGAAGTGGGAAGTTCGACACTAAGTTTATTGACAAATACTTTACCCCTGAACACCTTTTTACCAAAGATGGCGAAGCTGACTTAGTGGCGGCTCTGGTAGGTCAAGAGGTGTTTGATGGAATGCAAACCCTAAATCAACCCGATAGTCATCTGGGTCAGCGTGATGGGGCCAATACAAATAGGCAACAAAACTCTTGGCAACGCAACCGCACGGAGTTGCGGTAAACATTTTTACTTTAAATACGTCTTCTATGCAATTCATTTCGTAGAGTAGAGCAGTATGCGTTAAAAATTGTATAATCTCAAAGTAAAAGTATACGAATTTGAATATTTTCTACTTGTCCGCCTTTTTTTTTTACCCAAAGTTAGAAGTCGCCAAAAAATTGGAATAGTTTAGAGCATGTTCATAAGAATGGGAGAAAAAAATTGATATTTTGGTTAAAAATCATAAATCAATTTGATGTTAGCAGATTAATTTTGCCACGAAATGAAAGGAAGTTGCTCCAATACTTCCAAAAGTAGAAACCATCCATTCTAATAAATAAAAGAAATAACGCATGAGATTTGACGCAGTAAAAGAAGCCGGCAACAGGCAACCCCTTACCATCTCCCCACCCAAAAAACTCAGTGACATCTATGGCTCTAATGTGTTTGGCATGGAGAAAATGAAATCGTACCTGAGCAAGGAAGCGTTTCAAGCTATTGACTTTTCAGTGAAAAATGGAACTACCCTCGATCGCAAATTCTCTGACCAAATCGCTGCTGGAATGAAACAATGGGCAATGGAAATGGGAGCCACCCATTACACGCACTGGTTTCAGCCATTGACTGGCAGCACGGCAGAAAAGCACGATTCCTTTTTTGAGCCGGTAGACAGCAACCGTTCTGTAGAGAAATTTACAGGAGCATCATTAGTGCAGCAAGAGCCCGATGCTTCTTCCTTTCCGAATGGTGGTCTGCGAAACACCTTTGAAGCTCGTGGCTACACAGCGTGGGATCCTAGCAGTCCAGCATTCATTATGGAATCGGTGAGCGGGAATACGCTTTGTATCCCCACTGTATTTGTAAGCTACACCGGCGAAGCACTGGATTTCAAAGCCCCGCTGCTGAAAGCCTTGCATGTGTTAGAGCATAATGTGGTGGATGTGTGCCGCAGCTATTTTGATAAGAACATTAAAAAAGCAACTGTATCTTTAGGTATCGAACAAGAATATTTCCTTGTTGACTTAGCCTTATACAATGCCCGCCCCGATTTGATTCTTACAGGACGTACCCTTGTTGGCCACGCTCCAGCTAAGGGTCAACAGCTTGAAGACCACTATTTTGGTTCCATTCCAGAGCGAGTACATAGTTATATGGTGGATTTTGAATGCGAAGCCATCAAGTTAGGCATTCCGTTGAAGACAAGACATAACGAAGTAGCCCCAGGACAGTTTGAATGTGCCCCGCTTTATGAAGAAGTGAATCTGGCCATTGATCACAACCAATTGTTGATGGATTTGATGGAAAAGGTAGCCCGCAAACACAAGTTGAAAGTATTATTACATGAGAAGCCTTTTGCAGGCGTGAACGGTAGCGGTAAGCACAACAACTGGAGTATAATGACCGATACGGGTGTGAACCTGCTAAGTCCGGGCAACACACCCAAAAACAACCTGATGTTCTTGACGTTTTTCATCAACACTATCAAAGCAGTATATGAGCATGCAGACTTGATGAGAGCTAGTATAGCCGCTGCAAGCAATGACCACCGCCTTGGTGCTAACGAAGCTCCGCCAGCAATTATGTCGGTGTTTATCGGTAGCCAACTAACAAAGGTTTTGGAAGATTTTAAGAAGGAAGTAACCAAAGCTGGAAGGCCAAAAAAGGATGAGGATTTGAAAATTCAGATACGAAAAATTCCTGAAATATTGCTGGATAATACTGATCGCAATCGCACCAGCCCTTTTGCTTTTACAGGGAATAAGTTTGAGTTCAGGGCTGTGGGAAGTTCAGCTAATTGTGCCAGTGCCATGATTGTGTTGAACACCATTGTAGCCGACCAATTGCGTGAATTTAAGAAAGAAGTAGACGGCATGTTAGCAGAAGGCTTAAAAGAAAATACGGCTATTATTACTGTGCTACGCAAATATTTACGTACCAGCAAACGTATATTGTTTGAAGGAAATGGCTATGGGGATGAATGGGTTGCAGAGGCTGAAAAACGTGGCCTGAACAACATCAAAACCACCCCCAAGGCACTTGACGCTTATGTAAGCAAATGGAGCAAAAAGCTGTTTGCTGTCAATGGTATTTTCACCGACAGGGAACTGGAAGCCCGCCACGAAATAATGCTGGAGATGTATGTGAAAAAGATACAGATAGAAAGCCGTGTGCTTGGCGAATTGGCCAATACACACATAATTCCAGCAGCGGTAAAATACCAAACTGGGCTGGCTCAAAATGTAGAAACTTTAAAAAATGCGGGACTAAAATCCGACCTGTACAAACCACAAGTTGAAATGATCGCAAACATTTCGGGTCATATAGCGGCCATCCTCAAATCTGCCGACCAAATGCTGGAAGCCCGCAAGAAAGCCAACGACCTGGAAGATATGCACGCCAAAGCTGTGGCATACTGCGACAAAGTTCGTCCCCATTTTGATGTCATCCGCGAAAATGCTGATGCCCTTGAAATGTTGGTGGAAGATGCTCTTTGGCCGTTGCCGAAATACCGCGAGCTGTTGTTTGTGAAATAATTCAACAAGCAAGCAGACCTGGTGATCTATATTTAGTAAAGACAGCCTTGTTTTAGCCTTTAATGAGGGCTACCTTCGCGGCAAAATTCAACATATTATGGCATTCGATTTAGAAATGATAAAAGCCCATTATGGCCGCACCCCAGCCAGAGTGGAAGCCGCCCGCAAGTTGCTGGGCAAACCCTTAACCCTTACTGAAAAAATATTGTACAGCCACATTTGGAGTGGTGAGCCAACTGTGGTGTGCGAGCGTGGCAACAGCTATGTTGACTTTGCTCCTGACCGTGTAGCCATGCAAGATGCTACTGCTCAAATGGCTTTGTTGCAGTTTATGCAAGCCGGCAGATCAAAAGTTGCCGTCCCCAGCACTGTGCACTGCGATCACCTAATAACCGCACAGGTAGAAGGCAGGGCCGACCTTAGCAAAGCCAATGTAGAAAATGAAGAAGTCTATAATTTCCTTAGTTCGGTAAGTAATAAATATGGCATTGGTTTTTGGAAACCTGGAGCTGGAATTATCCACCAAGTAGTGCTTGAAAATTATGCTTTTCCGGGGGGGATGATGATAGGAACCGACAGCCACACTGTGAACGCTGGTGGACTAGGCATGGTCGCGATAGGTGTAGGCGGTGCCGATGCCTGCGATGTGATGGCTGGCTTGCCTTGGGAACTTAAATTTCCGAAATTGATTGGTGTGAAACTGATTGGAAAACTCAGCGGCTGGACGTCAGCAAAAGATGTGATATTGAAAGTAGCTGGCATCCTTACGGTGAAAGGTGGTACTGGGTGTATTGTGGAATATTTTGGCGAAGGAGCTACTTCGATGAGTTGCACAGGCAAAGGCACTATATGCAATATGGGTGCAGAGATTGGGGCAACCACTTCCACATTTGGTTACGACGAAAGTATGGAGCGTTACCTCCGCAGCACCGACCGCAGCGAGATAGCTGATTTGGCCAACGGAATCCGTGAACACCTCACAGCAGACCCAGAAGTGTATACCAATCCCGAAAACTATTTCGACCAAGTAATAGAAATAAATTTAGACATTCTTGAGCCTCACCTCAACGGGCCTTTCACTCCCGATTTGGCTACGCCTATTTCCAAAATGAAAGAAGCCGCTGCCGCCAATGGATGGCCTACACATATTGAAGTGGGGCTAATAGGTAGTTGCACCAACAGCAGCTACGAAGACATTAGCCGCTCGGTGAGTTTGGCTCAACAGGTAACAGACAAAAGCCTGAAAATGAAATCGGAATTTACCATTACCCCGGGCAGCGAGCAGGTGCGTTACACCATCGAGCGTGATGGCTTTTTGGAGGTATTTGATAAAGTGGGGGCGAAGGTTTTTGCTAATGCCTGCGGCCCTTGCATCGGTATGTGGGCAAGGGTGGGAGCGGAGAAAGCGGAGAAGAATACGATAGTACATTCCTTCAACAGAAACTTTGCAAAACGTGCCGATGGAAACCCGAACACATTTGCATTTGTGGGTTCGCCTGAATTGGTTACAGCACTGGCCATTGCTGGCGATTTGACTTTTAATCCGTTGACTGATTTCTTGACCAATGAAAAGGGTGAGCAGGTAAAATTGGATCCGCCAACTGGCTACGAATTGCCTCCAAAAGGCTTTGCCGTGGAAGATGCCGGATACCAAGCCCCAGCCGCTGATGGCAGTGGTGTGAGTATAGCTGTGTCGCCTACCAGCAAACGCCTGCAACTGCTCGACCCCTTTGCCCCTTGGGAAGCTACCGACTTGCACGGATTGAAACTTTTGATAAAAGCCAAAGGCAAATGCACGACCGACCATATAAGCATGGCGGGGCCTTGGCTCAAGTTCCGTGGGCATCTGGACAACATTTCCAACAACATGCTCATAGGGGCTATCAATATATTCAATGAAAAACCGGACTCGGTGAAAAACCAACTGACGGGCTACTACGAAAGTGTGCCTTTGGTGCAGCGACAATACAAAGCTAATAAAATTGGAAGTATAGTGGTGGGTGACGAAAACTATGGCGAAGGCAGCAGCCGCGAACATGCAGCTATGGAACCTCGCTTCTTGGGTGTGCGTGTGGTGTTGACCAAATCTTTTGCCCGCATACACGAGACTAACTTGAAAAAGCAAGGCATGTTGGCTCTCACTCTTGCCGATAAAAGCGACTACGACAAAATACAAGAAGATGATAGTATTGATGTGGTTGGCCTGATCACCTTTGCCCCGAACACTCCGCTAACATTGGTGCTAAACCACAATGACGGCAGCAGCGAAACCATCACCGTGAACCACACCTACAACGAACAGCAAATTGAATGGTTCAAGGCCGGTGGGGCATTGAATATTATCAGAAGGGAAGTGGCTTAAGAATCCATTGTGCTGTCAGGTGGAAACACCTTACAGCACAAAAAATCACACATCCTCAATCGCACAATCTTCTATATCGGTAATCAGCTGGTAGCCGTAAGCCAAGGAAGGTGTTTGGTATCCAACTTTGAAATTGCCTGCCAGTATTTGTTTAGCGATGTAGGTGCTGGCCTTGGCCGAAAAATCATACCCATTGGTGGTGACAAGCCTTGCCGCCACAGTTGCCTCGCCTGAACTTATACGCCCCCACAAGTAGGTTTTACCGTTAGGTGTTATCGCCTTCGACTCAAGTCTAGCTTTTCTTTTATCTACCTGCTTCAGCAGAAATTTTTTGAACCAAGACTTTTTGAAAAGCCATTTCATGTTATTCGCAAATAGCATTTGCCACCACATGGCCCTGCCCGCCCCAAAATATATTTCAATGTTGGGAATGCCTGTACTTGTATATGCAGTCGAAAGGTCGCCCCAGGGGATGCAAATCGACAGTGCTTCGAACGGCCCAAAATTTATTTGCATTTTTTTGTAGGCCAGCGACACATTTTTCATGGAGCCATTTTCCCGAATGCTTCCACCATCGCCCATGCCTTCAATCATTGTTTTGGCTGTGCCGCCGCTCCAGCCGCCTTTCACTGGGCAAAATGCTAGCTCCAATTTGGTGGCTTCGGGCATCTTGGAATGCAGGTAGGCTGCGAGACAATCGCTGGGAACCACATCAAAGCCGCAGCCCGGCAACAACATGATGCCGCTTTCAACTGCCGCTTGGGTATACTTTTTTAGTTCCTCAAACACACTCCATTCCCCTGAAATATCCAAGTAGTGTGCTCGAGTTTGAATACATGCTTCCACCATATTTCTGAACGTATATTTAAATGGGCCTGCCGCATGGATTACCACGGAAACATCCTCCAATTGTGAAGCTACCCGTGCAACTGATTCCAACGTAAATGCTCTGTATGGCAACTCCATTCTTTCTGCCAATGCTGCCAACAAGGTTTCATCCCTGCCAGCCAGCACCACGGACAAGCCCATTGCCTTAGCCTGCTCTGCAATGCGTTTGCCTGTGAAGCCATAGGCTCCATAAATCAGCACTGTTTTCTTATCCATGAAAGTATAGATTCGTTACTGTTTCTATCTACCTACCTCAATCAACTTCCCCCAACTACGTTTCCCATCACCAATGCGAAGCAGATAACTACCTGTGGGCAGAGCGGAAGTATTGTATTGCAGCAGTTCTTGGGCAGGGCCAGTATATACATCGGCCACCTTTCGGCCTTGGGCATCGTAGAGTTCTATGGTGAGGTTTCCTTGCAGTTTACTTAAGCTAATATTCACCAGATCTTTTGCAGGATTAGGATAAATGCTAATGAGGTTTTCGTCCTGAGAAGTTTTCACCCCCAGTACTTTGCTACGACTGTCAAGATAGCCTCGGAAAACCCCGCTTCCATGAGTGGCTACTATCACTTTTTTGTCGCTTTCGCGAAAGTCTATCATGGTGCAAGGATAATTACCAATATTTTCCTTTCCCTGTTGCACCCACCGGGTACTGCTACCCTTCAGCGTATCGGTACTAAAAAGCCCCACCGAGGTGGCAACCAAGTAGGCCGTGAATCCATTGATGGGGATGATGACCCCCCACCTGCACGATGGACCCACAAAACTGTTGTTTGGATTGTTTTCCAAGTTGCCACTTACATCACTCCAAGTAGACCCTCCATCCTTTGTATAAAACAAACTGGGGATATTATAATTTGTGAACACGGCTATCATTTGGTCGGCGTTGGAGGGGTGCATGGCTAGGCAATTGATATTTCCACCAGCAGGGAAGTTGCCGCCTGTAATCTCCACTACTGAAGAACCCGCCTGACTAGCATTTGCCATTTTGTATATTTTCCCTTTGTTGGTAGCATATGCGAGTAAGTCGTTGGTGGTTTTGCTCACAGTCACAGCCGAAATATCTTGCCCCGCAACCGTGCAGCTATCCATCAGCACCCAACCTGTTGAAACTCTATTGCTGTCCAATTGGGTTTTCAGCGGGATCTGGTTCACATCATCGTTACGCCACAGTTTGTCGCCATTAGGCAGATACATGCGGTTCTGTTTGTTTGGATCGCAGGTGAAAGGATTGATAAACGAATAAGGCCCTTGGTCGGCTTGGGCGGGGTCAATACGTGCATATTTGGTGGCGTTTCCTGTAGCATCTACCTGTATGTGATATACTTTTCCTTCCTGTTTTGATACATACAAATCCGCAGCCCCGTCGGGTACATAGCAGTAGGAACCATCGCCGTTGAAAGGCATGGGCCAAGTGAATGTGTCATTGGCATCATTGATGGTTGCATAGGTGCCGTTGTCTTGCAAGCCACCCATGATGAAAGTTCCAGTAGGGCTTTTGTCCATGCTTACAGTATAAAACTGAGTAGTGAGATAGCCGTGATTCAAATCTTCCCACACCACTTTGTTAGCAGTGTTGTCAAGTGTTCGCGACAGGCCACCATCATGCGACGACAGCATTTTATCGGGATTTGATTTATAGAAAACAAGGTTGTGGTTATCGGGGTGATGGTTATCGTATTCGGTATAGTTTGGCAGCGATGAACCGGGGCCGTATCCACCTATCCAGGTAGTATTGTTGGGGGTAATAAATCCGTCTGTGCTACGCCACACATTGGTAGCTCCAAGTATAATTGTATTTGGCGAACCGGGCTTCACCCGCACATACATATCGTAGCCTTTTTGTGTATTAAATATACCAAACATTTCACCTTGAATGTCGGGCAGGCTTTGCGAAAGGTCAGCCCACTGCCCGCCACTGCTTGCACCGCTTCCGCTCAGGTATTTGTATTTCCACAGCATATTGTATTCCGCATCTTTTTTAAAGTTTAATACTTTCTTGCCTGTGCTGTCTGTATTCCCCAAAAAGTATAACACATTTTCATCGTTGGGGTCGTAGCACAACACCACCCGGTTGTAGTCTGGGTTGAAATTGGCAGGTATAATATTTCTCCATACGATGCTATCTTTGGCCAACCGCCACACACCCGCCTGTGGCCCTTCAGCACTCAGCACAGCGTATGTTGTTCCTTTCGGCGTTACCACCACATCCGTGGCGTATGATATATTCCCGCCTAATCCAGAACCACCTCTTACAGACTTAAAACTTTTACCACCATCGGTGCTTTTGTATATGGTTGAATAGGTGGCAGCGTAGATCACGTCTGCCGTATCAGTTGGGTCAAGGGCCAAGTTCCAAACTCCATCCCAGTTGCTGTTGAACGTTGGATTAGTCGAGTTGGTTTTGGCCACTGCCAACCAGCTTTCACCGTTGTCAGTGCTTTTGTACAATCCATTTCCTGAATAATAAGCCCCGCCACCTGAGCCGCTGCTTCCATACAATTCACCTGTGCCAGCATACCAGGTATTTGTTTTGCCAGAACGTGTATCTTGCATTATACAGGTAACACCTGGAAACTGCCCCGGCAGTGTAGTCCGATACCATTGTGTGCCACCGTTATTGCTTTTCCAAATCCCTCCTGTGACGCCCGCTGCAATAATAATATTTTCGTTGACTACATCAATGGCCAGTGCACGGGTGCGGCCTCCTACATTCCAAGGGCCTATATTTTGCCATGTATATCCATCCAAATATTCTCCATTTTTGTTTGCATCGGAAGTGCTCGGCAGGGAAGATGCAAAGGCTAGTTCCCGACCTCGTACATGCTCTGGTATTTTACCAGTTACTGGGTCGGCCAACAACTGGTTCTCCCAATTGATACGGGCTTCTTGGTCTTCTTCGAAGCCATCGTTGCTAGTATATTGTTTTTTTATGTGACAGGCTGATATTATCAGCAGCATCCCTAAAAGTAATTTCTGATTCATGATGCAAGTTTAAGGGGGAAAGCAATTCATATCTTGAACAGTGCGAAAGGCAACCTGGCCTATTTTCGCGAGCCCTTGGAACTTTCATTGCAAGAAACCTTTTCAGTAAATGCCCCAGCAACTTTTTTCGTTGATGTGGTGCTGCCGCTGTATTTGCCCAAACTTTTTACTTACCGAATCCCGGAATCAATGGTGGAGGAAGTGGTGGTGGGCAAAAGGGTAGCAGTGCAGTTTGGTAAAGGAAAAGTGTATACAGCCATTGTGTTCGAAGTACATAGTCGCGTGCCTTCAGACTACGAAGCAAAGTACCTCCAAGCCGTGGTAGACGAGCATCCATTGGTAAGCGATATACAAATTCAGTTCTGGAAATGGATGGCCGAATATTACCTCTGTTCGTTGGGTGAAGTGATGTTGGCAGCCCTGCCCTCAGGTCTAAGGTTGGAAAGCGAAACTCGCATTGTGCTTCGCAATGCAGATGAAATAAACTACACTGAACTAACCGACAAAGAATACCTGATAGTGGAAGCTTTGGAAGTTCAAAAGGAGCTAACTGTAAAGCATGTTTCGCATATTTTAGAAATCAAAAATGTGTATCAGGTTATTCGCTCTTTGTTCTTAAAAGAAATAATCTGGGTGAAAGAGGAATTGGTGCAAACTTACAAACCGAAAAAAGTGGAGTGTGTGAGGCTGGCAGCAGCTTACCAGCAGGATGAAGCGATGAATATACTGATGCAATTGCTGGAGAAAAAAGCACCGAAACAGGTAGATTTATTGCTTGGTTTTTGGCAACTGTCACGGGTGGGCAATGCCATCACCAAGAGTGAATTGATGAAGCAAACCGGCTGCACTGCTGCGGTAATAAAAAGTATGGTGGAGAAAGGCATCTTTGAAAGCTATACCCAAACAACTGACCGTCTGAAAGCTGAAGACAACATTCCTGAAACTTTCGATTTGAATGAAGAACAGCAAGCAGCCTGCGACACTATTTTGAATGATTTTGCTTGGCAAGGCGTAAACACAGAGACCAAGCCAGTTTTGTTGCACGGCATCACTTCATCGGGCAAAACACATGTGTATGTACGAATGATTGAAGAATGCCTGAAACGGGACAAACAGGTTTTATATCTTTTACCTGAGATTGCACTCACCGGACAAATTGTAAAACGGTTACGCAAATACTTTGGCAGCAGGGTGATGGTAAGCCATAGCAAGTTTAACGAAAACGAGCGGGTAGAGATTTGGAACCGCCTTTCGGATGGTAAGATTGATATTATCATCGGGGCAAGGTCAGCCATCTTTTTACCGTTTAATAAGTTGGGACTAATAATCGTGGATGAGGAACACGAGAACAGCTACAAGCAACAAGAACCTGCTCCCCGCTACCATGCCCGTGATGCTGCATTGGTGCTGGCCAAAATGCACGAAGCACGAGTGTTGCTTGGCTCTGCCACCCCCAGTATGGAAACATATTACAATGCCTTGCAGGGCCGATACGGGTTGGCTCTGTTGGCTCAGCGGTTTGGAGGTGTGTCTGTGCCCATCATAGAATTGGCCGACACAGCCTACGAACGCAAAGTGCAAAGCCTGAAACTGAATTTCACCAAAAAATTGCTGGACGAAATGGAACATGCTTTGGAAAATGGCAAGCAAGTAATATTGTTTCAAAACCGCCGGGGCTTTGTGCCTTTGATGGAATGTGCCACCTGCGGAACCATCCCCAAATGCCAGCACTGCGACATCAGCCTCACTTGGCATAAGTATAACAATACCTTGAAATGCCACTACTGCGGCTACCGCGAAGACATGACCGGCACCTGCAAAGCCTGTGGCAACCACGACCTGAAACTGAAAGGATTTGGAACGGAAAAGATCGAAGAAGATTTAACTACCTTGATGCCCAATGCCCGCATTGCCCGTCTGGATTCGGAAACCACACGCAGTAAAAAAGGCCATGAAAAAATTATTGGGGATTTGGAAGACAAGAAAACGGATATACTTATAGGCACCCAGATGGTGAGCAAAGGGCTCGATTTTGAGAACGTGACGTTGGTTGGAATAATGAACGCCGACCAACTGCTGCATTTTCCCGATTTCAGGGCTAACGAACGCAGCTTTCAGATGTTGAGTCAGGTGTCGGGACGAGCAGGCCGACGTGCAACACAGGGCAAAGTGATTATACAAACTGCCTTGCCCAGCCATCCCATTTTACAGTTGGTAATTGAGCATAATTATGTCGGGTTCTTTCACCACGAACTGAAGGAACGTGAACGCTTCCATTACCCACCTTTTTTCAGGGTGATTCGCATCATGCTGAAAAGCAAAGACCAGCATATATTGAACGCTGCCGCCGAAGAATATGGAAACCTGTTGCGGACAAAACTTGGCAGCCGTATGCTGGGGCCTGAGTTGCCCATCATTTCACGCATTCAGGACTA
>SHWZ01000028.1 GCA_009693575.1 Flavobacteriaceae bacterium | reverse complement strand
GTGAAGATTGCTGCAGCGGATACCGTTTGGTACACCGGAAATTTTGCCCGCTCACCACTCACCCCGCAATACTGGCAAGTGCGGAAAGACAGCATCAGCGATACTTCGCAAGTGGATACTACCGGCTGGTTAGATTTTCAACAAAGACCAACAAAGATTTTTTATTCAAATGGGTTACTACATATTGAAGGACAGCCTTGGCAGATTTACAACGAGGTAGAAGTATACACCCTGTGGGGTCAGAGCATCATGAGGAGAACAATGCACCCTTTCAATTTACCTATTCCATTCAATGCTGCAAAGGGAATGTATCTACTCCGGCTTAGAATAGGAGGAAATCTTTACGCCTATAAATTTTGGGTGTACTAACCTATTTTTGAAACATGGAAAACGAAGAAAACCAAGCCAACGAACCAGTAGCATCCTACGGCAAGATTACCATCTTTGAATCGCACGAGGCCATGGAGGAAGACACCCGCCTAGGCATGGCTATGATGACGCCCGAAAAACGATTGGCAGTGTTAGACAAGATGCGAAAAATATTTAGAAGGATGCACTTTGGTAACAAATACGATGAAGAAAAATTTGAGCGGGTAATAACATTCAGGGAGCCTTATGCAGTTTGATTTATAAGAAAAACCAACAACTCCTGAATTCAATACCATACTTTTAATATTGTGCCGTACTAACCTATTTTTGAACCCATATTCTAACTACAAAACAGCTATGCTGAATATTCATCCACAATACATAAAAGACACGGCAGGCAAAAACTTGGTTGTCATACCCCAAAAGGAGTTTGACACCATGATGGAGGCCATGGAGGATTTGGAAGACATTAAAAAATTTGATGCAGTTACAAAGAAAAAACTTGTTTTTGTAGATGCTGATATTGCCTTTAGGCAAATTGAAGCCAAACGAAAAAAGAATGTATAAGGTAAGGATTGAGAAAACTGTTCAGAAAGCTATTGAAAAAATAGAGGACCCTTTTTACTCCAAGATAAAAACCGCTATCCTTGGTCTGGCCAAGAATCCTTATCCTCGGGGTTACACAAAACTAAAAGGACGGGAAGGTTATCGAATTCGGGTAGCCCACTTTTGTATTATCTATCGTATTATTGACACTATGCTCCTTGTTGAAGTGATAGACTTTGGGCAACGGAAAGATATTTACAAATAAATCATCTCATAACATTCATTTTGCAAGAAGAACCCGAAGAAGAACAGGAACTTTACGAACACCACCGCTTCATGGTAGATGGCGGACAGGGGCTGCTGCGTATAGACAAATACTTGATGCTAAAAGTGGCCAATGCCAGCCGCACCAAGATTCAGGCGGTGGCCGATGCTGGAAATATATTGGTGAACGACAAGCCTGTAAAGAGTAGTTACAAGGTGAAGCCCCATGATGTGGTGCAGGTAGTGATGCCAAACCCACCAAGAGACACAGAGCTTATTTCACAGAATATTCCCATCAACATCATATTTGAAGACAACGACTTTTTGATAGTGAACAAAGAGGCTGGCATGGTGGTACATCCGGCTTACGGAAACTATGATGGAACTTTGGTAAACGCACTACTATATCACTTACAAAACCTGCCGACAGCCACGGGTGGAGAGATACGCCCGGGGCTTGTACACCGAATAGACAAAGATACTTCTGGGCTACTTGTTATTGGCAAAACCGAACTAGCCATGGCTCATCTCAGCAAGCAGTTTTTCGACCATAGTATATCGAGAAAATACCAGGCACTTGTTTGGGGAGATTTTGAAGAAGAATCAGGGACAATAGGCGGCTACATCAATCGCAGCAATCACGACCGCAAAGTGATGACTATTTTCAAAGATGCAGACAAAGGCAAGGAGGCTATCACCCACTGGCGGGTGTTGGAGCGGTTTCATTATGTCACACTCATTGAATGTGAACTGGAAACTGGCCGTACCCATCAGATTAGGGCACACATGCAATCCATTGGCCACCCTCTTTTTGGAGACCCCACTTATGGCGGCACTCGCATAGTGAAAGGAACAACCTTCGCCCGCTTTTCGCAGTTTGTCGAGAATTGTTTCACCTTGTTGCCACGACAGGCTCTACACGCCAAAACCTTGGGAATAACTCACCCAACCACCGCCGAACGAGTTGAATTTGACTCAGAATTGCCACTGGATTTTACTACTGTGCTGGAGAAATGGCGGAAGTATGTGAAGGGGAATGTGGCGAATTCAGCCGTAATAGATTAAATTTTAGTTTATAGGTAAATGAGTTTCCTGAAATAATCAGACTTCCTTAGATTGTTAAAATTACCTATTCGTTTGCATACCAAGGCCTTACTTTTGACTCTCAAAATTCAATCGTATTATGCTCACCAAACGACACTTTCTGAAAACTTTACTGGCCACAGTCGTTTTGCCATTTACTGCAAAAGCAAGAACTGTTTTGGACGAAATGCCACCTTCTTGGACCTCGCAAAAATTTGATGACTACTGGCTTAAAATCCGCAGTGAATACAAGCTGAAGCCCGACTATATTAACTTAGAGAATGGCTATTTTAGCATGATGGCTCAGCCAGTGTTGGAGGCATACCTGAATGACATTAGGATGGTGAATCTGGAAGCCTCGTACTATATGCGGACGGTGCAATTTGACAACAAACTAAAAGTAAAAGACAAACTTGCCGGACTTCTGGGCTGCGATAAAGACGAATTGATTATTACCCGCAACACTACTGAATCTTTGGATACCATAATAGCAGGCATAGATTGGAAACCAGGGGACGAAGCGGTGATGGCCGAGCAGGATTATGGCAGCATGTTGGATATGTTTAAGCAGCAGGCTAAACGATACGGCATTGTAAATAAATTAATTTCGATTCCACTTAACCCCACAAGCGATGAAGAAATTGTTAGCCTCTACGAAAAAGCAATTACATCCAAAACAAAACTGCTGATGGTATGCCACATCATCAATATTACAGGGCAGATTTTACCTATCCGAAAGATATGCAACATGGCTCATAACAGAGGTGTGGAGGTAATGGTGGACGGTGCACATGCGGTAGGCCACTTCAAGTTCAGCATACACGATTTGGATTGCGACTATTACGGAAGCAGCCTACACAAATGGCTTGGCACTCCCATGGGTGCAGGCATTCTGTATGTAAAAAGGGAACATATAAAAAAGCTATGGCCTATCTTTGGTGATGCCGGATTTGCGGAAGATGATATACGCAAACTGAATCATACCGGCACCCATCCTGTGGCTACTGATATAGCAATCAACCATGCGATTGATTACCATAATTCTTTCATTGATGGAAAAAAGGAAGGACGCTTGCGATACCTACAAAACTATTGGGTGGACAAAGTGAAAGGCATAAATAAAATATACCTGAACACACCCGACGACCAACGCAGAAGCTGCGGCATAGCCAATGTCGGAATAACAGGAGTGAAACCTGTCGACCTCGCCAAAATCCTCCTGGACAACTATAAAATATGGACAGTGGCTATCGACTCAGCCAATGTGAAAGGGGTACGCATTACCCCTCACCTGTATACAACCACACAAGAGTTGGATAAGCTAGTGAGTGCCTTAACAGAGATTGCGAAGGGGTGATGTATGAATAAAACATCAGGGGAAGCGAATGAAAATGGCCAAAGGTGAGGCTGGCCATTTAATCTTTGTTCTTAGTTCGGTTCATCCCAATAGCTATCGGGACTTAGCCTTCTGCGAGCCTATTACAAGCAAGCTCGGGCATTTTAATCAGTCTTCGCCGACTCCTCTAAATTGAACAGAAGACTAATAGAGCCATAGTTAGCAATTTTGAAACGTACGTTTTTTCATATTCCCCTTTATCTGGGTTATATTCAGATGTTCCAGCAAATTGCTCTGCCATTTTTTTGTTGCTGGTATAGAATATACCCATCCCGTCATCGCTAATGCCTCCATACGTTGAATTAATATTTTCCCCTCCAACGCCTCTAAAAACTTTTTCATTTACAACTGTACTTTCCACATCTCCCCCTACACCAGCAAGGCCTCCCTTGGTCACTTGCTCAGTATGCAGCTTTTGGTACTTGGACTGTATCTATTTCAGCGTTTCCATATCTTCCTGCCACGACCTGAATGCCTATAAAGTCGAAACTCTCTTGGCAGTGAAGCCTACACAAGGCAACCTTACACAAGAGAGTTTCACTTCCAAAGATAAGTGGGTGCAACTGCTCCTGCAAACAAAAAACGAAAATATCAGCAATGTGGTTGACCGCGAGGGCAAACCCTTGGTGGTGTGGCATGGTACGAACAATGCTCATGTAACTAATTTTGATATTGAAAAGGTAGGCCAGGTGCACAATAGGCAAAACCGTAGCAACATGCCAAGGTTACCTTAAAAACAATTACATTGGAATTTATTCAGACAAATTCCCTTATTTTTGTAATTCTTTATTTTTTACCAACCAATAATCAAATGACAAATAAATACTCTTTGCTCTTTTTTGCTAAACGTATTACCAATATTGCCTTGTTGCTGCTTCTGCTCATTTGCAATGGAATTGCACAGCCCTGCCAGCCAGCCTACACCACAGGCACTACTGTGGGAGATTTCATTTCCCTTGTTAGACTCGACTCCATCAACAACAAAACAGCCGGGGCTTCCTCTCCTTATTTTACCTATTTCAATAGCCTGTCTACGAGTGTCAGCACAGGCAAGTCCTATTGGGTGAAAATTGCTCCTGGCTCAAATGTCATTGCGTCAAATAACATAGCCGTGTGGATTGATTACAACCAGAACGATACCTTTGAGGCATCAGAGAAATTAGGGCAAAAAAATGGCCTCGATTCGTTTGAGGTAGATAGTATCTATTTTACTGTGCCAAACAATGCCGACTCAGGCAAAACAAGGATGCGGGTAAGGAATGTGTGGAATGCAGGAAATGCAAGCATTTCTCCTTGTGCATCTGCTACCTACGGAGAAACAGAAGATTACGTAGTTTATATCAATTATATTGCCTGCACCTCGCCGCCAACTGCGGGTACCATTGCTTCAGCTACGACAACATTATGCGATGGGGATGGATTTACTTTATACTTAACAGGGAATACAAGTGGGGGAGGGCAAACAGTCCAATGGCAAAATTCGACGGATACAGTGAACTGGACTAATATTAATGGAGCTACCAACTCAAGCTATTCTAGTACCCAAAGCACCACAAGCAATTACTACCGCTGCTATATGGTGTGTAGCGGAAACGCTGACACCACTGCTTGGATATTGCTTAGCACCAAAGCGGCAAATCAATGCTATTGTTTACCTACTCACCCTGCATGCACAAGTACCGATATTATCACCAACTTAAATATTCTTGGCACCTGCCTAAACCAAACCTTGACTGCTTGCAACAATACCAGTACGAACTACTACTACGATTTCACCTCGGGGATTGTACCAATACTTACTCCTGGAAACACTTATGACCTTGGAGTTACCACCACTACAAACAACATTATATCAGTATGGATAGACTATGACCAAGACGGATTGCTCGAAGCTAGCGAGTGGAACCAAGTTGCAACCACCACCACAGCTAACAAAGAAACGGTGAAAACAATCACAATACCAGCAGGAGCTAAAGTAGGAACTACCCGCATGAGAATACGATCTCGGTTGACTGCAAATGCCAATGGATCAGGCGATGCATGCTTGAACATGGGTTCAGGGGTAATGCATGACTACACTGTAGACATTCGTCAGCCGTTGACCAAAGATGTGGCAGTAGGCTCATTGGTTAGTCCTAGTATTTTTGCACCCTGCTTCTCGGCAACGGAGCCTGTCGAGTTTCAGATAGTGAATGCAGGAAAAGATACCATTGACATGAGCTTGGACAGCGTTCATTTGCAGGTGACAATGACAGAGAGTGCTAATACAACTACAATTGATACAGTTATTACCTCTGGCAAAATAGCCCCGGGTGATATTTACAATGTGCTATTCAGTAGAACTCTTGATATGAGTACCGGCAGTACAATTTATGATTTTTCCCTGAAAGCTGAATTGGCACTTGCTGTCGACAGCCAATTTTGCAACGATACCTTGGCTGATATGAGGGCATCTGTTGCACCTATTGCCCAGGTCTACCTCGAAGACTTCGACGTTGCAGGATCCATACCAGCCAGCTTTACTAGCAATGGTTACAAGTATAGTTCAGCCACTGGTGCGGGTGGAGGTGGCAGTCTGCGTGCATCCATGGTTTCCGGTGTCACAGATGTTTTATTTTACACCCCATTGATAGGCTCGCTCACTAACATTTCTACTTTCAAATTCAGCTACAAGTCTTCGGGACAACTGGCTAATTCGGATAGTGTTTGTGTATTCATTTCGGCTGATTGTGGCAAAAACTTCGACAGATTATTCACTATAAAAACTTCAAATTCAATTGGCAACAATTATAAAACTATTCAACTGAACCTTGATCAGTATTCAGGCAGCAATGTGGTGCTTGCCGTTTTCAATTTTTACAACAGCGGTAATACTTATTCGGTAGATTTTGATGATATAGCTCTTGGCGAAAGGCCAGTAATCGATCTTGGTCCCGACACTTCCATTTGCGGTAGCATCACCATTGATGCCAACCCCAATTCCCAGAACTGGGACTTCATTTGGAACAATAACTCAACCAACACAATACGCATCTTTGCAGCCACAGGCAATTATTGGATGAAGGCTACTGACGTCACTTCAGGCATTGTGGGAATTGATACTGTTCGCATTGTAGTGTACAACAAACCGACCGTGAATCTAGGCAGCAATGTGTACACCTGTCCGGGAGGCACAAGCTCAGCTTTGGATGCCGGTAGCTGGCCTTCAAATTATACAATCCTATGGAGCACAGGCGACACTAGCCGTATCATTACACCTTCAGCTTCGGGCACCTATTCAGTTATAGTTACCACCCCTGGTACCTGTTTTGGTACTGATACTATTGATGTGGCATACGCCAATAGGCCAATCGGAGTTACCATGCTGCAAGGCTCACCTTTCAATGGAAAATTCAATTCGGGCAGCCCTGATGATATATGTGTGGGAAATACGATCACCTACGAACTGACCCCGCCATCGGGCTATGCTAATTCCGATTTTGGCAAAAAATGGAAAGTGGTAGGCAACGGCCCCATTCTGTTGACATCGAATGGTACTATACCCTCAATTGGCACTGTGGCTGCAATTGCCGCCAATAGCTCCTCCAACGCTCAAATGACCTTTAAGCCAACAGCTGCTGAAAGTGATTCTACCTATATCATTTATTTTACTGTGAAAGACTCAGTGACGGGATGTGATACTGTAGTGATGAGAACTGTGAAGGTGAATGCCTTGCCAGTGGTGAACCTTCACGACCAAACTGCCTGTCCTAACATCTTAGTTACTTTTGATGCTGGTAGTTTCACGACTTATAATTGGAACACAGGTGCAACTTCTCAGACAATTTCAGTGAGCACTCCCGGAAAATATATAGTTGAAGTGACTGATGGCAACGGCTGCAAGAACACTGATTCCGCACAACGAAGCAATTACACTTCACCAATAGTAAACCTTGGGGTCGACAAGAAGTTATGCCCTGGTCAAGTCCTCATCCTCAATGCGGGTACTTTCAATGGATACAACTGGAGTACAAGCGAAACAACACAGACAATTTCGGTAACAGCAGGTGGTGATTACGCGGTGGAAATAACTGATGCAAATGGCTGCAAAGACATTGACAGCATCAACGTGAATATGTTGCCAGCCCCCCTTTCCACCTTCACCTTCACCACTTCCGGCCTCAATGCCACCTTCACTCCCGATGACCAGAACCATCAAACCTACCACTGGTATTTTGGCGATGCAGGTCAAAGCTTTGTAAAAATACCCAACCACGCCTATGCCATTTCAGGTTTGTATACTGTATCGTTGGTGGCCACTGGAGTCAATGGCTGCAACGACAGTGTTGCACAATCGCTTCCATTGAACACAGGGCTTGCAAACATTGAAGGACTTAATAACGTTTCTGTATTCCCAAACCCCTATCAAGAACAAACCACCTTGAAACTAGAACTGAGCAAAACTGCCAATGTAACTGTACTACTCTTCGACCAACTTGGCCGTATGGTAGCCACCGTAGCCGACCGCAAGATGGATACCGGCATCAACCTGGTGATGATAGATACACGTAAATACCAAGCTGCACAAGGCATTTACCATTTGCAGATAACAATGAATGGGCAAGCTACTAACCTCAGATTGGTAGATGTGGGAGGCCAGAAGTAATTGAATCAGGATAGAAACTAACAAGCCCTGCAAAACAATGTTTTGCAGGGCTTTCGTTTATTTCAGGCATTCCCACACTCCCACTTTCGCAAAGTACCTATTTTTGCACCAAAATATACCTGCTATGTCTTTGGAAATAAAAGTGCCTGCCGTTGGAGAGTCTATCACAGAAGTGACTGTGGCCCGCTGGTTGAAAAACGATGGCGACCATGTGAAAATGGATGAAATAATCTGCGAACTGGAAAGTGACAAGGCCACCTTTGAGCTAAACGCTGAAAAAAACGGCACCCTAAAAACCAATGCTAAGGAGGGAGATACCATCGCCGTGGGTGAAGTTATTTGCTGGATAGAGGAGGGAGAGAAGCAGGAAGATGGAAGCGGGGAGATGGAAGTAATAGCTCTGGTAACCAAAGAAAGTAAACCTAAGGCTGAAAAGGTAGTGGCGGCTGTGGCGGCAAAGCAGGAAGCAGCCATTCTAGAAAAACCAATCATACAATCATCAAATAATACTCGCCCTGAACGCCGCGAAAAGATGAGCAATCTTCGCCGCACAGTAAGCAAAAGATTGGTGGCTGTGAAGAACGAAACTGCCATGCTCACCACCTTCAACGAGGTGGACATGAGGCCCATCATGGATTTGCGGAGCAAGTACAAGGACATGTTCAAAGAGAAGCATGGCGTAGGTTTAGGTTTTATGTCTTTCTTCACCAAAGCAGTGTGCGAAGCCCTGAAAGAATGGCCATCGGTGAATGCCCAGATAAATGGCGAAGAAATTATATACCATGACTATTGCGATATATCCATTGCGGTGAGTGCCCCCAAAGGACTTGTAGTTCCCGTGATACGCAATGCAGAATCGTTGAGATTGGATGGTATAGAAAAAGCCGTGGCCGAACTGGCAGTGAAAGCCCGCGAGAATAAACTAAGCATCGAAGAAATGACGGGGGGCACTTTCACTATTACCAATGGTGGGGTATTTGGCAGCCTCATGAGTACACCTATACTTAATGCTCCGCAAAGTGCCATTTTGGGAATGCATAATATCGTTGAGCGACCAGTAGCAATAGCTGGGCAAGTAGTTATCCGCCCCATGATGTATGTGGCCCTCAGCTACGACCACCGAATCATTGACGGACGCGAATCAGTGAGTTTCTTGGTGCGGGTGAAGCAGTTGTTAGAGGATCCTGCAAGGATGTTGTTGGCTGTGTAAGTGGGTGTGGTGTAAATTGGTAAAATATGTAAATTGGGTAGTACCAAATGAGAAATATTCACAAGTTTAATTTACTTTTCAAGTCACTTGCGATTCTGCTATTAAGTGGATGTAGAAGTAGCGATACCAAACTATTTATTCTTTTTCACAATGTTGAGGGACTCGTTCTTAATTCCAAAGTAATACACAATGGATTGGATATTGGAACAGTGAGTGAGTTGAAGATTTGGGAAGACCAAATTTTAGGAACAACGTGTATTGAAAAAGAAGTAAAAATTCCAAAAGGATCAATATTCAAAATTGAAACTACAAACTTGTTTGGTAGCAAAATAATCAACGTTTATTTCGATGGTAGCACTAATGAATTCTACATGAATTCTGACACAGCAAGAGGTGGACAAGGAAAAGGTTTCTTTAGCAAAGCCAATATTGACACGTTGGTAAGCAATATCCCACCAATTGCTGATACCCTAGCGAATGCAATTAGGGATATAGGAACACATAATTCAATTGGGCAAGACGACTAGCCACATTCAAATCCTAAATCTTGTTCCGATTGATATCTGAACAAATAATCCTTCATCCTGCCTATGCACCCCCGCCTCCAAAGCTTCATCCACGCGTTTAGAGGAATCCGTTTCGGGTTTGCAGGTATCAATTTCAAGATTCAAGCTACCATCGGCTTGTTGGCAATGGGTTTATCAGTTGCCACAAAAATTTCTGGACTGGAATTTCTATCTGTTATTCTTTGCATCATCATCGTGTTGGCCGCCGAACTGTTCAATACGGCCACGGAAAAACTATGCGACCATTTGCATCCTGAAAAGCACCCGAACATCGGAAAAGTGAAAGACCTCGCTGCTGGAGCGGTGCTATTGCTGTCCATCGGATCGGCCATTGTAGGTTTGTATATATTCATTCCCGCTTTCTGCAAGTAAACTATGAAACTCCTTTTTGCTTCGCACAATGCCCACAAAGCAAAGGAAATTCAATCACTTTTACCGAATGGTTTTGAACTAAAAACCCTGAACGATGTTGGCCTGCTGGAGGACATTCCTGAAACAGGGCAAACCTTGCAAGAAAATGCCAGTATCAAAAACCACTATGTGTGGCAGAAGCTTGGCCTACCTTGCTTTGCCGATGATACCGGACTGGAAGTAGAAGCCTTGAATGGTGAGCCGGGAGTATATTCTGCCAGATTCGCTGGCCTGCAAAAAGACGGCAACGACAATATGAAACTATTGTTGGAAAAGCTGAAAGATTCTGACAACCGCAAAGCTCGTTTCCGCACGGTTATTTCATATATCATCAACGGGAAGGAATTTCTGTTTGAAGGAATAATAGAAGGACGAATTGCCACAGAACCCAGCGGCACACAAGGCTTCGGCTACGACCCGCTATTTATACCTGATGGCAGCACCAAGACCTTCGCCGAAATGGATTTGACCGAAAAGAATACATACAGCCACCGGGCAAGGGCTTTTGCAAGATTCATTGAATCGTTAAAATCGGTGATTAGTTATAGTGGTTGTGTGTTTATTCCTTTATTGGTCGAAACAGTATAACTTATTCAACAACTCAACGAAAAACATCCTTACCCAAGTGAATGAAGGGCTACCCTGCTCCCTTCGGTATCATAAAATACAGCCATGTATCCGCGATCGGGGCTTATTTGTTTTTTGTAAATCACTACCTTGCCTCCTGCGGCATCTACTTCATTGAGCTCATTTTCCAAATTACCACTGGGTGGGTCGAAATATGCTAGTGTGCCTTCCAAACTTGGTTTGTAGAATTCGGGATGTTTCACCAATGATCCTGTGGCGAACGGGTTTTGACACTTCGGCATTAGGAAACCAAGCCATTTCAAGTTCGCCGATATGTACGTGATGAAGCTTCCACTTGAACACAGCTTCATAAAAAGCGATTGCCCTTGGCATATCAGTCACCGGGATCTCTATCCAGCCAAATACGTTTTGTTCCATGTTGTTAGGTGATTAATTGAACTCGCAAATATTACCTATAATTGAATCTATCAATAACCCACCAAAGATGACTAAAACAGTATCTTTGCCGCCTAAATTATGATAACTGATACTTACCTAAGTGGAGCCGAGATAGGCTACATTGATTCATTATACGAGCAATACCGTCAACACCCCGAAAAGGTAGACTTTGGCTGGCGTAAGTTTTTTGAGGGCTTTGAACTAGGGCAGCAACGCAGCGGCGATTTTGCCGTCACCGAAGATCTACACAAAGAACTCGCGGTATTCAACCTGATCAAAAACTACCGCAGCCGTGCCCACCTTTTTACCGATACTAATCCTGTGCGTGAACGCCGTAAATACACGCCCACCTTGGATAAGGAGAATTATGGCCTCAACGATTCTGACCTCGACAAAGTATTTCAGGCAGGGAAAGAAATTGGCTTAGGTGCAGCCACTCTACGAAGCATCATTGCTCATCTGGAAGCCACCTACTGCGAAAGTATTGGTTGCGAATATATATACATACGCACCCCCGAAAAGGTGGAATGGCTGCAAAAACGGATGGAAAGCACCCGCAACCAGCCCAATTTTAGTATAGAAGAAAAGCGGCAGATGCTAAATAAATTGAACCAAGCAGTAGCGTTCGAAAACTTCATCCACACCAAATTTGTGGGGCAAAAACGATTCTCACTGGAGGGTGCTGAAGCACTTATCCCTGCCATGGATGCCATCATTAATCACGGTGCAGAACTTGGCATTGAAGAATATGTAATTGGCATGGCACACCGAGGCAGGCTGAATGTTTTGGCCAACATTATGGGCAAAACCTACAGCGATATTTTCAAAGAATTTGAGGGGCAGGGTTTTGATGATGCCTTGTTTGAAGGTGATGTAAAATACCACCTTGGATATAGTAGCGAAGTAAAAACACCAACTGGTAACAAAGTAAAACTGACTCTGAGTCCTAACCCAAGCCATTTGGAGGCCGTTGACCCTGTGGTCGAAGGTATTTCAAGAGCCAAGATTGATGGCCAATACAAAGGCGACTTAAAAAAACTAGCCCCGATTTTGATACATGGCGACGCCAGCTTGGCAGGGCAAGGTATCGTATATGAAGTGCAACAGATGGGTAACCTAAAAGCCTATCAGACGGGAGGTACGGTGCATATAGTCATCAACAACCAGATAGGGTTCACTACCAACTTTATCGATGGACGTAGCAGCACTTATTGCACAGATGTAGCCAAAGTAACTCTTTGCCCTGTTTTCCATGTGAACGGCGACGATGTAGAGGCTGTGACTTATGCTATTCAATTAGCGATGCAGTACCGTCAGCAGTTTCATACCGATGTGTATGTTGATTTGCTATGCTACCGAAAATACGGCCATAACGAAGGTGATGAACCACGTTTCACCCAGCCATTGTTGTATAAAACCATTGAGAAACACCCCAACCCTCGAGAAATTTACACTCAAAAATTGCTGGAATCTGGAGCAGTAGAAGCTTCGTTGGCTAAAGATATGGAGCAGGAATTTCGGAAGCAGTTACAGGAGCGATTGGAGGAAGCCAAGCAATCATCCCCGCACAAGGTGAAGAACTTTATGGAAGATTACTGGAAAGGTTTTTATATACCTACTAAAGTTGATTTTTTGAAGCCTTCTCCCGAAACCAAAGTTACCCAAAATCTGTTTATGGAACTGGCAGAAAAGATTACCGAAATACCTGAAACATTCAAACCAATTAACAAGATACAAAAGCTATTCAACGACCGTAAAACGATGTTGAAAGAAGACCGAATGGACTGGGCGATGGGCGAGCTGATGGCATACGCTACCTTGCTTAGCGAAGGCAACGACATACGAATGAGCGGGCAAGATTGTGAACGCGGTACGTTCAGCCACCGCCATGCAGTTATCAAGCAGGAGGATTCGGAAGAAATATATGTGCCGCTGGCAAATGTGACGACGAAGAACAAGTTTGAAATATACAACAGCCTACTCAGCGAATATGCGGTACTTGGCTTTGAGTATGGCTTTGCCCTCACCAACCCAAAATGCCTCACCATTTGGGAAGCACAATTTGGCGACTTTGGCAACGGGGCTCAGATCATTATTGACCAATTTATATCTGCTGCCGGTGCTAAATGGCGGACCAGCAATGGGCTGGTGATGCTCCTTCCTCACGGCTATGAAGGGCAAGGCCCCGAGCACTCATCGGCAAAGCTTGAACGCTTTCTTCTGCTTGGAGCCAACTATAATATGCAGGTTTGCAACCCTAGTACACCAGCCAACTACTTCCACCTCCTCCGCAGGCAGATGCACCGCAATTTCCGCATCCCCTTAGTGGTAATGACTCCGAAATCATTGCTCCGGAATCCACTTTGTGTAAGCAAACTCACAGACTTTACTACAGGTGGTTTTCAAGAGGTGATAGACGATGCAAACGCCAAAGCAAAGGAAGTAAAAAAGGTTTTGCTTTGTAGCGGAAAAATATATTATGAACTTTTCCAGAAGCAGCAAGCAGAAAACCGGAAAGATATTGCCATTGTGCGTGTAGAGCAACTTTACCCCATGCCTGAACCCATGCTGGAAGCTATCTACAAGAAATACGCAAAAGCTAAATTTTGCTGGGTGCAAGAAGAACCCAAGAACATGGGAGCGTGGTTACACCTGTTGCGTTGGGACGAAAACTGGAAGCTCCGCCTTATCAGCCGTCCAAGTTCCGCATCACCAGCCACAGGTTTTAGCAAAGTGCATGCAAAGGAGCAAGCTGCTATTTTGGAGGAGGCTTTCGCAAAGTGAGAGGTTTCTTTCCACTACTAAATTTCACAAAAACTACATAATAACCGATGATGCAAGCCTGCCCCAACTGGCATCATTAAATCTGAGCTTCGAGACTTCACTTCTGGGCATTCGAATTCGTACAACTAGAATAGCATTATATTATACCAATTCTGGCATAACTGAGTAGTGAATTGCATCAACTGTATATGTAGGCAGACCAAACCATCATCGCATGTTGGCCCAAATACTGTTGCAAGGCAATTAATACGACTATATTAGCTGTTTTAGTCCAATTAGTGCTTTGCTTGATTCGACTTTACAACTACTCTATAGGCAGTCCAAAATAGTTTTTGAGCTATCTCTAACTAAACATTAGTACTACCTTAAAATCCCAACCACCTCCATTGCAGCCTTTGCCGATGCACCTTTTTTGCCAAGCAAGGTTATCAAGGTTTCGTATTCTACTTGCATAGTTTCTCGGTTTACTCCTGCTAAAATTTTATTGAATTCTGTTTTCAGTTTTTCAGATGTAAAATCGTTTTGAATGAGTTCGGTTACCACAGGCTTGTCTAAGATGAGGTTCACCAAAGAGATATACTTTATGTTCACCAGTCGTTTGCCAATTTGGTAGCTGAGTTGACTGCCTCGATAGCATACCACCTGAGGCACACGAAAAAGGGCAGTTTCTAAAGTAGCAGTACCAGAAGTGACCAAAGCTGCGTGGGAATGTGCAAGTAGTTGGTAGGTTTGAGAGAATACAATTTGATGATTTGGAGATTTGGGCTCCCTATGATTATCGGGATGGAGATCATAATCTTTCGCAGTCAGACCAGGGGCTCCAGCTATTACAAATTGGTAGTTGGGATAATCAGCTTTCAGGCCAAGCATAGTGGGTAGCATTTTGGCCAGTTCTTGCTTGCGGCTTCCCGGCAGCAAAGCGATGATGGGTCTTTCGTCTAAGCCGTACGATGTTCGAAAATCTGGCTGCTTTTCAAAGGTATCAATGGCATCCAAAAGTGGATGGCCGACATAACAAACTTCGTAATTCCACTTTTTGTAGAAGTCAACCTCGAAGGGCAAGATACAAAGCATTTTATCAACGCATAGTTTCAACTTTTTTACACGTCTAGCTTTCCATGCCCACACCTGTGGCGAAATATAATAAACCACCTTGATACCATGCTTATGAGCAAACTCAGCCATACGAATGTTGAAGCCGGGGTAGTCAATCAGCACCAGTGCATCGGGCTTATAGGCCAGTATATCCTGCTTACAAAAAGCCATGTTGCGAAAGATTGTCCTAATGTTGACCAATACTTCTTTGAAACCCATGAAAGCCAGTTCTCGGTAGTGCTTTACTACGTCGGCACCTGCCTGCTGCATCATGTCACCGCCCCAGCAGCGTATTTCAGCCTTCTTGTCCAACTTCCTCAGTTCGCATATCAGGTTGCTGCCATGCAGGTCGCCTGATGCTTCGCCGGCTATGAGGTAGTATCGCAAAGGAAATTAGGAATTACGGATAAGAGATGATGGCAAAAATAGTTGGTTTTAGCTTTCTCAAAAAAAAGATGGCCCAACCAAGGTTGAGCCATCTAATAAATATTTCTATATTTCTATCTTACTGTTGTACCATTATTTTCACTGTCGCTGACTGATTGCTGTTGTCATAGACGCGTGCAAAATAAACACCGTTTGGCAGGTATTGCACATTGACTCCTTGCGATGAGTTGTCTCCAGTCAATGAACTTGTGCCAACCAGTTTGCCAACAGCATCGAATATCTCCACTTTGCTCAACGAAGTACCTTTGATGAAGAACTGACCTTGGCTTGGGTTAGGGTATATAGTCGCGTTGATAGTTTCAGCAATATTGATCGCACTATTGGAACCTATAGGTGCTGAACCATCAGGAGTTAGGCGAAGCACCCAATAATCATATTCTCCATTGTTTCCAGACAAGTCAATGTCGTTGGAGTAGCTGTATCCGCCTACTGCATACCCGCCATCATGCGTTTGAACACCTGTGGAGGCTATATCGCCTGAGGTGCCTCCCCAGGTTTTTTTCCAATGAACAAGGCCATTTGAATCTAATTTTATCACCCAATAGTCCTCGGCTCCTTTGGTGCTACCCACATCTCCCTGAGTAGATGTTGAGTATCCAGTTAGAAAATAGCCTCCGTCAGAGGTGCGTTCCATGTCTTCCAAAAATTCGTCTTCAAAACCGCCATAGCTTTTCTGCCAAGCTATATTGGCCTTGTCATCTAGTTTCACCAACCAATAATCTTGCTTGCCTTTGCTGGCAGTCACATCGCTGTCTGCAGATCCACTATTGCCCGCAACTATGTAGCCTCCATCTTTGGTTGGCAGCATCTCTGTTGCAAAGTCTGAACCTGTGCCACCCAATGTTTTCTGCCATTGAAGCACACCGCTGCTGTTAATTTTAATCACCCAAATATCCTCACTCCCTTTAGGCCTTGTCACATCCCCGATAGAGTCGTTCGAAATGGTAGTACCTGACACTATGTAGCCATAGTCTTTTGTCTGCCAAATACTTGAGGCATCATCGCCGCTTTCGCCTCCATACGATTTTTCCCACTTAATGTAGCCTTCACTATCCGTTTTCACTACCCAAAAATCTGTTGCCCCTGAGTTACCATGGGTGCCAGTCACATCCCCATTTACTTTGGTTGAAGTGCCAGCAAAAATGTAACCCCCATCAATGGTTGGCACTATACTCTTAGCTAATTCATCATTTATTCCACCATAACATCTGGTCCAGTGAATCTGGCCCCCACTTCTAAGTTTCACTATCCAGGCATCAGAAGCTCCTTTGCTTCCAGTGACGTTGCCACTGGCTGGAAACGATTCAGTGCTGCCGGCAATGATGTATCCACCATCTTTAGTAAGCTGAATGTCGGTAGCAAGTTCGGCATCGTTGCCACCAAGTGCTTTCGACCATTGTACTTTTCCATCGCTGTCAGTTTTCACTACCCATATATCGCTTGATCCGTGGTTTGATCCGTTTATCAAGCTATCATTCGATTCAATATAGCCTACCATCACAAAACCCTTGTCGGGTGTAGGTTTTACCGAAACCATGTAGTCGCTGACACTGCCACCGTAGCATTGCTTCCATTTCACTGTGGGCGTTACAATTTGGGCATTCGCACTTGCTGTAAGCAGCACAAATGTAAAGAGAGGTAAAAATAATTTGTTCATTGTTTTTTGTAATTTTAATTTTGGTGTGCAATATTAAGCAATAGTAAACAGATTTTGAACACTCATTAATTGAATGCCGAAATCGGCCTTTGCCCAGCATAATTTCGCAGAGTGAATACGATCATTATTCCGGCACGATATGCCAGCACTCGGTTCCCCGGTAAACCATTGGCCTTGATTGGCGGCAAAAGCATGGTTCAAAGGGTATTTGAACAATGTCTGAAGGTGGCTGGGGCACAAGTGGCAGTAGCTACTGACGATGACCGAATAGCTTCGCATGTTGCGAGTTTTGGAGGAATTGCCATTCTTACGTCAAGCGATTTGCCAACTGGTACCGACCGTTGTGCAGCAGTATTAGCTTCGCTTCCGCATATAGCTTCTCTGGTTATCAATGTGCAGGGAGACGAGCCATTTATCAATCCAGCGGTGCTTGTGGGTTTGTTTGCTTCACTACAAAATGATTCAATAGAGATAGCCACCCTTTACCAACGCATCCTTTCGCAAGAGGAGCTTACTGACCCAAACGTTGTGAAAGTGGTAAAAGCTGAAAACGGGAATGCCCTCTATTTCAGCCGAAGTCCCCTCCCCTATTTGCAAAAAGAAGAGGCGGCAGATGTGAGGCAATACAATTATTTTCGGCATTTGGGGGTTTATGCTTTCAGGGCAGATGTTCTAGAAAAGATAACTAAACTAAAGCCTAGTTCTTTGGAGCAGGCTGAAAGACTTGAGCAACTTCGCTGGCTAGAAAATGGCTATCCAATTTCACTTTTGGAAACCAAAAATCACGGCCCTGCTGTGGATACCCCTGAGGATTTGCTGAAAGCAGAAAGATACCTAAAAAATCATCCCGAATGACCCACCATTCTGAGACTTTCCATCTAGGAGGCAATGCTTTTGAAACCCACACTGACGGAAAGATAATCTGCTTTGACGACAACGAAGCCAACAAAGTAGCTAGCCCAAAGCGGGCATTACTGGGAGCATTGGCAGCTTGCAGCGGAATTGATGTGGTTTCTATTCTCGAAAAAATGCGTGTCAGCTTTTCCAATTTTTCTATCACCGTTGATGGCGACCTTACAGAAGATTACCCTAAATATTACGAACGTATTCATATGGTTTTCAAGATAAAACTTGCCGAACTTGACCGAGAGAAAATGGGGAAGGCTGTGAATTTATCAATCGAAAAATACTGTGGGGTGTACGCAATGCTGAGCAAGGCGGCCATAGTGGAAAGCTCCATCGAGTGGCTTTAAAATCGGGCAAAATAGAGCTTCGAATTTGTGCATAAATAAAGTTGAAGTAAACAAAAAACGAAGCCCCTAAATCCAGTAGTTTTGCAGCCCATAAGGTCGGGCTATTTTCGGCTTTTATTTAATTGACTTTATGGAAAAAACCAAGTATATTTTTGTTACGGGAGGCGTTACGTCCTCATTAGGTAAGGGCATTATTTCGGCTTCGCTGGCAAGGCTTCTTCAAGGTCGTGGCTATTCCGTCACCATTCAAAAGCTAGATCCATACATAAACGTAGACCCAGGCACCATGAACCCTTACGAACATGGCGAATGTTATGTAACCGACGATGGTGCCGAAACAGACCTTGACCTTGGCCACTATGAGCGATTTCTGAATGTACATACAAGCCAAGCCAACAACGTGACCACTGGCCGCATATACCAATATGTGATTGATCAAGAAAGGCAAGGAGCTTTTTTGGGGAAAACAGTTCAGGTGATACCACACATTACCGATGAAATAAAACGCAGAATAAAACTACTGGGCGAAACAGGTGAATTTCAGATAATCATTACGGAAATAGGTGGCACCGTAGGCGACATAGAAAGCCTCCCTTACATAGAAGCTATGCGTCAACTCCGTTGGGAACTGGGGGCTGATGAAACCCTAGTAATACACCTTACGCTAGTACCTTATTTGGCAGCAGCCGGCGAACTAAAAACGAAGCCAACACAGCACAGTGTAAAACTATTGCTGGAAAGCGGTGTTCAGCCCGACATATTGGTGGCCCGCACCGAGCATACACTTGGCGACGACGTGAGGCGAAAAATTGCATTGTTTTGTAACGTAAATCTCAATGCCGTGGTGGAAAGCATAGATGTGGAAACTATTTACGATGTGCCTTTAAAAATGCTGCGAGAAAAATTGGATCGTCTTTGTCTTGCAAAGCTGCACCTGCCACTGAAAAATGAACCCGATATGGAAAGCTGGAAGGACTTTCTTTTCAGGCTAAAGAACCCTAAACATGAGATAAACATAGCATTGGTGGGAAAATATGTAGAACTACCCGATGCATATAAGTCTATCATCGAATCGTTCATACATGCAGGTGCAGAGAGGGAAACCAAAGTGCAGTTGCATAATATCAGTTCCGAAACAATTACCCCCGAGAATGTGGCCTCCAAACTTGGCAACATTGATGGGATGTTGGTAGCCCCTGGTTTTGGCGACCGTGGCATCGAGGGGAAAATAGATGCTATCAAATTTGTGCGTGAAAACAATATTCCCTTTTTCGGGATATGCCTTGGAATGCAGTGTGCGGTGATAGAATATGCCCGGAATGTGCTGGGTTGGAAAGATGCACATAGCACCGAAATGAATTCAAAAACCAAGCACCCGGTGATAGACTTCATGGAAAGCCAAAAGAAAGTGACCCGCAAAGGAGGAACAATGCGGCTGGGTGCCTATGCCTGCGACCTCACAAAAGGAAGCAAAGCAAACCTCGCCTATGGAAAGCAACACATCAGCGAACGACACCGCCACCGTTTCGAATTCAACAATAAGTTCACTGACGACTTCAAAAATGCGGGGATGTCTTTCTCAGGCACGAACCCCGAAACTGGTCTAGTGGAAATCATCGAAATTGAGAAACATCCCTACTTTGTAGGTGTTCAGTTTCACCCAGAATTGAAAAGCACTGTGGCCAACCCTCATCCTTTATTTGTAAAGTTTGTGAAAGCGGCGTTGGAAAGGAAGTTGGTAAAGTAATCCGTATGTTGGGAGAAAGTTAAACAAGGTCTGCTAAAAACTATACAGCAACCCAAAACACGCATTTGGCCTCTAGAAATAATTGCAGATATGCTGGCTCTGCCTAGCTTAATCCTGCTTTTTACGAAGTATTAAAAGATCAGCTTTCTCGGTTACTTTTTCAAAGCCATTCATTTTGCGGCATGAGTCAAGTATTCTGTCAAACACCACCTGTCCTACTGGATATGTCACATTGTGCTTGGTAAGAACCAATATGTATTCCGCATCCTTAATCGTTGGAAAATGGTATAGGTGTTCGCGGTTAGCAATATGTGGAATAAGATTGGTACTGGCCGACACTGGCACATCTGCAGGTATCTGTTTCAGTAGATCGTTTATCTCCGAAACAAATAATGGAGAACAATAATGTCTCTGCTTAAAGAAGGAAACATTAATGCCGCTATCATAGTTCTTAAGTGCAATACTTGTCAGATTTATTGCCAAACTTAACACAACCACTGTTATACTAATAGCCATAGCACCTCTATTGCTTTTATTTCTGATAAAATCAATTAGGACATAACTAAGTATAGGCACAAACTCGATAGAATATTGCAAATTGATTCCCCAGAAATCAAGATTATCAGCAAAGAATTTTTGAGCATAAATGGGCAACAGCATCAGGAAGATAAATGGGCGGGCAAACAATAACCAACCACCCGACAAGAGTATCATAGCGTGGGCAGTCAACTTGATTTTGTGATACCAATGTTGGCCATATGTATCACCGAACAACAGTTGTACAATCTGGCCAGGATTGGAAAGTAGATATTTTAGCATCTCCCATGGCGACTCACCCATGTGGCTATAACGCATATATTGTAGATTGCGTTCAGAGTGCTGAAAAGCTGGCATCACCCACTGCGAAACGATGATAAAATAGACAAGGGAAGCTCCCAAAAATAGCAGGTATGTCTTTCCAGTCGTGGCATCCAATGACTTACGCCGCCAGCCCATCATCATCAATGCTAGCATCACAAAAAACATCCATAATGCCATGTTTTCCTGACAGCAAAGGATCAGCAAAAAAAAGAGGATTGATGGTCTATTTCTTTTGGTGATTAAGAAATATAGAAACCACGGTAGTAACATCGCCCCTATTACATTGTGGTGAAAATCGAACGCCAAAGCCGAATATATGCCCCAAATGCTATAGAAATGTAGTAGAATAAACTCAGGTAAGTATTTGTTTTTACTTTCCAATACATGCCCTGCAAGCCGGTACATCCCTATACCTCCCAACAACAAGGCCAGCCATTGCACAACCAAAAAAGTATAGCTACCAAATACAAAATGCAATGGGACAAATAGGAAAATGATTGGTGAAAAATGTGTAGCAAAAAAATGAACCGTCTGCTTCTCCAAACTTAGGGTAAAGATATTTTCATTGCCATGTGAAAAGCAATACAAAGCCTGATTGAACATGCCCAAATCGAGGGCATACGTGCGAAAAAGATAATGATTTACAAATGTGATGCTTCCAAAAACAAGAGCAAAAAGTGTTACTATGACCACAAATGGCCATCGGGATTTGCCTTCAAATAGTGACATGGTGCAAACTTAGGTGCAATGTAACGATCAAAAACTGTTGGGAGGCAGTAATGGAGGGCAGCAGTTGCCTACTACCAATTGCTGACTGCAGATTGACTCCCTTACCTCACTTCCACATCATACCACATTCGTGCCTGTATGCCCCTCATGTTGCCGACTGATTTTATGGTTTCGTATATTTTATAGTATTCTCCCAACTGTTGGCGAGCAAAATAGTTGTCAGCTTCGCCATTAAGAGATTTCAATAGATTTTCGAAAGGGTCTTTTTGCTTAGGCAATTCCTTTATTCCATACTTGTTGAGTTTGGCCAAGCATGCTGCCACTTTCACAGCATCTTCAAGGTTTCCCAATCTATCTACTAAGCCTATGTGAAGTGCATCGGCACCTGTCCACACTCGTCCTTGGGCAATGCTATCCACTTGAGCCTTGTTCAGCCTGCGGCCATCAGCCACACGGGTTAGGAATTGGTCGTAGATTTCATCCACATATTTCTGGTAGATGACTTTTTCGTCAGCAGTTAGTGGTCTATCTAGTTTGCCAAGGTCACTGTATTTGCCCACCTTCACTCCATCGGAAGTGATACCTAACTTATCGTGCATAAGCTTTTGGGTATTGGGTATCAATCCAAAAACACCAATGCTTCCAGTAATAGTATTAGGTTCTGCCAAAATACTATCCGCTCCACAAGCTATATAGTAACCGCCACTGGCAGCCACATCACCCATGCTCACCACCACAGGCTTCTTGGCTTTACGTAGCAACTCCACCTCTCGCCAAATTATTTCACTGGCCAAGGCAGAGCCCCCAGGCGAATTTACCCGAAGCACAACTGCTTTTATCTTGTCGTCCAATCGTGCCTTACGAAGGGTTTCGCTTAAGCCTTCTGAGCCAATATTATCATCGCCACCGTTGCCTGGGCCTATGTCACCTGTAGCATATACAATGGCAATTTTATCTTCGCCACTTGGCCATGCTTTGCCGGGGGTGCTGCTGTATTTGGCTATAGACATCAAGTTCAGTTTGTCCTTCTCTCCTTTACCAGTGCGTTTCCGCAGGTCGTCAAGCACCTGATCTTTGTACCACAGACCATCTACTAGTTTGAACTCCAATGCATCTTCCGCCTTGCGGACAATCATATCGTTCGCAATTCTTTCTATGTCTGTTTTCTCCAATTTTCGACCAGCAGCAACTCCTGTTACAAAATGTTGCCAGATGCTGTTCACATACACACTTATTTGTTCACGGTTTTCGTTGCTCAATTTGTCCAGCATGAACATTTCTACTGCCCCTTTGAATTTGCCATGCCTGATTACCTGCATTTCCACACCCAGTTTTTCTAGCATGTTTTTCACAAAATGAACTTCACTATACATACCATTCAATAAAAGATCTCCACTTGGGTTCAAATATATTTTGTCGGCAGCGGTAGCTATATAGTAAGCTCCTTTAGTATAATTTTCAGCATAGGCTATCACCCACTTTCCTTGTTTCCTAAAATCAAGTAATGCCCTGCGAATTTCCTCGGCTTTGGCCCAGCCACTTCCAAAGGTTTCAGCTTCTAGCAAAATCCCTTTGATGTGGCTATCTTTTCCTGCCTTTTTTATGTTTTCCAAAATATCGTTCAGCCCCAACGGGTTGCTCGATTCGCCATCGGTATTTAGGTTTTTGAATGGATTGTTGCCTGTGCGGTCAGGAATGTTCATCCCAAAAGTGAGGTGCAAGATCGTATTGTCTTTCACAGAGACCGCCGACTTGCTTCCAATACCGCTTAACATACCAACGATGATAGCTACGCAAATGAAAAAGAGGAGAATGCCGCCAAGGATAAAGCCAAGCATCGAGGCAAACATGGTTTTAAAAAATGATTTCATTAGAAATTTCGATTAGGCCGCAAAGAAGCACATAAAAAGTTGAATGATTTTAGGACTTTTACCAAATGGACATCAGGGCTGACCAAACCACCATTCTATCCCTGAAATGAATAACCAAAATTCACCTCTGCTACCACCTTATTATTTTTGTTCTCGCTTCCTGTATTACTTTCGAACCCGAAAAAATGAAAATTGCCATACTCAAAGAAACCAAACCCGACGAAAAACGGGTAGCCCTTTCGCCCACTGTGGCCGGGGCATTAACCAAAGCAGGGTACGAAATTCTGATAGAAAGCGGAGCCGGAAATGCGTCATCTTTTGAAGACTCAGTTTACCAAACTGCCGGAGCAACTGTGGTGGCCGACAAAGCTGCCCTGATAGCCCAAGCCGATGTGGTTGCCAAAGTGAACCCTTGGAACGACGACGAAGTGGCTACCATGAAGAGCGGGCAGGTGGCGTTAAGCATCCTCTTCCATTTGGTGAACACAGACCTTGTGAAAAAACTTGCCGACAAAGGTGTTTCAGCTTTTAGCATGGATGCCATTCCGCGAATCTCGAAAGCACAAAGCATGGACGTACTGAGCAGCCAAAGCAACTTGGCAGGCTATAAAGCAGTGTTGCTGGGTGCAAATGAAATGACCAAAATATTCCCAATGCTAATGACAGCTGCCGGAACAGTGACCCCTGCCAAAGTGTTGATTTTTGGAATCGGGGTTGCTGGATTGCAAGCTATTGCTACAGCAAAAAGGCTGGGTGCACAGGTGGAAGCTACCGATGTTCGTCCGGAAACCAAAGAGCAGGCAGAGAGCTTGGGTGCAAAATTTATTGAAGTAAAATCAGAAGGGGCGAAAGCTGAAGGTGGATATGCCAAAGAGGTGAGCGAAGAATATCAACAGAAACAAAAAGAGGCAGTGAATAAGAGCCTTTCGATGGCTGATTTAGTAATTACTACTGCACTTATTCCCGGTAGGCCAGCCCCTAAACTGATCACAGAAGAGCAAGTTAAGCTGATGAAATACGGATCTGTGATTGTAGATATGGCTGCCGAACAAGGTGGCAACTGTGCACTCTGCGAAGCTGGAAAAAATGTAGTGAAACACGGCGTAACCATTGTGGGAGCAACCAATCTGCCTAGCACCTTAGCCACCAATGCCAGTGAACTTTATGCTAAAAACCTTTCTACTTTCCTGCAATACCTTGCCACCAAAGATGGCTTCAAATGGGAGTTGGAGGAAGAGATAACCAAAGGAACTTTGATTACGCATGGGGGGGCGATACTGAGAAGCTAATCAAACGGCAACTATTATTTTCTAACCTATGAATTAGACTTCGACTTCGCTCAGTCTAACAATCCAAAACTATAAACTAAAAACAAGAAACAAGAAACAATTCGATGAACTCAATAATCAACTTCATAGGCGAAAACCTACAAATGATATACATCGTCATCCTCATGATATTTGTGGGGGTGGAGGTAATAGGAAAAGTACCCGCGGTGCTACACACGCCACTCATGTCAGGTGCCAATGCCATCCACGGGGTGGTAATCGTAGGAGCCATCTATGTGATGCTCCATACCGACCCCGACAATATACTTGCCTTGGTGCTTGGCTTTTTGGCTGTAATCCTAGGCACACTCAACGTGGTCGGCGGCTTCGTGGTAACCGACCGAATGCTCGAAATGTTTAAGAAGAAAAAGTAGTTGTTAATTGATGGTTGTTAGTTGATAGAACTATACAATAGACTTCCTGACTTTCTCAAGTAACAGCCACCGACAAAAACTATAAACCAAAAACTATAAACCAAAGTGAACACCCAATATATCCTCGACCTCATCTACCTCATCGGCTCTGTCACCTTCGTGATCGGCCTAAAAATGCTTTCGCACCCCGACACCGCCAGACGGGGCAACCTCATAGCCTGCTTCGGAATGACGCTGGCTATCCTTGGCACTATCTTCATCCACGATGATGAAGTAAAACCCATTATCTATACATTGATACTTGTTGCTATCGGTATCGGCACAGTTGCAGGTTGGATGACAGCCAAAAAAGTGCAGATGACCAAAATGCCCGAACTGGTTTCTATATTCAATGGCATGGGCGGAGCTTGTGCTGCATTGATTTCGCTAATCGAATTTCAGCATATGAGTTTGGAAAAAACAGAAAACTCAAACCAACTATTTGATCTCTCTAAATTGGCCGAACTATTCGGAAACATAGGCAAACATGCCGAGATGAACCCCACAGCCAAAATGAGCATGATCATGGCCGGACTGGTGATAGGCTCTGTGTCTTTTGCTGGTTCTATCATTGCCTGGGCGAAATTGAATGGCACCCTGAACAAGCCCATCCGTCTGCCCAAATATAATATTCTCAACACAGTTATTATGATAGGGCTATTTGTTTACGCTTTCTGTATTGTGAATGGAAATGCTGAAGGTGGAATGCATGTATATCTTTTGTTTGCAGCCTCGCTCATTTACGGTGTTTTGTTTGTGCTGCCCATTGGCGGTGCCGACATGCCTGTGGTTATCTCCCTGCTCAACTCCTTCACCGGACTGGCAGCGGCTTGCGGTGGTTTCATGTATGGAAACAAAGCCATGCTTACTGGAGGTATTTTGGTGGGTTCTGCCGGAACTCTGCTCACCTTGGTAATGTGCAAGGCCATGAACCGCCCATTGTATAGTGTTATCTTTGGTGCATTTGGTGGCGGTGCCGCCGCTGCGGGTGGCCGTGAACTCACTGGCTCTATAAAAGAAATTAGCCCAAGTGATGCAGCAGTGTTGATGAACTACAGCAAAAAAGTAATCATTGTGCCCGGCTATGGATTGGCGGTTGCCCAAGCCCAGCACATCATACACGAACTGGAACTGATACTGGAAGAACGTGGCGTAGAAGTAAAATATGCCATACACCCCGTGGCAGGCCGCATGCCCGGCCACATGAACGTGCTGCTGGCAGAAGCCAATGTATCTTACGATAAACTTTCAGAAATGGAGGAAATCAATCCTGAGTTTGCCACCACCGACGTAGTGCTAGTAGTAGGTGCCAACGACGTAGTGAACCCGGCCGCCCACAACGACCCCGCTTCTCCCATCTTTGGTATGCCCATCTTGGATGTAGAAAATGCCAAGAATATCATTGTAAACAAACGCTCCATGAATGCAGGTTATGCCGGCATTGAAAACGAACTGTTTTACAACCCCAAAAACTCCATGTTGTTTGGTGATGCCAAAGCTGCCCTCAGCAAGTTGGTGGCGGAGTTGAAGGGGATGTGAGGTAAAAATACGGCCGGGTGGAAACACCCGACAGCACTTAAATAAAAAAACTTAATCGAAGGCTCGACAATTGCGAAAGAGTTAAAGATGATTTTGAAGATAAAATTTCTGAATTGGAAAAGAAGATTGAAAGGTGCGAATCTCAAAAAGATAGCTACGAAAGTCAAAGCAGCTGCCAATCTTCCTACAACTCATATTTGGAAAGCAACAATCATAGCTTAAAAAATAGTAATGATGATTTAGAAAGAAAAGTTAGGGACTTGGAAAGTGATAAAAATGATTTGGAAAGAAAGGTTAGGAATATAGAAGGATACCTTAATGACTGTGAAAGAAAATTAAGGGATTACGATTAACCCAGCCAAAGCAGGATTGCAACCTGCTCGCAAAAGGCTGAGGGTTTGCAACCCGAATACAAACAAATAATAGATGAAAAACCATAGGCTCATTTCAACAATCCTCGTTTTATTCGCCCGTTTTCTTAGTTGCTCTGCTCAAACATATATCTGCTACAAATGCGATGCAAAGCCTTCATTGGAGATTTCCATACAGTTTAACGCAAAAGAAAAGGCAACAAACGTAAAATACAAAGGGCAGTCATCGTCTATGGCGTTGGTTTACCTGAGGGAGAAGTATCATGAAGGTGGGGCACACCCAACCATTGACACCTATTACAAGGAAATGTATAAGGGCAAGAAAACG
>SHWZ01000003.1 GCA_009693575.1 Flavobacteriaceae bacterium | reverse complement strand
CTTGACTGCCTTGCGTTCAAGGTTGGTTGGAGGTACATTTTGTTCTGGTGTTTCAGGAACTGCTTTACTCAGGTCCTGATTTTGTGTTTGTGGCATCACACGGCAATGGTAGGTGCGACAAGAGCTGGAAAGCAGTAGCATGAAGGTTGCCACCATGCAGTAGTATTTTGGTTTCATGTTTATTTGGATTGGTAGTGAATTGACCAAAAAATTAAAGTGCCAACACATACCAGACAAGAAATAGAACGGGAAAAATACTATATGCAATAATGGCTACTATTTTGGTCCAGGGTTCGTAATCGTCAAACTCGTTGCGAATGGCCAATTTGATAATGGTGGCCAAAATCAGCCAAACTAAAAACGCAATCAGAGCGGGAATTATAGTAGAAGAAATAAGAAACAGTAATCCAAAAGTAGAGAATGCTGCAAGTATGCAAGCAAGTGACATAATCAATATATTTTTATCGCTAAAGAAATCTGAAGCATCATTGGGCTTTGAATGCTTGAGTTTTTTCAATTCCCGAATCAATTTTAATTTGGCCAACTTTTTTTGTGGCATTGCTTGATCAGCTTTCACAAGCGTATATGCTGGATGGGATTTTATACCATTGGAAGCTACGGAAACAACAGCAGTTTCGGCTTCTTTGGCCACTTCTTTCTGAGCAGTTGGCGAAGTATTGGCTTGGTCAGGCTCGACAAGATTGGCTACTTCGAAAGTATTTGTTGTTGCTACGTTTGATGCAGTCATCTCGATGTGTTGTATGGGGCGGCAGCGGTACATACTGCATGAAGAAAGCAACATGGACGCGACTACAGATAGTAGAAGATGTTTTTTGTTCATGGCGGCAAAAGTAGTGGTGTGGATAAATAAAAACGCAAACGTCTGACAATTAAATTTTGGTGAACAATTATTCCTTAAATTTGGCCACCGATTAAACCCAATAAGCTTCTAAAAGTCTGACCTCGGCTTTTCAACCAACCAATACTTTATACCATGAACAGACGCGAATTTTTTACCCCAACAAATCGTTCAAACACTGCTGAAACCCTTGCCCCGCCAAGTATAGAAAAGGTAGCAGCTCCAAAACGTATCAACCGAGGACTTGCGACAGGTTTAAGTCCTTATGCAGGTGCATGGGGACAGGATCAAGTGGTTCATCTCCTTCGCCGCACTATGTTCGGGGCCAAGATGGCAGACATCAATTATTTCAAAGGAAAGTTCATGAGCCAAGCTGTGGATGAACTGCTAACAGTAAATACTACACCACCATCACCACCTATAAACAATTACAGTGGTGGAGTGAACAAAGACCCTAACATAGCCGAAGGTGCTACTTGGGTGAACGGCCCCGATGACCCTAACTACAATGGGCAGCGGAGACAATCGCTCAAATACTGGTGGACTGGCCTGATGATCAATCAAGATAGGACTATTTTGGAAAAGATGACTCTTTTTTGGCATAACCACTTCTCTACCCAAAGCACCATTTACAATTCTACTATTTGGGGCTACAATTATTTGGCTACTCTGCGTGGCAATGCCGTTGGGAATTTTAAGGATTTAGCAAAGAAAATGACTATTGACCCTGCAATGCTGAATTACCTAAATGGGGACAAGAACACAAAAAATGCCCCAGATGAAAACCTCGGACGTGAGCTGCAAGAACTGTTCACTGTTGGCAAAGACCTGGCTAATCATTATACAGAAGATGATGTAAAAGCTGCTGCCAAAGTCATCACCGGTTGGAGGATTAACAAAACCACTTTTCAATCCTATTTTGATTCGACAAAACATGAAACAAGTAATAAGCAATTTTCAGCTTTCTATAACAATACCGTTATACAGGGAAAAAGCGGCAGCACAGCGGGTGATGTAGAACTGGATGACTTACTGACCATGATTTTTGCACAGAATGAAGTAGCCAAATTCATGTGTCGAAAGCTCTATCGCTTTTTTGTTTATTATGATATAGATGCCACAACCGAAACCAATGTAATCGAACCCTTGGCAACGATATTTCGTAATAGCGGTTATGATATAAAAACGGTATTGACCGCCTTGCTGAAATCAGAACATTTCTTTGACGCTGCCAATATGGGCTGTATCATAAAAAGCCCTGTAGATTTCAATGTAGGACTGATTCGTCAGTTTGAAGTGGACTTTCCTACGGCCGCCACCTACGAAACCCAGTATTCTATGTGGGGTCAGGTTTGGAGTGTTGGATATATTCAGCAACAGGATATACTCGACCCCCCCAATGTAGCAGGATGGCCGGCTTATTACCAAATTCCAAGCTTTCATGAGCTTTGGATAAACAGCGATACATTGCCCAAGCGAAATCAGATTGCCGATCTACTATTATATGTTGGTATCAAACGTTCAGGATTTACACTCATTATAGATACCATTGCCGTTGCACACATGATGAGCCAGCCGGATAATCCCAATACACTGATAGATGATTTGTGCAAATACCTTCATGGCACACTCACCCTGAGCCAAACAGAAAAGGATACGATAAAAATTGCGGCACTCCTGAGTGGGCAAGTGACCGACAGCTATTGGACCACAGCTTGGAATGATTACCTGGCAAATCCCACGGTGGCAGCCAAGAAAAAGATAGTGACCGACCGCCTGATGTTGCTCATCCGATACCTCTTGGATCTTTCAGAATATCAACTTTCGTAATTCGCGATTGAGCATTAGAAATTCTAAATTACTAACCCCAAAAAACAAGAACCATGAAACGCAGATCATTTATAAAAAATACAGTGCCTGTTGCGGTGCTTCCATCTTTTTTGCAAGGCCAGAATATGGCCGCCTATGGGCCTGACTCTATGCTGAGTCGACTTGCTGCCACCTTTACAGATACTGACCATGTGTTGGTTCTGGTGCAACTCAATGGCGGCAACGATGGACTGAACACCGTGATACCTATTGACCAATATACCAACCTAAATACTGCCCGCAGCAACGTGATGATACCGCAAAATAAGGTTTTAGCTCTCACAGGAACAAGTGCTACTGGGCTTCATCCCGCCATGACACATTTGCAAAATAGATATAACAATGGACAAGTTTCCATTATACAAAGCGTTGGTTATCCCAATCCAAACTACTCACACTTTAGAGCTACAGATATTTGGCTCACTGGAAGTGACAGTGACAAAGTATTGTATAATGGATGGAGTGGCCGCTACCTCAGCGAAGAATATCCCAACTTTCCTACAGGATACCCAAACAGCAATATGCCCGACCCTTTGGCTATACAAATTGGCAGCATCGTGTCACCCGTATTTCAGGGCTTGCAGGTGAGCATGGCTATGGCTATCAGCGACCCTACCACCTTCTATAACCTCATAAACGGCACTACCACTACTGCTCCGAACACCCATGCCGGGCATGAGCTTGCGTACATCCGAACTGTGGCCTCGCAAACCCAGCAATATGCCACTGTGATAAAAGCGGCAGCAGCCAAAGCCACCAACAAATCTACCCTATGGCCTACTATCGGTACAAACAAACTTGCAGACCAGTTGAAAATTGTGAGCCAACTGATAGCGGGTGGCATGAAGACAAGGATATATATGGTAAGCCTCGGGGGATTTGATACGCATTCTGTGCAAGTAGACCCCACAGACAATACCAAAGGCGACCATGCAAAACTGTTGGGCTATGTAAGCGAAGCCATCGATGCCTTCATGGACGACTGCAAACTGCTGAACACCCACAACCGTGTGCTGGGCATGACCTTTAGCGAGTTTGGCCGCAGGATTAAAAGCAATTTCAGCGGCGGTACCGATCACGGTTCTGCTGCACCGCTGTTCTTGTTTGGTAATAAAGTGAAGGGCGGGATTCAGGGCACCAACCCAACTATACCGGCCAATGTGACTGTGAACGATAATATAGCCATGCAGCACGACTTCAGGCAGATATATACCACCATCCTCAGTGATTGGTTCTGCCTGAACCCTACCGATGTGCAGACCGTGATGCTGCAAAACTTCAACAAGATGGATATACTGCAAGACACTTGCACCAATAACTCCGTGACTGAAGACATACGCCGCAACTCAGGGAAGGCATTGGTAAGTATCTATCCAAATCCCATGCAGCAAAGCTCTACTGTGGAGTTTGAAAGTGCGGGTGGCGTATGTGTACTTTCATTGATAGATACCCAAGGCAAACATATACGCACCATTGCAGATGACATCTACGCAAACGGCACACACCGTATCAATCTGGATCGTGCTGGGCTTGCAGCAGGCACCTACTACCTCCGCCTACAAAACGGCATGAATATGCAGACCAGAAGTCTGGTCGTGGTAGATTGAGTTAGCAGAATAGAATTGAAATGAATGACGTCCTCCATGTTTCTTGGGGGACGTTTTGTTTTACTACCTTATCAAATGTATCATCCCTTCTTGGTGATGGCGTTTGTAGAAAAAGTCTATCAAATCAATGCGATAGAAATATACATCCTGCAATCCGGGTTTGGTCGAGTTTTGATAGTTGCCGTTCCATTTGTTCAGTAGGTCGGTGGTTTCAAATACCTTTTCGCCCCAGCGATTCCATACCCTGACTTTATAGGTACGAATTCCCACAAAAATTCCTTCAGGCCCCCAAGTCTCGTTCAGAAAATCACCATTGGGAGTAAAAGAGTTTGGCACATAGAACGTATAGTCGGGTGCGACAAATACAAGGCGGCGGGCTGTGTCCTTGCAGCCGTAGGCATTGGTTACTATCAGCCGCACATTGTATCGGCCAGTGTCAACATAAGTATGTTTTACGTTGCGAGTATATGCTTCTGTTCCATCCCCAAAAGTCCAATACGAATATTGAGGATATTTTGAAGTATTGATGAAATTAATCTGCGGGTCGAGGTAGGAAACGGAATCGTAATTGGGCACAAACGAAGCTGTGGGAACAGCATTCACCCAGTAAGGCACGGTGTCTGTCAAAGAGTCTGTGCAACCTGCATTGGTCGTTATTTTTAACTTAACTAAATATAGATATTCCTTGTAGGGATAACGGTGCCATGCGTTCTTATCTAAGGAAACATCGCCATCGCCAAAGCTCCAATCCCAGCCAATGATGCTATCTCGTTTCAAGGTACTTTTATCCATAAACTGCACTTCAAGCGGTGGACAGTCACGGTGCTTGTCTGCTTCAAATTTTACCTTAGGTAGTGGGTGAATGATAGCTGTGTTTTCAAAAGATGAAACGCATCCCTTGTCGCTTACCACTACTAGCCGTGTTGAGTAATCATTCGACGAAGTATATGAATGGGTGAGTGGAATGATGGCAGAATCGTAATGTTCTAAGTGACCATCGCCCCAAGACCAGTCCCATGAAACGATACTGCCAATGGGAATGGTAGAAATGTCGAAAACTTGAATCGTATCAGGAAAGCAAACAGGAGGCACAATGAACTTTGGCTGTGGTAATGGATATATATCTATAGTGTCAATCAGAAAATTAGCACAACCAAAATCACTTAGCAAAGTAAGAGTGACTGGCACTTTGCCCCAGTTGACGTAGGAATGATATACTTTGCTAAATGGCTTGGTGAATGATTGAATCGCACTATCGCCAAAATTCCAGATTTGTTGGTTGATGGTATCAAATGGTATCGTGGAAAAATCCAGAAAAGAAGTTGAATCGAAAGCACAGGCATCTACACCAACAAAATTGACTACTGGATGCGGGTGAATAATCACCGTATCATACGCAGTATCGCGGCACCCAAAATTGCTGATTGGAATTGATTGCAAGTAGTATGATCCTGAACTTGTGTACTTGTGGGTAATATTTGCAGCTGACGAAACCAAACCTGAGCCATCACCTAACAAGTAATCCCAATTGACAATTGAACCTGTGGCAATGCTGCTGCTGTCAATGATCTTGGCTGAATCAATGAGGCAAACATCTGGTACTATCAACTTAGCTTCGGGTTGAGGATGGATTGTAATAGTATGTTTACTTTGCTCTGTACAACCAAACTGAGAAATATGTGCAACATTTACTAAATAGATGCCGGGCTTTTTATACTGATGGCTCACTTTTATAGGCAAACTTAGACTTCCCGACCGCAACGTTGTAGCCGAAGAATCGCCAAAATCGTATCCCCATTTGTCAACAGAACCAAAGAGGATACCCGTACTGTCAAATATAAAACTGGAGTCACTTAAACAATTATTAGGTAAATAAACTGAACTTACTGGATAAGGATGAATGGTGAAAGCCTTTGCCGCAATATCAAAACATCCGAAATTTGAGTTGACAAAGAGATATACTGTATCTGTGTGCGGAATTGAAAATAGTGTTTTATAAACGGAAGATGGCGAGTGAGAAAGTCCATTGAAAAACCAAGACTGAATCAGATAGTTACCCGATGAAATAGTTGACTTATCGTTTAGTGTGAAAGTATCCCCAGCACATACATCCTTAAAGGTAAAATCAGCTACAGGCATTGGATGAACTACTAATGTGTCGGTAATGGAATCGGCACAGCCAAGTGATGATGTAGCTTTCAATTGCACCATGAAAGTATCAGGATGGGCGTAGGTATGTGCAATGGTTTTTTGAGTAGAGACGGATGTATCGCCCAAATCCCAAAGTACTGAATAATTGCCTGTGGAAATTGTTGTGCTGTCCGCCAATGAAAAACTATTCCCACTCAGGCAAAGGCTGTTTGTATCCAATAAAATGGCAGCTTTTGGTGATGGATTTATTGTCAAATCTTTTGTGATGGAATCAATGCACCCTTGGTCACTTGTGATTTTTATTTTGACATAAAAAGTATCAGGCGAAGAATAGTTTTTTGCAAATGAAGTTGATGTATCAACGCTTCCATCTCCTAGTTCCCAACTACGGGTGTATCCGCCCCAGGCCACTGCAGAAGTATCTGTCAAAGTGAAGGAATGTCTATTGAAACATTGGATATATTGATTCACTGAAAACAAAGCGATTGGAACTGGATTCACTGCAACAGAATCCACCAAAGTATCCATGCAGCCTTTGTCGGATGTAACCAAAAGTGTAATCGGGTAGCTTCCTGCATTTGCATACAAATGGCTCACCTGCACAGGTTGGGATTTAGTCACCACATTGCCATCTCCCCACCCCCAACGCCATGAAACAATACTGCCAGCACTCAGTTTGCTTGAATCATTCAATCGTAAGGAGTCGTATTTGCATACATCAACGAAAGCAAAATTGGCCAACGGTTTAGGCCACACGTTTATACTCTTTGAAATAGTGTCAGTGCAGGTAGTTGCAGCAGTTGCAATATGTGTGATGAAATAATTACCTGCACTGCTATACATATACTTGTAGGCTGCCGAACTACTGCCAATACTATCTCCATTGCCAGTCAGCCAACTATATAAAAGTAGATTGCCTTGCATGGAAGTTGTGGTAGAAACAAAGGAGGATGAGTCACCAAAACATATATCTAACACACTGAATTTAGCCACAGGGTTTAGGTAAATTCGCACCTGCTTGGTCACAGAATCTTTGCACAAATTGCCTGATTGAACATGTAGTTTTAGCGTGTACATGCCCGTATCAGCATACTTGTGTTTAGGGTTTTGCAAGTCACTCGTATCCCCATCCCCAATTTGCCAATGCCAGCGATATACCGAACCGAAAGCCATGGTTGTAGAGTCAATCAGTTGTACCGAATCATTGAGGCAAGGACTACTCACACCAATGCCCGCTACCGGATTACTGTTCACCGTGAATTGTTTAAATAGAGAATCCTTGCAACCCCAACTTGAATTGACAACCAACTTTACAGGGTAGGCTCCAACCGTATCGTACTTATGTGCAGCATGCTGTGTAACGGAGCCACCTCCATCCCCAAACACCCAGACCCAGCTTGTGAGTGAGCCACTATCAATGCTGCTCAAGTCCATGAAATATACGGAATCCTTGAAACAGATATTGGGCAGGTCAGCAGCTATATTTGGCTTTGGTTTTACATATAGTTGGAGCGTAGCTGTATCAAAACAACCTTTGTTGGATGTTGCCAGCAAATCCACAGTTTTGTATCCAGAGCTGGCATACTTGTGGCGTATCAATGCACTACTTGCAGTATTTGTGATTTGGGTATCGCCCCATTTCCAAGTGTGCAGTGCAATGCTTCCGTTGGAAATGCTGCTGCTGTTGGTGAATGAAAGCGAATCGTACACACATGCGGTGTTGTAAGTGAAGGCAGCATTTGGAACAACTTCGATAGTAATAAATTTAGAAATATTCGCTTTGCAGCCGTAAGCGTCCGTTATTAATAGTTTGATAAACTTTGAACCAGAGCTGCTATACTGATGCTCCACATATCCATCTCCACCGAGAGAATCCGCATTGCCATCCCCAAAATCCCAGTTCCAACTTTGTAGCGTAGTTGACCCAATGGTGCTATTATTTGTAAAGCTTGCGGCTTGATTCAGGCAAAGGTTTGCTGTGGTAAAGTTGGCTTTAGGCAAGGTATAAACTTGCACTGAATCTGTAGTAGTATCCGTGCAGCTATTGTTTGTTGTTACAATCAGTGTCACAGCGTATTTTCCTGCAAGCGTGTACTTGTGTCTAGCTGGATTGGTGGCAGTCGTATATGTCGTAGTTTTTGCATCGCCCCAGGTATATCCCCATTTGCTGATTGAACCGTAACCTACGCTGCTACTATCATAAAACAAAAGCGTATCACTCGAGCAATTCGGCTGAGGATAGATCCTAGCTAAGGGTTTCGGATATATTATGATTTGCTTTTGAATAGTATCAGTGCAACCTTTGCTACTCGTCGTAGTGAGGGTTATGGTATATGTTCCTGTGTCAGCGAATATGTTATTAAATGAAGTCGAAGTTTTCGTAGCAGTATCCCCGTTTCCAAAATCCCAAAAACGTTTGGATATACTTTGAGCTCCGATGGTGGAATTATCTACAAAACCAAGTGAAGCCAACTGACAACCATTGCTCACACTAAAGCTGGCATTGGGCTTAGCCCATACCGATACACTTCCCGTGAGTGAATCCTTGCACCCATTGTCTGATACAAGAACCAACTTAGGAGCGTAGGTCCCAAACACAGAATAACTATACTTCACACTTGTATCCGTTTGGCCAAACGTACTATCCAATCCATCGCCCCAGAACCACTGCCGTTGCACTATGCTGCCACTACTGATGCTCGAAGTATCTGAAAAAGGAATTGCTTCAGGATAGCAAACATTGGAGGTAGCAAATAAAGGTATTGGTTTTGGATGAACAAGTATATTCTTACTAAAAGTATCCTTGCATCCATTCGTATTCACAACAACGAGGGTCACCAAATAAGTGCCCGAAGTAGTATACCTTTTCTTTACTGAGCTTTGGTATGCAGTATATGTTTGGGTTGTATTGTCACCAAAATTCCAACTCCAAGAAAGAATGCTGCCGAATGAAATACTTGATGAATCAATGATTGTCAAACTGTCTTTCTCGCATCCATTTGTTATAACAAAATTTGCTATTGGAGTGGCCTGCAAGTCCAGGGATTTACTCACAGAATCAATGCAGCCAGTAGAGCAATCCATTCCCACCATCTTCACGGCATAGCTACCTGCCGAAGTATAATCATGTTTCTTTGAAGAATTGTTTCCTATCACATTGAATATCGTATCTGTATTTCCATCGCCCCAACGAACAATGCTTTTGTAGCAACCATAGCTGGCTTTGAATTGACCCCTCAAGGTACTGCTATCTGCAATGGCAATAGAATCGTACATACACTTTTGCGTAAAATAGAAATTGGGGACGGAACTCTGTTGTATGGTAACATTTTGCGTATCTCGTCCATAGCAATTTCCTTTTGAGGTCACAGCAAGAATCACCCTTCGTGTTCCTGTTCCTGAATAGGCATGGCTTGGGTTGATTGAGTTTGAAGAAGTAGTATCTCCAAAATCCCAAGTGTATAAAGTTATACTTCCACTTTCTATGGAGCTACTATCCTGAAACTGGACTGGTGCATTGCTACAAGGAGCATCAAATGTGAACGATGAAGTTGGCAACGGGTATATATGCACAGTATAAATTGTAGAATCCTGCGACTCACAATCGTTGCCATTGTTTTTCATAGTTACAAGGCTAACCAGATAATCACCTGTATCAGAAAATGTATGTTTAGGGTTTTGAACTGTGTCGCTTCCCCCATCCCCAAAATCCCATCGCCAAGCAATAGGTGTGTATATGCAGTTGCCTGTGAGCTGCAGTGGAACTCCTTTGCAGGTAGATGCATATTTGTACACGGTAATGCTTTGCACCAAATTTACAATGTTAGCCCCGGCAGAGTAACCATAGCTCTCAACATTGCCAAACCCATAGGCAATGGCATTGAAGCCGCTGTCAGCCGTAAGGCGGTGGTTGCCACTGTTCACAGTAGTTTGTGTATATGCAAAGCCACTGTTGCTAGGTATTGTTGACCAACTCACTTTATTGCCATCAAGCGTGAACGAAGAAGTATCGTCACTTTCCATCAATACATTGATATAATTTCCCGTGATGTTTTGGTAAGGAGATGAGTATAAAGTAATATCGTCCAACTGCTGCTCTGCGGAGTTTAATATAATCATGCTCGGGTCGCCTGTCACGTTATCGCAGTTCTGTGTGCGTTGATATTGGGCCATCTGCACGGGTTCGGTACTCGTTATATACTGTGCCGAATCGCTGAGCCATTCGTAATATTGCCCTGCCCCTATCGTCTGGTTGTTCCATCCGTTTATAGTTATTTGTGTATTACTTTTTGAAGCCAGTATCCTGAAATAATCCCCTCCTTTCCTTGTTTTCATCGGGGCAGTTGCATAGGTTTTCCCCCAGGCACTCACTGGATATATCTGCTGAAAAAGATTATCGCCACTGCTGGCACTGGTGCAACCAAGCGGCGTAAACGAACTACCCGAAAACACAGCAATCCGCTTGCAGTTTTTGCCTGTGGTATTGCTGCTCACTATGTGGCTTCCCGTGAGGTCGCTATCGCTTTGCACTTGGTATATCTCTCCTTGCATCAGCAGTTTGCTATAGGTGATTCCTTTGGTATGCGTGCCGCTCAAGGTGCCTGCGGCAGGAGTAATGTCCACGTATGTACTGTCTTCCAGCCCTATCACCATAAATTCATTCTGCCGGTTGCTGCCGGTTACTTTTTGCGTAAAGCTTTGGGCATAATACTCACGGCCTGCAGTGGGAGTAGGCAGCACAAGGGTGGCATCACTGCGGGCATTGGCATATATGTGGCCATATACCACCACCGGGTCGTTGGCAGTTATGTGGATGCCCTGTGCCAAGATGCAGTCGCTGCAATTCATGTAGGCGAGGCTTTGGGGGATGCTTACCACCGTCACGGCATTGGCGGTCACCCCAAAGGTGGTGCTCCAGCTTTTGCCGGGTATGGCTACTGTGCCGCTGGTGTTCACATCACTGGTAATATACAGGCTCATGTTGCTGCTCGTGCCATCTATATGCCCCATGTAGCCCACCCAAAAGTCGGTCCCCTTGTTGGACGTGATTTGCCCTTGGCACAAAAATGTACCTAGGGCCAATAGCCAAAATGATATGAACCTCAAAAACTGCAAAGCAGTTTTTGGGACAGCCAAAAAAAAGAAAGGTTTAACAACAGCCAATTTGATAGGCGAAGATAGGGTAGGATTATTTTGCTGTGTTCCCTTGCAACGGAACTGTCAACATACTTTGTTGCCTACCGATACAGCAGAATGCCACGGGTACTTGTTGAGTGGTTGCCCCCACGACAATGTGCCACCCTTTCCAGTGAAGAGGGCAGGGTGAGGCCACTTCTATTGCCCCGACAACAATTGTTGCTCGAGCAATAAAAATATTTTGCTTTATTGTTCCATTGTTTCATTTTCCTGCTTTTACTTTGTGGTACTAAACCAATAAAAAACAACTACCAGAAATTCTACTGGACGGGTGTTTCGACTTCGCTCAACATGACAAGTGGGGTGATGCTTTATCCGAACCCCGCAGGCTCAACACTCTTTCTCACTGCCTTGCCTCAAGGAAATCATTTAATAAGTATTACAGACATGGCAGGAAAACAAATCCTGACTACCAGCAGTAAAGGAGAATCTACGACTTCCATCTACATATCACAGCTTGCCAGCGGGGTCTATTTCATCGAAGCCGCTGGGCAGCACTTGAAGTTTGTGAAAGAGTAGTTTTACTAAAGGTTTCGTTGATTGTTTCTGTTTCAATAAAGTGTCACTACTTTTGACGCATGAAAAATATCCGGGCTTCTTTAATCAAAATTGGTCATGCAGAGGGCGTGTCTTATCTTCTGTTGTTATTGGTTGGGATGCCGTCAAAATATGTTTGGGGAATGATGTTACCTATTAAAATTTTAGGCTACGCACATGGTTTTCTGTTTATTGCATTTGTGATACTATTGGCCATTGCCTTCAAAAAAATGCCGCTAAGTTTTACCGCTACTGTGAAAGTCTTCCTTCTATCATTAATTCCCTTCGGAACATTTTTTATAAAAAAGTTTGTATAATTTAGTCTTGTACATACCTCTCATACAAATGGTGGTTGTTAGCTGCAATTGAGTTTGACATTTTCCCGAACTACCTTCGCAGCATGGAAAAAATAATATTGGTGGGTGGTGGACTTTCGGGTTCTTTGCTTTCCGTGTATTTGGCCAAACGTGGCTTTGAGATTCACTTGTATGAACGCCGCCCAGATATGCGAAGCAACCGAATAATGGCGGGCAGAAGCATCAACTTGGCTCTGAGTACCCGCGGAATAAATGCCCTGCAAAAAGTAGGTCTTGATTCCGAAGTGTTGGCCGATGCGATACCCATGTATGGCCGCATGATGCACGGCAAAGATGGCAGCCTCAATCAGCAACCGTACGGCACAGGTGGGCAGTGTATCAACTCCGTTTCCCGCGGCAGGTTGAATACCCGATTGCTAGAACTGGCTAGCGACTACCCAAATATATATTTATATTTCAACCACCGCTGTACCGATGTGGATGTGGCAAATGCAACAGCCTTTTTTGAAAATGAAAACGGTGAACAAATTACAGCAAAAGCCGACAGAATCATTGGAACAGATGGTGCATTTGCAGCCACCCGCGGACGAATGCAAATTACCGACCGTTTCGATTATTCGCAAAATTATCTATATGTTGGATATAAAGAACTGGCTATTCCCGCTGGAGATAACGGTACTTTTTTAATGGAGAAGAATGCGTTGCACATTTGGCCAAGAGGTGCATTCATGATGATAGCCTTGCCCAATCCTTCGGGCGATTTCACTTGCACTCTGTTTTTGGCCAACCAAGGACTGCCAAGCTTCCAACAGCTGAAATCTGAAGCGGATTTGCTTGCATTTTTTGACGCTGAGTTTCCTGATGCCTTGAAGATGATGCCCACCATTGCCGAAGATTTTTTCAATAATCCTACGGGTTCATTGGTTACCATCAAGTGCAATCCTTGGGTGGTGGACGATAAACTTGCGTTGTTGGGAGATGCAGCACATGCGGTGGTTCCGTTCTATGGCCAGGGAATGAATTGTTCTTTTGAAGACTGCGTAGTGATGGATGAATGTATTGAAAAATTCCACCCGGATTGGAACAAAGTTTTTGCCGAATACTATAAAGAAAGAAAACCGAACGCTGATGCAATAGCTGACCTGGCAGTGCAAAATTTTTATGAGATGGCAGACAAGGTGGGCGACAAGGAATTTCTTCAACGCAAACATATAGAACATGAACTCTGCGAACTTTATCCCGACCTCTACAAATCGCAATATGAATTGGTGACTTTTAGCAAGCAGCCCTACAGTTATGCCCAGCAAATGGGCAAGGTGAACGAGGGCATAATAGATGAAATAATTGCCAGCCAATTGGAAGAAAAATTAGCTGATAGGACTTTGTTGGAGCCTTTACTCAAAATGCATTTGAGATAAATTAATTCCAGACTTTCCCCTTAATATTGCCCCGTCTTTAGGGGTGTTGGTTGGAAACAACCGACTGAGATAATACCCTCCGAACCTGAACAGGATAATGCCTGCGAAGGAAAAAGAGTCACGTCATATTGGCGTGGAAAAGGGTTGTATATTCAACTTGCTGCTGCCCCTGCACGCAGGCATTTTTTTTCATTAAAAAGTATTTACAAAAATGCGTAAATCAATTTCCATTTGTGGTTGGATGCGACCTCAACCCATGACCTTAAAAATGCTAAGAAATAGCGGTGTCTTTTCGCTCCTATTGCTTTCCATTTTGGCCAGCGGCCAAGAAAATACTGACACTACAATCAATCAACTAGAAGGAGCCGCAGTGCGAGGCACAAGACAACGTAGCAATCCCACCAACAGTACTTTGAATAAGGTAACCCTGAGCGAACGAAATCTAGGCCAAGACCTGCCCATCTTGTTGCAATACACCCTCAATGCAGTAAGCTACAGCGATGCCGGAAATGGGGTGGGGTATACAGGTATCCGCATTCGTGGGGTTGACCCTAGCCGCATAAATGTAACCTTGAACGGAGTACCCGTGAACGATGCCGAAAGCCAAGTCACTTATTTTGTGGATGTGCCTGATATTGGCAGCTCAGCCGACAACGTACAGGTGCAACGGGGGGTGGGCACAAGCACCAATGGCACAGGAGCTTTTGGGGCAAGCATCAATATACAAACAGATAAAAGTGCGACCAAGGCCTTTGCAGAAACAAATTTTGCTGGAGGATATATTTTTCCTGAATCTGCAGCCAATTATCCAAAGGGAAAAAATAGGTACAGCCAAAAGTACAGTATGCGTTTTGGCACAGGTACGATTGGACAGTGGAGCATAGAAGGACGGTTGAGTAGAATTCTGAGCGATGGTTATGTAGATAGGAGTAGTAGCAACCTCAGTTCATATTTTGTGCAAGCTACCCGCAGTGGTAAAAAAAGTATGCTCAAACTGATTCATTTCAGTGGCAGCGAAGTGACAGGGCAGGCATGGAATGGCATACCGGAAAGCAGGTTGAATAGCGATACCGCCGGCATGAAAAATTATGCTGTCAATGACTTGTTGTCAGCTGATGAACTGAAACAGCTTCGGAATTCAGGCAACAGAACTTATAATAGATTCACCTACAAAAACCAGACAGACAACTACCGCCAAGATTATTACCAAATACACTATGCTTGGCAATTAAGAAAACATTGGCTGCTAAATTCTGCTGGCTTTCTCACAAGAGGCAGCGGCTACTACGAAGAATATAAGGCTGGAACTGATGTTGGAAAATATAATCTTGGGATTGACACCGCTTTCCACATCACCAACACCGACCTCATCCGCAGGCGTTGGTTGGGTAATGATTTTTATGGGGTGAATGCAAATGCCATCTATGCCAAAGGCAAACTGGAAGCTATGGTGGGCGGGAGTGTGAGCCAATATGATGGAGAACGGTGGGGTGAAGTTACCTGGGCTAGGTATGCGGGAAACTCTGAAATTTATCAACACTATTACGATGGAAAATCCACCAAAAGGGATCAGAATATTTTTGCCAAAGTGAGTTATCAGAATAATAAAAACCTACGAGGATACGCAGAGTTACAGGGAAGGCATATCAACTACAAAACCAAAGGAACAGATGAAAGTATGGGCTACATTATCTCCTATGACCATCCATTGAAATATACGTTTATCAACCCCAAAGCAGGACTTGAATACCGCCTGAAAAAAGAGCAGACCCTCCATCTCCAATATGGGCGTAGTGGCCGCGAACCTGCCTACAACGACATTATGCAGGCAACAACACGCAACTACCCGAAGCAGGAGTTTTTGGACGATTTTGAAGGTGGCTACCGCAAAATTTCTGGCCGTTATAGTTTTGATGCAAACCTATACTTTATGAACTACAAAAATCAGTTGGTGAACGATGGCACCGTGAACGATGTGGGCGTGCCCTTGCGGGTGAACGTGGCCAAAAGTTATCGTGCAGGCATCGAACTTTCTGGCTCGGTGGTTATACACAGAAAACTTCAAATGACCGCCAACCTGAGTCTGAGCCAAAACAAGATAAAATCGTTCGGTGAATATGCTACTTTTTATACCGACAGTACAACTTATACGGACAGCCTTGTCAAAATTTACAAGAATACCAGTTTAAGTCTATCGCCATCATTGGTTGGCTCAAGCATACTGAGGTATAAGCCTACCAAACGCATCACTATTGATTGGCTTTCTAAGTATGTTTCCAAACAGTATTTGGATAACACACAAAATAATAGCCGAAGCTTGAAAGCCTTTTGGGTGAACGACCTGCGGGCGTCAGCGGATATACCTTGTAAGGAATTAAGAAAAGTACAACTAAGTTTTCTTTTGAACAATTTTCTAAACCTCCACTACGAACCTAATGGATATACCTATGGCTATTTCTACAATGGCAGTCGGGTAGACAATAATTTCTATTTCCCGCAGGCAGGTATTAATTTTTTTCTGCAACTAACGGTAGGGTTGTAAAAGAATCTGGCTTCGATAAACTGAGCCTGACATATTCAAGTAAGAAGCCTGTCATTCGGAGGTTATCGAAGACTGTGAAAGGGTTTACAACACTTACATATTCAAATTATCCTTCAGCTTCACAGGCTTTGAATGCCGCTTCCGCATCCAGATGTTAAGGCTTTCTACCAACAAGGAGAATGCCATGGCAAAGTATATATATCCTTTCTCTATTTCTTGGTGGAAACCCTCGCCTACCAATATGAAACCAATCATAAGCAAGAAAGAAAGTGCCAGCATCTTCATACTTGGGTGGCGGTTAATAAATCTTGCAACTGCCCCACTAAATGCAAGCATAATAAGCATGGAAATGACCACGGCAGCAACCATGATGGTCACTTCTCGACTCAAGCCTACGGCAGTGATAATGCTGTCAAATGAAAAAACAATGTCTATAAGTACTACTTGAATCACGATAGAAACAAAAGCATTTTGCTTCCCTTCGTTGTGGTGTTCGTTCTCTCCCTCCAATTTGTTGTAAATCTCCATAGTGGTTTTGAAAATGAGGAACAATCCTCCACCTAGCATAATTAGATCGTGGGCACTGAAAGCAAATCCCGAAATGGAGAAAAGCTCCTCAGTCATGTTGGCTAACCTGCTGATGAAAGCCAACAAAATGATGCGGAAGATCAATGCCAGAAAAAGTCCCAAGGCTCTGGCACGTGGCTGCATGCTCAGGGGCAGCCTGCTTGTTACAATTGAAATAAAAATGATATTGTCAACACCTAAAATAATTTCCATGCCGGTGAGGGTCAGCAGGCTGAGCAGGTTTTCGGGCTTCGAGAAAATGTCTATAAAATCCATAGTTTATGCTGCAAAAGTACGCACTTTCATTAGGCGAAAAACGGACGAAGTTTTTCGAGCAATGGCCCAGGGCATCGTACAGGTCTGTGGTTTTTTTTGTTTATGAATACCAGTTTCACCTCACCAGTATTCAGCAATTCCCCCAATTCATTCAGCACCTCAAAGTGAAACTGGATGTGTGACGTGGGCAATTCTTTCAGGATTGTCTCTATGGTCAGTAGGTCATCAAAGCGGGCGGGTTTCAGGTATTTCGACTGCATGTCTATCACTGGCATGAGTATGCCGGCAAGCTCAACGTCTTTGTAAGCAATACCGAGACTTCGCAGGGCTTCCACACGGCCAGTTTCATACATGGTGGCATAGTTACCATGATGTACGAAGCCCATCTGGTCGGTATCGGCGTAGCGGATGCGGATAGTGGTGGTGTGGGTAAACATGGTTTATTCGGTTATTCTGTTATGACTGATAGGGTAATTTTGGGAATCCCGCTTAGTTAGGTTAAGTTATGATACTAAGGTTGTGATAAATTCAAAAATTATACAATTCAAATTTTGTTAAAACCCAAGCCCTTTGCCCATCATTTTTGATTCGTGTTGTAGTAACCAGTGTTTGCGGTGCAGGCCTCCTGAATAACCTATCAGTTTGCCATTGCTGCCTATCACCCGGTGGCAGGGCACAACAATAGCTAGTTGGTTTTTGCCGTTGGCTGATGCGGCGGCTCGGATACATTTTTCGTCGCCAAGCCGCCTGGCAAGTTGCAGGTAATTGATGGTTTCTCCTAAGGAAATTTTGGTGAGTTCGTGCCATACTCGGGTTTGAAAATTGGTTCCAGTTTGTTTCGAAGGGAAATCGAAATTCATTCGCTTGCCTTCAAAATATTCAGCCAGTTGTTGGGCAACTTGTTTCAAAAAACTGGTAGGATTATCTTCCGTTTTTTCTTCCAAAAAAAGAATTTTTGACACATGATTTCCATCTTCTTCCAGCCAAAGGAAACCTATGGGCGAAGGAATGCAGAGTGAAATGGGTGACACTAACAGCAAAGAACGTGAGTGCACCCAGAATAAACCAAGTAACCTTGCATTTAGTTGGTTCGTTAAGCAACTTTTCAAGCCATACCTTTGCCTATGCCAATGAAAAACGCTATACTAATCATAACAACACTAATTGCTACATTTTCGGCACAGGCACAGCGTGACACGGCATTGAAAAGCAATTGGGAACTGGGCATGAACCTGAGCCAACTTATCAGCACGGTGGCGGGCAACAAGCCTACCAACATAGTGGATATGCCCTACACTTTTATTTTGAAATACCGGACGAAAAACCCCAATGGTGCATTTAGGATTGGTGGCAGCAGCACCATTTTTCACAAAGAAGACAACAGCGGCGGACAAACCTTCAGGGTGACCGATGAAAGGGCATACAGCCCCATGCTAGGCTTTGAGTGGCGGCGAAATCTAGGTAATCGTTTCGTGGTGTATGGCGGAGTGGATGCACGATATATTTCAAAAGAGGAACAAACAGTTTCAACAGATTTTGTTATTGGGGGAACTAACACTATCAAAGGCACATACAATGGATGGGGCGGAGGGCCGATGTATGGCATAATGTGGAACCTGAACAAGCATATCAGTCTATTTACTGAAGGCTATTTAGCAGGCAATTGGATACGCCATCATCGCACCGAAACATTTGTGGGGTAGCTATTGAAAGGGAGAACAAAATTCTTTTCACATTCGTGCCAGCTGTGCCCATTTCACTTTATCTTTTGGTAAATTTTTAAGCACATGAAAAAGCAAAGAGCTGTCGCCATTTTGTTCAGCATAGTTTTATCGTGCTTGGCAGCCAATGCCCAAGAAGATGTGCAGCTGCCAAAACCTACAGCCACCACCAACCGCTACGTTGGTTTCAACGTGAACCCGCTGCTTTCGCAGATGCTGCCACTGAGCAATGTTCAGCCCTTAAACTCGTTGTACTCTATTATGGTGAGGCGTTATTTTGATAAGGAAATTGGAATCCGCACTGGTTTTGGGGTGGTGGCAGGAGACAATAATACCAACTCCTTGCGTTTCAGTTTGAGTTTGACAAACGGCGGCACTTGGGCAAAAACTTTTACTACTTTACTGGAGGTGGGGCAGCACTTGAAATTGTGGAAGATGTCAATTCGCAATTTGGCAATTTGGAATTTCTTTTTTTTGGCGTAAAATTGCACTAGGGAATTGAGTATCTGTTGAATAATGTGGTGAGCTTTTCAACCGAAATGAAATGTAACCAATGTCATGCGGGCAGCAACTTTGCCGCACCCGATGGCAACATGATGATGTTTTTTGGCAAGCCTGGATTGATTGACCCAGGCTTCAATGGCGGTGGTGGTGGCTATGGTGGTCCTGTGGTGCGAGGTACAGCCAATATTGGATTGGACAAACAGACCACTGACCCCGGAAACAATGGTGCATTCAAAATACCGAGCCTGCGAAACATAGCTCTCACAGGACCGTACATGCACGATGGCCGTTTTGCAAAATTGGATGATGTACTTGAGCATTACAGCCACGGCATAAAAGCCCACCCTGGCCTCGACAGCAAGTTCAAGGATGGAAGCGGCAGGCCAAGAAGCCTGAACCTTTCAGCAATTGAAAAGGATGCATTAATAGCTTTTCTCAGCACCCTCACCGACCAGAACCTAATCACGAACCTTAAGTTTGCCGACCCCTTTAAGCCTTGAGCTTTTGATAGGAGGATGAAGACCACCTCCCGACAAAATGGAAGAAGCCTTGCTAAGTGCAGGGCTTCTTTGTTCTTTGATAGGCCAAATCTAATTTAGTCTCCTAGAATAGACATTTCGACCAAAGCAAATTTTTTTCTACTTTCATTTTCTACTGTTATCTTTGCATAATAGATTCACTCACCAATGATCACCCCCCCGCACACCGAAGAAAAAAGAAAGGTACTTGAGCTTCTCGAAAAGGCGTATGTTGGTAGGGTCAATAATTTGGCGTTGAGTATAGAGCAGGCCAAGGAAGCCCTTTCGATCAGTTGTTCCATTAACGACAAATCATTGCAGGGAAGTAGCCTGAATAAACTTTCCTTGTATTATATGATATCTGGCGAATACCAGCTTTCGCTGAATGCAGCCAAGGAAGCCATTGTCTATTTTGAATTATTAAATGATGAACGTGGAATAGCCGATGCCAAATATAATATTGCAGGAGGGTATAACAAGACAGACAAATTGCATATGGGGCTGGTGAATCTGGTTGATTGTATAACTATTTACAAAAGGTACGAAGACCACCACAATATTTCTCGATCTGAGAAATCGCTTGGTTGCATTTATCAATATTTTGGCGACCAAAAGAATGCTGAAAAATCGTATGAGAATGCAATAGAAGCAGCCAAAAAAGTCGGGGACGCTCATCTTGAATCGGATGCCTACAACAATTTGTCGGACATATACTTGAAACAAGGGAAAGTAGATGAATCGTTGGAACTAGTGCAAAAATCTATTGCCTTGAAAGAAAAGTATGGCGACACAAGTGGGGTTGCATTTGCAGTGTATTGCAGAGGTAAGATAAATGTACAAAAGGGAATGCTTAAGGAGGCCGAAAGCGATTTCCTTGAATCAATAAAAGTACACCTTCAAACTGGCGAACAGCTTCGGTTGGGTATGAGCTATCGCAAATTGGGGGAGTTGTATTTGAAAATGGGAGAGATAGAGAAAGCAAAATCTATATTAAATGAAGGAGTAGAAGTCAGTACTAAATACAATATTGTTATCATTAAGTTCAAGTGCTATTATCTGTTGTACCAGCTTTTCAAGCAAGAAAATGACCCGGAAAAAGCACTTGAATGTTTGGAGCTTTACCTAAGAGAAAAAGAAGCTATGATTAACATCCAAACCTTACAGGTTGTGGATTACTATGAGCTAATAACACAGATGAAATTGCTGGAAAGGGAGGCCGAATTGCAACGTGCAAAAGCTGATAGGGTTGAAAAGGAAAACAAGGCTACGCAAAGTGCAACGGTTCGGCAGGAATTTCTTAGTACTATGAGTCACGAAATAAGGACTCCTTTGAATGCAGTGACCACTATAGCTTTGCTGCTGCAAGATAAGGCAAACCCAGAGGACAAAAAAATGTTTGATTCGCTCAAATTTTCCTCAGACAACTTGGTCCAGATCATCAACGACATACTAAATTATAGCGAACTGGACGCCGGGAATGAAGCTATAAAAGTATATCCTAGTGATCTCAAGAATTTTTTAGAAAATATCATTAATGTTCATCAAAGCCTAGCTGAGGAAAGGGGTTTGGAACTCGATTTGGATATTGATATTCATTTCACTTCGGGGCATGAATTTGACGAAACAAAACTCTCACAAATTCTTGGTAACCTTATCAACAATGCCATCAAATTCACGGATAAAGGCAAGGTGAATTTAGTTATAGAAAAAACCAGTAGCGAAACAGGGTACGATACAATTCGTTTCAAGGTGAAGGATACAGGGGAAGGTATTTCTGAATCGTTGCGTTCAGCAATTTTTGAAAGCTTTTCGCAGGTGAAAAAAACAACAACCCGTAAACGGGGTGGCACAGGCCTAGGTTTAGCAATTGTAGAAAAATTGGTACGACTTCACAATAGCAAAATATTTGTTGACAGCATACCTGGCCAAGGTTCGGAATTTTATTTTGACTTGAAACTAAAGAAATGTAAATTGCCAGAGCGAACTTCTGTAAAAATAGGAGACCAATTGAAAGGCAAGACAATATTGCTGGCAGAGGATAACCTGATAAACGCATTGGTAGCCCAAAAACTATTGGGCAATTGGGGAGCAACAACGGAACATGCTTTGAATGGCATAATAGCAATTGAAAAAGCCAAGCTGAAAGTATATGACTTTATATTGATGGATCTGCACATGCCAATAATGAATGGCTTTGATGCGACAGAAAATATTCGCACCAAGAAAAGCCTGAATACGAAAACACCCATCTTTGCCTTTACCGCCGACATCACCGCCGAACAACACGATGAATATGTGGGCTACTTCACTGGCTTTTTGTGGAAACCGCTCGAGATTGCAAGGCTCCAAGAAGCACTTGTTTGCGTATAATATTCCCAATTCTTTTCGTTTTCCATTTTTTGTTGGCCCAGTGGCAAAGCCAAGCCGAGCCAGCTCCGATAGCAGCACCGCATAGCACATCTGAAGGGTAATGGACTCCAAGGTGCATTCGCGAATAAGCAACACTTGCTGCCCAAGTGTATGCGGGTACAGCCACATACCACCGTGGCCATTCTATGCTGAAAGATGTGGCAATAGAAAACGCGTTGAAACTATGCCCAGACGGGAAAGATTGGCTACCCCCATCGCTTAATTTTTGTATTTCAGGGTAGGTGACAAAGGGGCGAGGACGACCTATCGAATATTTGAGAGCAAAAGTGATGACACTGGCAACTGCAAGACTGCCCCCTGCCACAATAGCCTTGCTTCGAAATAGGCTGTCTTTTTTCTGTAACCCATACAGATAGAGACTCAGCGGCACACCAACTGAAACAGGGATAATGCTATTACTGCAAATCGTAAAATACGTGTCTAAATGTTTGTTGCGGTTGACATTCAACTGCCGCAATAGGTTTATATCAGCATTTTGCGAATTCAAATCTCTTGTAATACATAAAAGCAAGATGGCTACATATAGATTCCTTCTAGGCATGGTTGTACGAAAGTAGGCAGCGGTTAACTTTGCCGAGCAAAATGGATTCATTGCTTTACAAAAACCTGCTTGGAAATACGATGACTGACTGGCTATGGTTTGCTGCCATCATGGTATTCGGCCTGTTTTTTAAGGCTTATGGTGCTAAGGTTTTGAGCCGATGGTTCTTTAGATTCTTTAGCCGCTTTTCATCCAATGACTACTCGAAGGAATTTGTTGGCTTGCTCCGCAAACCCTTTGAACTTCTCTTCATCATCCTCACTGTTATTATCGCATTCGATATGCTCACTGTGCCCATTGGGTGGGTAATGAAAGTAGGGAAAATACGCTACCATATTGACGACGTATTGATAGCCTGTGGAAAGGTTGCCCTCATTCTCAGTGTTACTTGGCTATTTCTCCGTACAGCCGATTTTATCGGTTTTGTTTTCTTGCAGAAGGCCAGAGAACAAAGTGGTGAAAATGATGGGCAGCTTGCTTTGTTTTTTAAGGATGTAGTAAAAGTGCTGATTGCCATAAGTTGCCTTCTCTTTATTTTAGGAGCCATTTTTCACATGAATATAACAAGTCTAGTTACGGGACTTGGAATAGGAGGGTTGGCTATAGCCCTTGCCGCCCAAGAAACAATAGCTAATCTTATCGGCTCATTTGTTATTTTTCTGGATAAACCTTTTAGTGTGGGTGAAACAGTGGAGAATGCCGACATCAAAGGAACTGTAGAAAGTGTTGGTTTTCGCAGCACACGTATACGAACTTTAGACAAAACCTTGCTAACAGTGCCTAATAAAAAGCTAGTAGATTCGGCACTGAACAATATTTCGAGAAACGAAAACCGCAGAGTAAAATTCAATTTGGCCTTGGCTACCGATAGCCCAAGATTACAGTTTGTTAAATTGATTGCTGATATTGAAAAACTAATAGCCGAAAGTAAGGAAACAACTGATAATTTCTCTGCAAAATTTGATGATATAAATACAAATGCCTTAGTAGTGCAGGTTATTTATTTTGTGAAAGGTTCCGACCAAGACCATGCCGCCGAGGTAAAACAGGATATATATTTCAAGATACTTGAACTTATCGATAATTCAAGCTGCCGGCTTGCCCCACCTGAGATTGGAAGAAAGCTCTAATTAGTCTTAACTTCAACAAAAACCAATTGTAATCATGAGAAAAATAAAGATACTTCTAATCATCGTATTGGGTGCGATTGCTAGTTGCAAAGAAAAGCCAGTTGTGACCCCTCCTGTTCCCTGCGAAAACCCAAAGCGGGCAGACTTTGAGAAGCTGCAGATATTCCCGGCGGACAACTTATTGAATATAGATATTTCTGCCAGTGTAGTAGACCCAAATTCTGCAGCCATTATAGCTGGCATTGGTTCTGTAGCATTACATCCTGATTTTGGCAGCGGCCTGTGGAACGGTGCACCCATCGGCATCCCATTCTCAGTAGTTTGTGGAAATCAGACTAAAGTTCCAATTACTTTCAGGGGTAATAGCTATGATGGGAATTATGGAAATGAAAGCGACCCTGGCCCATATCCTGTGCCACTCACTGCAGCCATCGAAGCCAATGGAGTTGGGGATAGCCATGTACTTACTGTTGATTTGGAAAACAACAAACTCTACGAAATGTATAATTCAAGTCAGAGCGGGAGTGGTTGGGAGGCTTCGTGCGGAGCAATATTTGACCTAAAAACGAATACCTACAGAACAGAAGGTTGGACATCTGCCGATGCAGCTGGACTTCCTATTCTTCCTTGCCTTGTTCGTTACGACGAATTATTATCTGGCAAAATTGACCATTGCATTCGATTTTCATTGAGCAAACCGAAAGTATATAAAGGCTACACTTATCCTGCCCTCCACAAAGTGAATGGCACCGGAACACTTGGCACATCACTACCAATGGGAGCTAAGCTCCGCTTGAAAGCTTCTTTTGATGTGAGCACTTTCCCAGCCAATGTGCAAGTAATTTTGAAAGCAATGAAAACGTATGGAATAATCTTGGCCGACATTGGCTCGGATATGTTTATTACTGGAGCCCCTGATTCTCGCTGGAATGACACTGAGTTGCAATCCCTCAAAAAGGTTAAAGCTACAGATTTTGAAGTAGTAAAAATGGGGACAATAAAGTAACTATTTCAACTCCTTTTTTAAGTAATCTGCAGTATGGCTGCCTTTCACTTTTATTAGTTGTTCTGGAGTGCCAGTGGCGATAATGTTACCACCACCTCTACCACCTTCAGGTCCTAAGTCTATAATGTGGTCAGCCATTTTTATTACGTCCATATTATGTTCAATTACTAGAACAGTATTGCCTCGCTCCACCAATTTATTCAACACTTCAAGCAGCACCCGTACATCTTCGAAATGAAGGCCAGTAGTGGGTTCATCTAATATGTAAAATGTATTGCCCGTATCCCGTTTGCTTAATTCGGTGGCCAGCTTCACCCGTTGAGCTTCGCCTCCGCTCAAGGTAGTGCTTTGCTGGCCAAGGGTAATATATCCCAGCCCCACATCAGCCAAGGTTTGAATCTTGCGAAGTATATGCGGCACACTTTCAAAAAACTGGCAGGCTTGCTCTATACTCATGTCTAGCACATCCGATATACTTTTGCCACGGTAGCGTACCTCCAACGTCTCGCGGCTGTAGCGGCGGCCTTGACATTCCTCACATTGAACATATACATCGGGCAGGAAGTTCATTTCTATTAATCGCATTCCCCCACCCTGACACGATTCGCAGCGGCCACCTTTCACGTTGAACGAAAAACGCCCGGGCTTATATCCACGAATTTTTGCTTCGGGCAGGTTGGTATATAGGTTCCTGATTTCGGCGAATACTTCCACATAGGTAGCCGGATTGCTGCGTGGCGTCCTCCCAATGGGGCTTTGGTCTATCTCTATTACTTTATCCAAATGTTTCAAGCCATCCACCTTTTTGTGGGGCAATGGCTTCTTATTGCTTTTGTAAAAATGTTGGTTCAAGATAGGGTATAAAGTTTCGTTAATGAGCGAAGACTTTCCGCTGCCGCTTACCCCCGTTACACATATAAAACTGCCCAATGGAAATATTACTGAAACATCTTTCAGATTGTTGCCTGTGCAGCTAGTAAGCGAAAGGGAATTTCCATTGCCTTTTCTCCGTGATAGCGGGATTGAGATTCCCTGTGTGCCATTTATGAATTGTGCAGTGGTAGAGTTCTGTTTCATAAACTCCTTCACAGTACCACTTGCTACCACTTGCCCACCATGCACACCAGCTCCAGGTCCAATGTCCAACACATAATCGGCCTCCACTATCATATCCTTATCATGCTCCACCACTATCACCGAATTGCCCACATCACGCAGGTCTTTTAGGCTTTGAATCAGCTTATGATTATCGCGTTGGTGCAGGCCAATGCTTGGTTCATCCAATATATATAAAACCCCAGTGAGCTGACTTCCAATTTGTGACGCCAATCGGATGCGTTGAGCCTCTCCACCACTTAATGTTTTTGCTGGCGAATTCAAGGTTAGGTATTCCAATCCCACACCCAACAAAAAACCGATACGGCCCCTAATTTCTTTCAATATTTCGGTGGCTATAATGTTCTGCTTTTCGTTCATCCGGCTTTCCAGTCCATCAAACCAATTGTTTAGCCCGATGATATCCATCTCGGCAAGTTGAGCAATATTGGTTTCGTCTATTTTGTAGAAATTACTTTCGCGTTTCAGGCGGCTGCCATTGCAATCGTGGCAGGTTTTCAGCACCATAAACTCCTCCGCCCACTCTGCCAGGCTTTCGTTGCCTTTTTCATGGTATTGGCGAGTGATAAGCGGCACTAGGCCTTCCCATTTTGGACTATATTGTTGGCTGTAGCCGCTGCTGAAAGTATATTCAATTTTGAGGGGCTCCTCCGCACCATTCAGTATAATATCAAGCTGTTCCCGTTTCAGTTGGCCCAAGCTATCGCTTAGAGAAAATTTATACTTTTTGGCAAGCTCTTTCAGGATACTGAATGTCCAGTTTTCGCGGTATTCTCCCAGCGGAGTAAGCCCACCGCCAATGATGCTTTTGGTTTTGTCGGGGATGATATTGTCTTCGCTTACTTCACTTACCTGACCTATGCCGCCACATATCGGGCAGGCACCATAGGGGCTATTGAACGAGAAGGTATTGGGCTGCGGTTCATCGTAGCTGATACCGCTCACGGGATCCATCAAAAAGCGACTAAAGTGTTTTACTTCTTTGCTATCTACCTCGGCCACCATGATAATCCCTTTGCCTGCTTTTAGTGCCATACGGATGCTTTCCTTGATGCGAATATCCTTGTCCACACCAGGTTGCAGCCGGTCTATTAGTATTTCAATGTCGTGGATTTTATATCTGTCCACTTGCATCTTGGCAGTGATTTCCAGTATAGTTCCATCCACCCTCACCTTGGTGTATCCTTGCTTGCGTATCTGCTCAAAAAGTTCACGGTAATGTCCCTTGCGGCCTTTCACCACGGGTGCCAGCAAGTTGATTTTTTTCTTATGAAATTGCTCCACAATCCGTGAGATAATTTGCTCCTCGTTCATCCGCACCATCAGTTCTCCACTTACATAACTATATGCTTCACCTGCACGGGCATATAGCAGCCGCAGAAAATCGTAAATCTCCGTTATCGTCCCCACGGTGCTACGTGGATTTTTGTTTACCGTTTTTTGCTCAATGCTGATTACGGGGCTTAAGCCATTTATCTTGTCAACATCTGGCCGCTCCATATTGCCCATAAATTGACGGGCGTAAGCACTGAAGCTCTCCATATACCTTCGCTGCCCTTCAGCAAAAATAGTATCGAAAGCTAAGCTACTCTTTCCGCTGCCACTCAGCCCGGTGATGCACACCAGTTGGTTGCGGGGCATCTGCACATCAATGTTCTTCAAGTTGTGCATTCTCGCACCGAACACTTCCAGGTGGCCTTCTTCAATAAATTCAAGAGATTTTTTCGCCATATATTTGAGCAACCCTATAAAGGTTCAAAACTTTTAGAAAGTTCTAATAAAGTGGTGCAAAAGTAACACTGCAGTGATTGCAATAGTGGGTGTGTGGCTTTCGTTCAAAAGCTGTGAGTCATTACTATCCTTTCAGAAAATTGCCGAAAGAACATTTGAAGTAATCTGAAATAACACCCAGAGATTTGATGAGATTTTTTCAGATTAGGCCTTGCCTAACTTTTTCAAAATTTCGTCCTTACGGTAGCGGCTTACATCCACTCGGCTGCCATCACTCATCAGAAGGTAGCCATCACCTTCTTTAATAAACTCTTTTACAAAGTTGAGATTAATAATGTGAGAGCGGTGAGGTCGGTAGAAGCTATGATCCTCCAAAATATCTTCGTATTTCTGGATGTTTTTGCTCACCATGTGTTTCTTGCCGTCTTTCACATGGAAGATGGTGTAGACACCCGATGCTTCGCAGCGGACGATATCGTCAATGTTTACAAAGAAGATTTTCTCATGGGTGTTCAAGGCTAGTCTAGGCTTTTCCTTATCGCGGGTCGAAATAGCACGTATCAATTCGTTCAACTGCTCGTGGGTCACATTGCTGCGGCGTTTCGAAACCACTCTATCCACTACCATTTTTAAGTCATCTACTTTGGGTGGTTTTATCAAGTAATCCATAGCTGAAAATTTGAAAGCCTTGAGCATATAGTCGTCATAAGCGGTCACAAAAACCACATCAAAGTCTGTAACACCTACTTTTTCTATTAGCTCAAAACCAGTCATCCCAGGCATTTCAATGTCGGCAAATACTAAATCTGGTTTGAGGTTGTTAATTGCTTCAATTGCTTCGTTAGGAGTTTTACAGGATTCTATCACTTCCACCATGGGACAATGTTGTTCGAGTATCATCCGAAGCAGGTTGAGATTGATATCTTCATCATCTACTAAGATGGTTCTGATCTTGCTCATTTCATTAGGTTTAGGTTAGGGAGGCTTTCGCGTTGCAAAATAGAGCTAATTAAGGAAAACCCAACATTTTTACAAATGTTTCCACCCTTGTGCTTCCAATTTATATTCGTTTTGCTGTTTGCTTATCATCACGTATTTGCCTTCATCTTCTGTTACGTGTCCAATAATACTAACATTCTCCAAATTCCTAACTTTATCAAAATCAGATTGAGGGATAGTGAATAAAAGTTCATAATCTTCGCCACCATTCAACGCACACATGGTAGCCTCCAGTCCAATATCTATGCAGTCTTGATAGGCAACTGGGTCAATAGGCAGTTTATCCTCATAGATGGTCATTCCTTTGTGACTTTGACTACCAAGGTGCATCAGTTCACTCGTGAGGCCATCGCTAATGTCAATCATACTAGTAGGCACAATTCCAGCATGGCTCAGTGCTTTTATAACATCTAGTCTTGCATGTGGCTTTAGCTGACGCTCTACTACATAGTCATGCCCAACAAGATCGGGTTGGATTTCTGGATTTTCCAAAAAGATGCGTTTTTCCCTCTCAAGATATTTTAGGCCAACAAATGCAGCACCAAGGTCTCCGCTCACGCAAATAAGGTCATGCTCCTTTGCACCATTGCGGTAAGTTATAGATTCAGGGCTGGCTTGACCAATTGCAGTAACACTAATCACCAATCCAGCCTTCGAGGATACAGTATCGCCTCCAACCAAGTCCACTTTGTATTCTTCACAAGCATATCGGATACCCTCATATAGTTCTTCAACAGCCTCCAATGAAAAGCGGTTGGAGATGCCAATAGACACCAATACTTGCGTTGGTATAGCATTCATCGCACAGATGTCACTTAAATTCACTGCTATGGTTTTGTATCCCAAGTGTTTTAGTGGCATGTAACTAAGGTCAAAATGGACACCCTCAGTCATCATATCAGTACTTATTATAGTATGAAGCCCATTTGATCCTGTGTCTAAAACAGCAGCATCATCGCCTACGCCTTTTATGGTTGCTGCTTGCACAAATTTATTAAAATTGCTGGTAATGTGACTAATAAACTCGAATTCGCCTAAATCCGACAGTTCTGTTCTTCCAGAATTTTCAAACATAGGGCAAAGATAAGGCTAGCATCAAAACCCTTACCCGTGAAGGGCCTTGTTAAAATCTTACATTTTATTTGACAAAATTGTGTAAGTATTTTAATGATATTGATTTTTTTATATCTTTATTCACCTGCAATTTTGTACCATTAAAAAGAAATTAACAACCTTTCATATTTAATAACGCTAAATAATAAAAAACATACGCTCATGAAAATGCTCATCAAAAACATCAAAACAGCAACTGGTACAGCCTTATTTATCGGTATGGCAGCCAGCACTAACGCTCAAAGCTCTTCAGTACAAAACAAACTTGCGTACATGATTGGGGAATCGCCCGAAAGAATATTCGATATTGCAAAGGCAGAACGCAAACCAGTACTTATGTACATTCACTCGCAAACTTGTTTTAGCAGCCGCAAGTTTAGCAGGGATATCATGAACCATGAAAAAGTAAAAAATTTGGTGCGTAAGCGTTTTGTGTGCATGAATGCAGATGTAGCTACAAAATTTGGCAACTCCATGGCTATCAAGCACAAAATATTAATTATGCCAGCAATCGTATTATACAGCCCTGACAAAGGAATCATGTTCCAATGCCACCTCAAAGTAGACACATTTGAAATGATGACACAGTTTAGGGCTTTTGTCTCTGCTTATAATCTTATAGAGCAATTGGCCCTACATAAGGCTACAACAAGTCTGACTGAAAAGGAAGCATTACGTGCTATTGGTCGCTCCTATGCCGACAAAGATTTCAAACGTGATGTGAACGGTAGTCTTGAAGATCGTATCAAACTTCGTACATTGAATATTGCTTATTTCAAAGAATTTGAAGAAGGCTATAAGGAAGAGTGGGATGCTATGTTAGTATCTAACAGAAAGAAAATGAGCGGCAAGGAAACTGCAAGCCGTCGCTAAGAAACGTTTAGATTTAGTTTTATATTTGGTTATAAGGGGGCCTCGCATTGCGGGGCTTTCTTATTGGTTTTCAACATACGATGATAAGTTGAGCTTGGGTGATATGAACTACATGCACACCTTTGTTTGTATGAAAAGAATGTTTATTTGCCTTGGCTCCTTGTTTTTTTTAGCAGCCATGCTTGAAATTTTTGCTCATGGATATCGAATTCAAGGATTTTCAAATCAAATAGTTCCTGTAGCATTGCCTGATAATGTTGATTATTGTGGCGAAAGGCTGCCGATGGAAGACTTGGAGGTGTGTGAAAGGTTGGACAGGGAACTTACCTCCAATGCGTATTGGGAATCATCAACGTTAATACACTTAAAAAAACTGACTAGGTATTTCCCAAAGGTAGAAGCAATATTGAAAAAGTATGGTCTTCCTGAGGACCTCAAATACATAGCTGTGGCCGAAAGCGGTCTTTCTTCTGCGGTGTCGCCAGCAGGTGCGGCTGGGTTCTGGCAGTTCATTTCTGAAACTGGAAAAGCTTATGGCCTTGAGATAAACGAAGAAGTGGACGAACGCTATCATTTTGAGAAATCAACCGATGCGGCTTGTCGGTATCTCCGGGACCTAAGAAATTTTTTCGGCAATTGGACTCTTGCTACTGCAGCCTACAATTGTGGCTCTACAGGTCTTATGAAATGCCTCAATTTTCAAAAGGTACATAGCTATTACGACTTGTATCTGAATATTGAAACAAGCCGCTATATTTTTCGCATAGTTTCGCTTAAAGAAATACTTTCCCACCCTCAAAAGTACAACTATGCTATGAGTATGGAAAGTGGCTACAAGCCATTGAATACCTATAAAGTAAAAGTAGATAGTAGCATAGCTAATTGGAGTGAATGGGCTTTAGGACAGGGTGTCAACTACAAAATTCTTCGTACATTGAACCCCTGGATCAGGAGGTATACGCTTTCCAATAAAGCGGGTAAGGCATATTTTGTGGAGCTTCCAAAAGACAAGGAACATTTTGTGATTGACCCTTTATTTGCAGAGAAACTAAATGAGGAGATGGCCGATTCTACCTCAGTCTTGCATCTGTTGGCCAATAATGATACACCATTCCATAGCTATACATGCAAAACTGGAGACTCTATGGAGGGGGTTGCAAAAAGACTAGGCACCGATGTGTCAGGCCTTAGGCTATGGAACAAGATGAAAACAACTGATAAGTTGAAAGTTGGCATGGTCATCCGGTACAAGAAGAAGGAGGAAGGAGCCGCGGAATAGGATTGGCGATAATTACAACTTAGTAATTCTCTTGGTGACTTTACTTGGAACTCCTACAGTATACGAAGTGACCTCCATTAGGTAAATGCCTGAAGGCAAATCAGTAAGGTCAATTTCGTAATGATTGTTTGAGGATACGTTCTCATCCCTTAGCACTTGAGTCATTTCTTTCCCAATAAGGTTACGAAAACGAATTTCGATGAGGGATCCGGCCGATTTGTCAAGGCCAATATCTACGTTCAGTGTCTTAGGGCAAGGGTTTGGATAGAAATTAAGCCGAAATGGATTGTCTACAGCTACCACTGTGGCATTGTTCCTACTTAACAGTCCATCGTCACCAGTAGCGGTGGCATAGGAGGCAGAAAGGGTTACAAACGTTGTTATGAGTAAAAGTTTCAGCATTCGCTATTAATTCACCCACAAAACAAATGTACGAACAGCTAAAAAAAAAACTTTTTTTAACAAATGTTTACACTTGCCCGCTGCAATCTATCATTTATTGCTCTACCCAAACCAAGCTCTATCACCTTGCTGGCAATGATTTGGCGGTATCCTGCCTTATCCATTGCACGCAATGTGGAAAACAGATTTTTAGCTGCCTCTTCAAGGGTGCCTGATTGTGCTAAAATGACTTGTTTGGCCTTTGGCCAATTTTTATTTTTCTTACAGAAACAAAGTATAGCTGTTTCTTTTTCTACAAAATTTCGCATCAATTCATCTACGTTCCCAAGGTAAAGAGGGGTATTAGGTGAATAGTGGTTTGGTGTCATTCCCGGTGCTATGATTTGCGATTCAATATCTATTGACCATTGTTTACTGCTGATTGGTATCACTTCATTTAACTGTTCGAGCGTAATACCGCCATATCGAAGCACTTCTGGCGTGTCTTCTTCTGCAAATGATACAATGGTTGATTCGACACCAACGGCACATTCACCGCCGTCAAGGATATACGGGACATCGGCACCAAGCTGGTCGTGCACATGTTGGGCTGTAGTTGGGCTTATGTAGCCAAAAGGATTGGCACTGGGTGCTGCAAGAGGGAATGGAAGTTGTTTCAAAAGCTCCAACAATAGTGGGTGAGCAGGGATTCGTATTGCTACTGTAGGGTGTCCAGAGGTTACCAAATCCGGAACGATTTCTTTTTTGGGAAGCACCAATGTAAGCGGCCCTGGGCTGAACGCCTGCAACAGTTTCCGTGCTGACTCAGGTATATGAGTTACAAATTTTTCCATCTCTAACACTGAATGCACATGCACAATCAACGGGTTGAAAGTTGGCCTGTTTTTTATCTTGAAAATTTGGAGTACTGCATCTTCGTTCAAAGCATTTGCTGCAAGGCCATACACCGTCTCGGTAGCGATGCCAACGGTTTCTCCATCCATGAGCAGCTTTGCTGCAATGCCAATATTAGTGCCGATGCTCATCCGAAAACCTCCCCGAAAAATTCTTCCATTTTGCCAACTGGCTTTATAGCTATTTTGAATCCCTTGCGATTCAGCCCGGCCAAATTATTTTTAGAAATGTAGATTTCTTCGTAGCCTAATTTCTCTGCTTCGGCAAGTCGTTGTTCAATGCGGTTCACGGCACGAATTTCGCCGCTGAGTCCTACTTCACCAATAAAAACCGAGCGTGGCGAAAGCGGTACATCGTGGTGGCTGCTGAGGATGGCGGCTACTATTCCGAGGTCAATGGCTGGGTCGTCCACTTTGAGGCCGCCTGCAATATTCACAAAAACATCTTGGACCGCTAGCCGGAAGCCACATTTTTTCTCCAATACAGCAAGAAGCATGTTTAGCCGCTTGGCATCGTAGCCGTTGGCACTGCGTTGGGGGGTGCCATACACTGCCGAACTTACAAGAGCTTGTGTCTCGACCAGCATTGGCCGCAGTCCTTCCATGGTGCCAGTCACCGCTATGCCACTTACGGCTTCGTCGCGATGCGAAATCAGTATTTCCGAAGGGTTGTTTACTTGCCTTAGTCCGCTGCCTTGCATTTCGTAAATGCCTATTTCGCTGGTTGAGCCAAAACGGTTTTTTACTGTTCGGAGGATTCGGTAAGTATGGTGGTGATCACCTTCAAATTGGAGCACCGTGTCTACCATATGCTCAAGCACTTTCGGCCCAGCCAAGCTACCGTCTTTGGTTATATGTCCAACCAAAAACACTGGAACGTTTTCGTCTTTGGCATACCGCAAAAAATCAGCTGCACATTCGCGAATTTGGCTCACACTACCCGGTGCTGATTCAATGTATTCGTTCCGAAGGGTCTGTATGGAATCAATGATTACCAGCCCGGGTTGCAGTTCTTTAGCATGCCTGATGACTGCTTGTGAATTGGTCTCCGTGAGAATATAGCAATTGCCACCGCTGAAAGGTAGTCGCTCAGCTCGCAATTTTATTTGCGATTCGCTTTCTTCGCCACTCACATAAAGTACCTTTCCTCCAGCAAAACTCAGGGCAGCTTGCAGCATCAATGTGCTTTTGCCAATGCCTGGGTCTCCGCCTATCAATATAAGGCTGCCAGGCACTATGCCCCCGCCCAGTACCCGGTCAAGTTCCGCATCTGCCGTGGTAATCCGCACTGTGCTGCCACTTTCTATTTGCTGTAAGGCTATCGGTACAGCTTTGCCAGTGGCTACTTGTTTTCCGCCTTTGTCCTTGCTCGCTATCTCTTCCAAATAGCTGTTCCATTCACCGCATTGCGGGCATTTGCCGAGCCATTTACTGGCTTTGTTGCCGCAGCTTTGGCATACATATATGGAGGTAGATTTGGCCAAGGAAAGGTACTAATTTTAGAGAGAACTGGAAATGGGGCTGCAATATTCTGCTTTGGGCAGCAGAAGACAATACACTATTCAGTTCTTGGAATGAAATTATTAGCAAGAAGTTAAACCCACAAACTCACAGTCGGGTCTTCTTCCCTTATTACATCACGATCCAACTGACTTAGTTGTGTTTGTAGGTGTTAGTGGCCTCTTCCTCTCAAAAAAATCCGACTGCTGATTCGTGCTTTTTGTATTTGCATGTTGCCAAGGGTATCTAGGCCTTACTTTGCCTCTTTCTCTTCTTTCACTTCCTCAAAGTCCACGTCGGTCACTTCCTTTTCGGGGTTGCCACCTGCATCGCCTGTATTGGCTTCGCCAGTTGGCTGTTGGGCTTGCTGGCTTGCGTTATACAAATCTTGCGAAGCCGCTTCCCATGCTTTGTTCAGGTCGGCTATACCGGTTTCTATGGCTGCAAAGTCCTTTGCTTCGTGGGCTGTTTTCAACTTGGCACAAGCTTCTTCTATGGCTGTCTTCTTTTCGGCGGGTATCTTTTCGCCATATTCTTTGAGTTGCTTTTCGGTGCTGAACACAAGGGCATCAGCGTCATTCAACTTTTTCACTTCCTCCATGGCCTTGCGGTCGGTCTCAGCATTGGCGGTGGCTTCGTTCTTCATTTTTTCAATCTCCTCTTTGCTTAGTCCGCTGCTGCTTTCAATGCGTATTTTTTGTTCTTTTCCCGTGCCTTTGTCTTTGGCACTCACGTGCAAAATACCGTTGGCATCTATATCAAAAGTCACTTCTACTTGTGGCACTCCACGTTGTGCTGGTGGTATACCATCCAAGTGGAAACGGCCAATGGTGCGATTCTGGTTAGCCATCGGGCGTTCGCCTTGCAGTACATGTATTTCTACACTGGGCTGGTTGTCGCTGGCAGTACTAAATGTTTCCGATTTTTTGGTAGGAATGGTGGTATTGCTTTCTATCAGCTTAGTCATCACACCGCCCATGGTTTCTATACCTAATGAAAGTGGTGTAACGTCCAACAAAAGGACGTCTTTCACTTCGCCTGTAAGTACACCACCTTGAATAGCGGCACCTATGGCTACCACTTCGTCAGGGTTCACGCCTTTGTTGGGGGCTTTGCCAAAAAATTTCTCAACGGCGGCCTGCACTGCAGGTATGCGGGTGCTACCTCCAACTAATATAATTTCGTCAATATCGGTAGTGCTAAGTCCGGCATTTTTCAAGGCAGATTTGCAAGGCTCAATAGTTCGTTGAATAAGGTCGTCAACCAATTGCTCAAACTTGGCTTTACTCAAGCTGCGAACCAAGTGTTTTGGTATGCCATCCACAGGCATAATATAGGGCAGGTTGATTTCGGAAGTAGCTGTGCTGCTCAGTTCTATCTTGGCTTTTTCGGCAGCTTCTTTCAGGCGTTGCAAGGCCATAGGGTCTTTGCTCAAATCCAGTCCGCCGTTTTCGTCTTTGAATTCCTGCACCAACCAATCTATAATCTTTTGGTCGAAGTCGTCACCGCCAAGGTGGGTATCGCCGTCAGTTGATTTCACTTCAAACACTCCGTCGCCAAGTTCAAGCACACTCACGTCGTGAGTGCCGCCTCCGCAGTCGAACACGACTATTTTCTGGTCTTTATTTTTCTTGTCCATGCCATAAGCAAGGGCTGCGGCAGTAGGCTCATTGATGATACGTTTTACAGTTAAGCCTGCTATTTCACCAGCTTCTTTGGTAGCTTGGCGTTGGGCATCATTAAAGTAGGCTGGCACTGTGATAACAGCCTCTTTCACTTCGTATCCCAAAAAGTCTTCGGCGGTCTTCTTCATTTTTTGAAGAATCATTGCACTGATTTCCTGAGGTGTGTATTTGCGGTCGTCTATCTGAATGCGGGGTGAGTTGTTATCGCCTTTCACTACCGTGTAGGGCATCCTGTCCATTTCTAGCTTCACTTGGTCGAAGCTGTTTCCCATAAATCGCTTGATAGATGAAACTGTGTGTTTCGGGTTGGTGATAGCTTGCCGCTTAGCGGGGTCACCAACTTTGCGTTCGCCACCTTTCAAAAATGCGACGATGGATGGGGTGGTGCGTTTGCCTTCGCTGTTTGCAATCACTACGGGTTCGTTGCCTTCCATTACGGATACGCAACTGTTGGTGGTTCCGAGGTCTATTCCTATTATTTTGCTCATTGTTGTTGTTTGGTAAATTGGGTAAAGTTTATGAATTCAGTAAATTAAGTTGAGTGGCTTTGCATTTTACGAATTTACCAATTCAATTATTTTACTTTTCAGCCCCCATCAACAATCTTTTTGCCAATAGAAATAGTGCCTGCATTTGGCAGAGAAAGAATGGTGGGTATAAGAAATCAAAATTGAAAATCTGACAAAATTGCCGAGTGTGTGACGTAGAATTACTTTGCTATCGTGTTTATATTTCTTGAGTAGTACATCACTGTTGACAAAATGAGAAACAGTCCGATACTTCCAATCAAAAGGGCATTATCCTCTGATAACAGGATAAAGTACAGGAAGATATAAAGAAGGGACAGCATTGCTCCGATTACCATAGCTAGTTTGAATTTTCCAGTTATGCCTTTAATATATGCTGATATTAAGGAGACGATAGCAATCGAAGCAAAAAGGTACGCTGAGTCAAACCCGATGTGTTCGCTAAGCGAAATAAGCAATACATAAAAAATACAAACTGCCGCTCCAATCAATAAATATTGCAATGCATGCAAACGTTGCTTTTGGGAAATTTCAACGAAGAAAAACAAGAGAAAAGTGAGAAAAACAAACAACACTGCATACTTAACGCTTCGCTCATTTTTTTGATACTCGTCCACAGTTTCTATGAGCCTTACCCCAAAAGCTGTATTGGCAAACTGGGGATAAAAGCCGGAAGTTGATTCAAATTTTGAATTACTTGAAACACCATTATCATTTCGGTCCATGAGCCAACTTTGGGGAAAATTCCTGTTTAAGTCAAGAACTTTCCAATAGGCCTTGAAACCTCTTGTCAAACTGTCTTTCTTTTCTGGCAAAAATGCTCCGTCATAGCTCGGGCTGTCCCACTCAGAAGTAACAGTCACCCTCGTTTCTTTTCCAATAGGAATAAAATTCAAATTTTGACTTCCACGAATTGTCAGCGAAGTTGCGAACTCAAATCCGACATTGTTAGAGTCCACCAAATCCACTGGCATGCTAACTCCCTCGCTAAATAACTGATTGGTTGGAATGCTAGGATTCATCTGATATTCAGCACCATTCAATTTTGTTATAATAGTATTCCCTATCCCACGCATATCACTGAGTCCAAATGAAAGGAAAGCCTCACTCCAACGAATATTTTGTCTAGGAATATTCTTAAAAATGCTTGTGTCTAATGCCCCAAAATGTCCAGAAATTTTCGATTCTGATTGATATAGGATGGCCTTAAAAATGCTTCTCTTTCGAATCTCTGGATTAATCTGCGTATTAACCTCTAAATACTTGGGCAGAAAATGAGCATAACCAGTGCCCACATATTTTACTCCCTTATCGTCTTGATAGTCGAAGGTGTATGGTATGGAAAGCACTGGACCGCCAATACTTTGCTCCTTTCCCCATTTGTCACTTATCTCTGTTACCACTTCACTAGCCCTTTGCTTTCGTTCCCATACTAAGTTGCTGATGTAACTGGTAGGGATAAGTAAAATAAGAATCAATATTCCGACAATGACCATTTTTACGGAAATTGAAGTCCGAAACCATTTGTTGAGTCGGTCAATAAACGATAGTTGCGGGTTGGCTTGATTTTCCATGTTTCCTATTTATTTTTACTGTAAATATGCTAGCTGTGACTCTGAGAAAGTTAAAATTCTAGCATCACTTCCGATGCTCGGCATTCAATCCCTATCGGAGGGTTTTGTTTGGCCAATGAAATTACAATCTTCTCCAAGCCTACAATGTTATTATTTTCCTTAATCTCATGAGCTATACCCTGGCACACTGTTTCCAGCAGGTCAGTAGGGGTATCCATGTGCTTTTTGGCAATCTGTGCCAGCAGTTGATAGTTGTAGGTCTTTTCCAATTTATCAAAGTTATGATTATCTGGCAGGTTAAACGTCACTGAAATTGACAGTACAAAATTATTGCCTTGCTCCTTTTCAAAAGCATACACTCCATGCCTTGCTCGAAATTTAAGTTCTTTTAGGGAAACTGTATATGTCATTTTTTTTTATCTATTTAATTAGGGAGCTACCAATTTTGTAGCTTCTCAAATATGCTGTCAAGTGTTGGTGTTGGTAAAAATACTGAATGACTTTTGGCAATCTTTTGCTTGGTATATTCAATACGACTTTTAAGGTCAGGGTGGGTACTTATGAATTCGGCCACATCAATCGTTTGATCTTGTTGAAGTTTTTGAAAGAGATTCACCATACCATTTGGGTCTATCCCCTGCTTTATTAATTGAGCAAAACCTTCATGGTCAGCTTCTTCTTCGAATTCCCTTGAAAAACTCAAGGTTCGTAATTGTGCCCCTCCCTGCAACAGCCTTCCCGACAAACCACCAATATCACCAACGGCCACGCTCAACAAAGCCCAACTGCCAAGGTTTCGGCACAGTGAACGGGTAATATGCCGACAGTTGATATGTGAAAGTTCGTGTGCTAGCAAAGCCGAGAGTTCCTTGCTACTTTTCATCTTAGAGAGAATGCCCATGGTGACAACTATATGGCTACCTGGAGTAGCGTAGGCGTTCACCACTTCGTCTTTCACCAAATGCAGCTTGGGCTTGTAAGGTGTCTGGTAATGTAGCTTCGCAAAAAAAGCGTTCAGCACTTTGCTTCTAGCCACATCTTCGTTCATGTCACTCATCTGACTGAATATTTCTTCGCCTAACTTTTGCTCCTGCTCTATCGGGATGCTTTTGACGAATTCATCAGCCATCCTAGGCAATAGATAGAAGTATACCAGCAGGTGTAGTATCACCAAGATTCCAAGTAAAAGCAGCATCCCTTTTAGCCAAATTGTGTTGCGTTGGCCTTGCAAGTAATGGCCACTTTTCTTGTGCTGTTTTAAAAAGTGTATTACCAGCAATTTCTCCGAAGTTTCTAACGTTTCTGCTGGGCTGTCGCCAAATTGAAAAACGTAATTGCCTTGTTTTCGCTCAATCTTTTTGTGTATGAAGGCAGCCTGCCAGACGATGTGTCTGTGCCCGCAGTTGATGGTCAGTCCCCCAGCATCAACACTGGCATGTGCCTGCTTTCCTAAGCTTTCTCCTTTGGCGGTGTAGTTAGCCATTGTGCCGCAAAGGAAGGACTGCAAGTCTTTGCTCCGTCGAAAAGTTTATTATACTCATGTTTTTTTCTCACATATTGAGAATAGTTTGAAAAACCTTTGCAGCATCAATTCACAGAAACAATAACAAAAAACAATAACAACAATGAAAACCTCATTTGACCTCATCAACAGCTACTGCAACGTACTGAAAACCCTTTTTGAACGCCACGGTGTTCAGTTTGACCGCATTGAAGACATCCATAGCCTTCGCCTGCTCGAAGAATCTGTGGATTTGTCTGAATTCATCCTTCGCAAGTTTGGCCTACCCAATAGCAACTTCTACATCGACTTACTGCCTTGGGCCGAGGTGTATCTCTATGGCGAAAACGAAATTCACCGCTTGATAGCCAAGCTTGAAAGTGAGTCGAAACAATACTTCGACGAAGTGGCTAAGCCTGATGTCATTCATCTGGAACATTCGTCGATCATGGGTTTCAAGGCCGAAGATGTGCTGATTGAAATGGGCTTACCCAATCATGTGTACATGGAATTTTTGTATAACCAAATACTCCGTAAAGGCATAGACAATAGCCGAAATGTGCTTACTGAACTACGTAAATATGTCGCCGACAGCTGGGTACTTCGAAACATAGCCCTGGCCGGCTGGAGTGCAGGCGAAGCCCGCGAAAAAATGATGCAACGCCTGGAGAAATATGAGGTTGCTTACTTGGGAGAGTTTCTCGACTATACCGATTCGATGCAATTTCACAATCTACAGAAAGCTATTATGCCCATTTATGTGAGCGGTAGCAAGGTATTGTTCATCGAAAAAGCGGAAGAGGAGGCCTATATGCATAGCCACGACACTTGGTGTATCTGTGTAGATTTTGAGGCAAAAACCATAGAGGGACCTGAAAGCCTACGTGCCTTTCTGGTAGCCTCTAACTGGTTTGCACTGCACCCAAGTCAACAAGAGCAAATGTTGATGCGTCTCACAGGCAACTTCAGCCTGAACGAAATATTTGACAGCTTGGTGGTGAAATTCTTTGAGATGGCTGCTTAGGTGAATGAGAGAATATGATAATTGGGGGTGTGAGCGTGAGTCTAGGAACAAAAATCGTGATTCAGCAATCCTCACTATTTTTGCCCTACTAATAATCAACTTGATTGACACGAGATCCACGCATAGATTTATATATTGACAAAGCCCAGCCATTTGCCAAACCTATACTCAGTTGGTTGCGGGCGTTGGTACACAAGGCCTGCCCCGAGGTGACCGAAACGATGAAGTGGGGAATGCCAAGCTTCGATTACAAAGGTCTATTTTGTGGCATGGCTTCTTTCAAAAAGCATTGCACATTTGGCTTCTGGAAGTATTCAATTATGAAAGACCCGTGCAACATTATGGAAACCGAGGAAGCAATGGGAGTCCTTGGCCGGATTGAATCAAAGGAACAATTACCAACTGAAAAAATACTGATTGAATACATCAATGAAGCGAAGTGGCTAAACGATGAAAATATTAAAATAACCAAGGCTTCAAAAAGTAAAGCAACCCAAGAACTTGAAGTGCCTGATTATTTAATGAAAGAGCTTCAACGGGACAAAAAAGCCCACACAATTTTTGAGGCGGGAAGTTATAGTTTTAAGAAAGAATATGTTGAATGGATAACAGAAGCCAAAACAGAAGCTACCCGCGAAAAACGCATGACTACAGCGATAGAATGGATTGCACAAGGCAAAGGGCGTAATTGGAAGTACCAAAGCAAATGAAGGTAGCCATTTTTGCAGCAGAAATACCTGCCCCTACCTTTATTGAAAATTTGATTGAGACACTAGCAGAGGCTGGCCATCAAATATATCTTTTTGGATATGAGCGAAAGAAGAAAGACTACCCTGCTGCCAATATCCATGTTTATCCCACGCCAACAAAACTATACAGCGTCATTCCTTTTGTCCTTAAACAGTCGCTGTTAATGCTTTTTTCCAATCCGGCACTTTGGTGGAAAACAGTCAAGTTATGTTTTCGCAAGAATGAGTGGAAACTTGCCATCTTGAAACTTAGTTTGTACTTGCCCATCCTTCGTCACCAAGTAGATAAATTTCACTTTCAATGGGCATCGCATCCCCCTTTCTATTCGGAGTTGATGGAATTGTTAACTTGCCCTATCTATCTTAGCCTTAGAGGTGCTCATATTAATTATGCACCTCTCGTTCGGGAAGGATTGGCGGAGTCTTACCAAGAAATATTTCCAAAAATGACAGGCTTTCATGCGGTAAGCAATGCAATAGGTAAGGAGGCGGAGAAGTATGGTGCTGTTCCACAAAAGATACATACAATCTATTCAGCAATCAGCCCCGGGGTGATTAATACATACAAAGCCCCCAAAGAATATATAGGTGGCCAACTAAGGCTTACTTCGATTGGAAGATTCCATTGGAAAAAGGGGTATAATTATGCCATCCAGTCATTACACTTGTTGCGAAAGAGTGGAGTTGATGCTCAGTATACATTGGTGGCACAAGGCGGTTTGCCAGAAGAATTGCGTTACCAAATTCGTCAACTTGGACTTGAAAATCATGTAAAAATAATCAATGGTCTTCTTCACCACTTAGTATTAGAAAAAGTGCAAGAAAGTCATGTGCTTTTATTGCCAAGTGTAGAAGAAGGAGTGGCTAATGTGGTGTTGGAGGCGATGGCTGTTGGAACGATAGTGGTGAGCACCGACTGTGGTGGTATGGCTGAGGTAATTGAAAATGGGAGGAGCGGATTCATGGTGCCGATGCGTAAACCACAGGCGATGGCCGATGCAGTTATCAACTATACAAAACTGACACAAGTACAACGTACAGAAATGGCCGAAGCTGCCTACCAACGAATCTTGAAACACCATACCCGCGAAACCATGCTCAACGGCTTTGAGGCCTTGTACGCAGAGTAGAAAACCTACTCGACTTTTATTTCATCAATAAAAATAAGGGCTTCATCACCCTTGCCGGGATGCCAAGCTGGGAGTTTGCCGTAGTTGGTAGCTTTTACTTTTATGTATTTTGCTTTCACTTGTTTGAGCAGTTGAACTTCAAAATCTTTGATGACAACATCGGTGGTAGTGTCTGCTACATCAGTTACTATGCTACCCAATGGTCGAAACCGCTTACCATTTGTAGAATACTCCACCGTGATTTGATTGGGAATCAAAATCCATGAACGGCTGTCTTGCAAGCAGCCAATGGCAACCCTCCTCACCCTCTTCATTTCTTTCAAATCAATTATTGCTTCAAAATCTTCGTATTGAAAGCCGAGCCACCTGCCTTTTCGCCATTCTTTGCTACCTCTCAGTCCATCCGTCAGTGTTTGACCACCATGCTCCGTGTATAGTTTTCGGGGAGTTGAAATTAAGGTTGTTGTATAGTCGTTGGGAATTTTGTAGAAGTGAGCAACAGATTGTTTATTTTTATAAGACCCACTTGCGGTCACCGTGGCAGATGCAAATATTGTAAATGGTTTTGTGTACTCAAACTTCATTTTTCCTCTGCTTTTGTCATCGTATTCCACTTCACATTTAACCCCTCGATTCGAGCCTAAATATTTGATTGATATGGTAAGACTTGAACGAAATATTTGACCGCCGTCATCAATTATGATTGGCAGATTTTCGTCCACTGGCGGCATCCATGGTCTAAGTTGCCATTTGAACGCTTGCAAAGAGTCAAATTTCTGTACTCGAAAAATTGGGTTACAATCACCATACGTCATGGTTCCTGGAGTCACAGGATATTTGCCCAAAGCCGCCCACACATACCAAGCACTCATTTGGCCGCAATCTTCGTTTCCTATCAATCCGTCAGGGGTGTTCTTATAGAAATTATTTTGGATATATTTAACGATACTATCTGTCTTTTCTGGATGCCCTAATACTGAATAAAGAAATGCAATGTGATGGCTAGGCTCGTTGCCGTGGGCATACTGGCCTATCATTCCGCTGATGTCCGACTGGGTTCTTCCAGTAGTTTGAGTGTTCGCAGAAAACAGGCTATCCAAGAGTGTTGTATCAACGTATTGAAGCAAGTGTGGCGTAGCAAAAGTGTACTGCCAGCCATTGGCTTCAGTATACTGATTATTCACTTCTCGTGGGTCGAATGGCTTTAACCACCCTCCATTTTTTCGTGGTCTGAAAAATTTGTTTTCTGCATCATATAGGTTGCGGGCATTATAGAAACTTTCTGTGTTGTTACTCTCAACCCGTCCTCCTTCACTAGTGTAGGCTACAAAATTATCAATACACCAATCATCATAACTATACTCCAAAGTCTTACTAACCGATTCAGGTTCATCATCCACTTCCAAATATCCTTTCTTTCTATAAATAGCTATACCTGCCCAATTGCTGTTGGCTATGCTATACATTGCTCTACGGGCTTTCACTACATCAAAATCTCGTATTCCATGAACGTAAGCATCAGTAATCACACTCACCGCATGGTAGCCAATCATGCAATCGGTTTCGTTGCCCCAGAGTTCCCATACGGGAAGCCTACCCACTTGGTCGTATTGTGCCAAAAAGGTTTTGATGAAATCCAAATTGCGTTTACGCTGTACAATGTTGAACAAAGGATGCAAAGCCCTGTAAGTATCCCACAAGGAGAAAACGGTATAATAATCGAAACCTTCTGCTGTATGTATTTGGTTGTCACGCCCACGGTAGCGGTGGTCCACATCGTTATATATACTTGGGTGGATAAAGCAGTGGTAGATAGCGGTGTAGAAGATGGTAAACTTCTCTAAATCCCCCAGAGAGGGAATATTCTTTGGCCTCACCTCCGACCCCTTTCCAAAGGAGAGCGGAGATGATAACACATCAATGCAACTCAACTCCTTGTTCCAAGTTGCTTCGGCTTCTTTTTTTGTTTTTTCAAAGTCCCAATGGGGGATTTCGGTATTCAGGTTCAGTTCCGCTCCTTCTTCGTCCACGGCTGAGATGCCGGTCTTGATCAGAATATTTTCCCCAGCCCGCACTTTGAAAAGCATATACAGCAATGCATCGTTGCCTTTTTCGTCTTTGGTTATCATAGCCTGCTCAGGGTCTTTGCTCAGGTTGAAACAGAAATATGCACTTTGGTTTTTTGCCCAGGCCTTGCTCCGCCTCAGCCCTTTGTAGGTTTGGTTGTTTATTTTTATCAGTCTTCCTTCCAGCAATTCATCCCTATGTTTCAGGTTCAGAATCACCAATGAGTATCCATCTTTTGTGTAGCCATACCGTTGAAACCCTACCCGTTGGCTAGCAGTAAGTTCCACCTTGATGCCGTTGTCCATTTGCACCCTGTAATAACCTGCCTTTGCTTCCTCGTTTTTATGAGAAAATTCCACCCGAAATGTATCCTGCATGTAGGCGAAAATGTTTGGAGAATTACCAAACATCGGAAGAAAAGCCACATCACCCAAATCGCTGCAGCCCGTGCCACTTAGATGCGTATGCGAGAAGCCATATATCAACGAATCATCATAATGATAGCCGCTGCATCCATCCCAACTGCCATCAATCCGCGTATCCGGACTCAAAGCCACCATCCCAAACGGAGTAACCGCCCCAGGGAAGGTATGCCCATGTCCACCAGTGCCGATGAATGGGTTGACGTATTGGGTGAATTGGGCGACGGAAGGAATTAAGAATCCAAAATTAGGAATTAGGAATAACAAAATCCTCAACCCGATTTTTATTGAGTACTTCATACTTTTATTCATTTGCGGTTGTGTCGCCAATTTCGTTTGTTGCCTCTTTGGGTTTTTCTTCAGTCACGGTACACCAATCGCATACCTCTCCATCAGCCGTGTGGCCACGTCCTTCACATTGGGGGCAGGTGTATCCGCAGGTTGGCATTGGGCAAAGGTAGGAAGTGATTTGATGATAGTACGATATGAAGATTTGGGAATGTAAATCTCCTCAATTTCCAAAACAAAACTCCCCGCCTCAACAAAGAGACGGGGAGAAAAAAAAGTGGCCTTGCGGCCACAATTTCGTTGGTGATATTTGGCAACCTTTCGACTTCGCTCAGGGTGACAATGCCAACACACCCAATTAGTTTACTGCATCCACCACAGCCTTGAAAGCATCGGGGTGGTTCATAGCTAAGTCGGCAAGCACCTTGCGGTTTATCTCTAGCCCTTTTTTGTGCACTTTGCCCATGAATACGCTGTAGCTCATGCCATGCTGACGAGCACCGGCATTGATACGGGCTACCCATAGGTTACGGAAGTTGCGTTTCTTGGTTTTGCGGTCGCGGTATGCGTACTGAAGTCCTTTTTCGACTGCGTTGAGGGCAATAGTCCACACGTTTTTACGTGCTCCCCAATAGCCTTTGGCCATTTTTAGGATTTTTTTCCTTCTGGCTCTTGATGCTGCATGATTTACTGATCTTGGCATTTATTTGTTTGGTTTTGTGGATGAGGCGGCTGGCTCACTGGCCTGCTCTTGTTAGCCTTTATCCGGTTAAAGATTGCTTATTGGTTGGAAGCGGGGAGATGGAAGTATTGTTCTGTTGTTTCACCCTCTCCTTTGTAGAGGGAAGGGTAAGACCACGACGAACTTATTTTCCCAAGCAAAGCATCTGCTTCACACGGCTCATGTCGGTGTCGTGCACCAAGCCTGAGTGTGTAAGTCCACGTTTGCGTTTGGTTGATTTCTTGGTCAGGATATGACTCTTATAGGCGTGTTGCCTTTTTACTTTACCTGTTCCGGTGAGTGAGAAACGTTTCTTGGCTCCTGAGTTGGTCTTTTGCTTTGGCATTGCTTTGGTGTGTTTGGGGTGGTCTAAAATGTTGAATTAAGTGAAATGGCGAATATGGATATCCTCATTCTTCTTTACAATTCAACTACTTTACTCAATTTATTATTATACTTTACTCTTTTACTTTTTCGCTTTAGGTGCAAGCAGTAGAAACATTTTCTTTCCTTCAAGTTTGGGTAGTTGTTCCACCTTGCCCTGTTCTGCTAGGGCTTGTGCAAACTGCAACAGTAACACTTCTCCTCTCTCCTTGTACACGATGCTACGTCCCCTGAAAAACACGTAAGCCCTCACTTTGCTTCCATCATCTAAAAACGCTTTGGCATGGTTCACTTTGAAATTGAAGTCATGCTCGTCGGTGTTTGGACCAAAACGTATTTCTTTCACCACGTTTTTGGCAGCATGAGCCTTTATTTCTTTCTGTTTCTTCTTCTGCTCGTACAAGAACTTTTTATAGTCAACAACTTTGCACACAGGGGGAGTGGCATTGGGTGAAATCTCTACCAAGTCCAGCTCCAAGTCGTCGGCTATGGCTAATGCTTTGACAAAGGGGTAAACACCTACTGTAACATTTTCGCCCACCAACCTTACTTCAGCTACGTTCCTTATTTTTTCATTTATACGATGCTCGTCTTCCCGTTTTGGGGGCATCCGGCGGATGTATGGTGCACTCACTCGGTCTTTGGTTCTCCTTTTTGCTTAGTTATTTTTTGATATCTCTTCGTTCAGTGTTTTTACAAAATCGGGGATGCTTAGTTTGCCTAAATCGCCGTGTCCATGCTTGCGAACGGCCACTTGCTCATCATTTTCCTCCTGTTCACCTACGATTAGCATGAATGGAACTTTCTGAACCTCAGCGTCTCTAATCTTCCTTCCTATCTTTTCGTTACGACTGTCTACGAAGCCGCGAATATCGGCAATTTTCAACAAATTAAAAACTTTTTGTGCATAATCCTCAAACTTATCTGAAATCGGGAGTACTGCAACTTGGTCGGGAGTGAGCCACAGCGGGAAGTTCCCGGCACAGTGTTCTATTAAAACCCCGATAAATCGTTCAAGCGAACCGAATGGAGCACGATGTATCATCACGGGTCGGTGCTTTTGGTTATCGGCACCCACATATTCCAACTCAAATCGCTCAGGCAGATTGTAGTCCACTTGTATAGTTCCCAACTGCCAGCTTCGGCCAAGTGCATCCTTCACCATAAAATCAAGCTTAGGCCCGTAGAAAGCTGCTTCATTATAAACAGTCACAGTTGGCAATCCTTTTTCTGCACTAGCCTCAATGATTGCATTTTCCGCTTTCTCCCAGTTTTCTTCAGTGCCTAAATATTTTGCTCGGTCGGTTTGGTGGCGAAGCGATATCTGGGCAGTAAATTTATCGAATTTGAGTTTGGCCAAAACCTCAATTACAAGGTCAATCACTTTGATGAACTCTTCTTTTATCTGGTCGGGTCGGCAAAAAAGGTGGGCGTCATCTTGTGTGAATCCACGTACCCTCGTCAATCCGTTGAGCTCTCCACTTTGTTCATACCGATATACAGTGCCAAATTCTGCAAACCGAAGTGGAAGATCTCTGTAGCTTCTTGGCTTGGTTTTATAAATTTCGCAATGGTGAGGGCAGTTCATGGGTTTAAGCATGAATAGCTCGTCTTCATTGGGTGTGTGTATCGGCTGAAAGCTGTCTGCCCCGTATTTGTCCCAGTGGCCGCTGGTTTCGTATAGCTTTTTACTTCCAATGTGCGGGGTGATTACAGGCAAGTAACCAGCTTTTATTTGGGCATCACGCATGAAACGTTCAAGGCGTTCTCGCACCGCTGTTCCTTTTGGCAACCATAGTGGCAAGCCACCACCAACTTTCTCACTAAAAGCAAAAAGTTCCATCTCTTTGCCTATTTTTCTGTGGTCACGTTTTTTTGCCTCTTCCAAAAACACTAAATATTCATCGAGTTCTGATTTTTTAGGGAAAGTGATAGCATAAATACGGGTTAGTTGTTTGCGTTTTTCATCACCACGCCAATAGGCTCCTGCTACCGTCAATAGCTTTACTGCTTTTACAAAGCTCGTGTTTGGAATATGTGGTCCTCGGCATAGGTCGGTGAAATTCCCTTGCTGATAAAAGGTTATCTGTCCGTCCTCTAACCCCTCTATCAGTTCTAGTTTGTACTCGTCCCCTTTTTTGGTAAAATATTTAAGGGCATCGGCCTTGCTCACCTCGCTGCGGTTGAATGTATTTGCAACTTTGGCCAACTCCAGCATTTTGTCTTCAATCTTCTTAAAATCGTCACTGCTGATAATTGTATCCCCTGGGTCAACATCGTAGTAAAAACCACGTTCGATGGGTGGGCCAATGGCAAATTTCATCCCAGGGAAATGCTCCTCCAAAGCCTCTGCCATTAAGTGGGCTGAAGAATGCCAGAAGGTGCTTTTACCATTGTCATCGTTCCAAGTGAGGAGTTTTACGTTTGCATCAGCATTGATGGGGCGGGTGGCATCCCACACCTGGCCATCCACTTCGGCGGCAAGCACGTTTCGGGCAAGTCCTTCGCTAATGGATTTTGCAATGTCGAGCCCGCTGATGCCTGATTCATACGAACGAACCGACCCGTCGGGCAGGGTAATATTTATCATAATGGCGGCAAAGGTAGCCTGAATTTTCTTTACGATTCCTAAACCCTCAGTAGATAATATTGCGGCACGAATGATAAAGAACAAGTACATTGACCTCGTAGAGCAGACTTTTTTCTTCCCCCGCCATGGGTTTCAAGCCAAGGCCGGTAGCCTCCATTTTCAAGGCATTGACTTGATGGATTTGATTGGCAAATACGGAACACCACTAAAAGTTTCTTACCTACCTAAGATAAGTTCGCAGATAACGAAGGCACGTGAGCTTTTTGCACAAGCCATTGATAAGCATGGGTACAAAAACAGTTACCATTATTGCTACTGCACCAAAAGTAGTCATTTTAGTTTTGTGTTAAACCAATGCCTGAAAAATCATACTGACATTGAAACCTCGAGTGCTTTTGATTTGGAGATAATAAAGAGTTTATACAAAAAGAAAAAGTTGCTTAAAACCAAATTCATTATTTGCAACGGATATAAAACAGAAGCGTATGTGAAAGGCATGGTGGAATTGGTTAAAATGGGCTTCACAAATTTGGTGTGTGTGCTTGACAATCCAGATGAAATAGACTTGCTGGAGGAACACGCAACTGTACCCATGAACATTGGCCTACGAATAGCTACGGAAGAAGAACCGGGATTCTCGGTTTATACAAGTAGGCTCGGCATTAGCAGCAAAAAACTAAGCCGGTTATATAGCCAACGCATCAAAGATAACCCTTTGTTCACCTTGAAAATGATGCACTTTTTTGTGAACTCAGGCATCAGAGATACATCGTTTTATTGGAGTGAACTTACCCGCCTTGTTACTGTATACTGCGATATGCGTGAGGAATGTAATACGCTAGAATGGTTCGATATTGGTGGAGGTATGCCGATATACACGAGCCTTGGAGTGGAGCACAATTACGAATACATGATTGACCAAATTGTATATATCATTAAGTATATCTGCAACGACCGTGGAGTGCCTGAGCCGCAGTTGTTTACTGAGTTTGGTTCGTTCACAGTTGGCGAAAGTGGGTTTACATTGTTCAAAGTACTGGGCCAAAAGCAGCAGAACGACAAGGAACTTTGGTATATGATTGACAGTAGTTTCATCACCACGCTTCCGGATACTTGGGGCATTGGGCAAAAATTTATCTTGATGGCGGTGAACCACTGGAATCGCGAATTTCAACGCATCAACATGGGCGGGCTCACCTGCGACAGCCAAGATTTTTACAACAGCGATACGCATACAAACCAAGTGTTCATGCCCAAGATTCATAGTGATGACGATTTATATCTAGGATTCTTTCATACAGGGGCTTATCAGGAATCGTTGGGTGGGTATGGAGGCATCCAACATTGTCTTATTCCAGCTCCGAGACACTTACTGATAGATTGTGACAAGAAAGGCAAGCTCAGCTATGAAATATTTGCAGAGCAGCAAAAAGCCAAGGACATGATGGATATATTGGGGTACTAAAACAGGAAATACTTGATGATACCAACAAGGCAATAAATTACACCCTTTCCTTAATCACCTTCGCAGGAACGCCTCCAACTATGGTATTGGCAGGTACATCTTTGGTAACAACCGCTCCAGCTGCCACCACACTGCCTTTGCCAATCCGCACCCCGCCCACAATACTGACGTTGCCTCCTATCCACACATTGTCTTCGATGATGATAGGCTGACCAACGGCTCCCTTTTCGTTCATTGCTGTCGTGGTTTGCATATGGTCGTGATTGAAACTCATGATGATTGTGTTAGGACCTATCATCACATTGTCGCCAATTTCGATACCACCACGGCCATCCAACACTGTGTTGTAGTATATGCTCAGTTTCTTTCCAGCATTGATGCCGTATGAATGCGTAAGCTGAACACTGCGGTAGATTAGGGAAAATCGTCCCAGTTTTTTGAAGGTAAGTTTATAGAAAACACCCCTCACTAAAATACCCATCAGTCCGGGCAGGCCGCGTACCAAAAAACCGCCATACTCTTCCAGTTGTATAGTGATAAGTTTACGAAGGGAATGTTCCTTTAAAAATCGTGAAAGCAAAGACATAAGGATGCAAAGATGGGGATGAATAGGATTTACCAAGTCGAACTGAAAATTTTGAGCAAGCATGAAGTGCTAAAATCATTTTTTGCCATATCATTTTTTGCCCAATATATTATTCTACCGTTGCTAGCTGTTCACGAATTTGGTTCAAATCAAACTCCTGAGCACCATGCTTCCTTTTCCCCAGTCTTTAAAGGTTTCGGTGAGCTTAATTTGTAACTCCTTGAATGATATTTTTTTGCCCTTGGTTGGTATTCTGATGCTGCCCTCTTTTACGGGGGTCAAATCAACTTTGGTGGCAAACCAGGTACTATAAATTCGAGGGATGGCCGCACCCAGTATCATACCCGGCAGGCCAGTGATGGATTCAGGCCCACCTGGGCAAATGATTTTATCGGTATAAAATGCAACGATATACACCGTGTCAAACATCCAGCCCACAGCCTTTTTGCATTCGTAGCCAGCAATGTTGCGGGTGTCGTTGGTCAGTTTCCACACAATTTTTCGGGTGCTGTCGTTGAGCAAAAAGGTTTCTTCATATACTTGTTTACTGGCAGTGTATGTGTGTTTATTGAAGTCGTTGTAAATGTAGTTTTCGTTAGAAGTGCCATACCAAAAACTACGTGTTTTTACATCCGGTTCACGGCCTTCAGTAAACAGGCTTTGGCTGTCGTTGAACAAAAGGTTGTTGTAATGAATATCAAACTTGGGGGTTTTGTCTTTCATTTTCTCATACCATTCAGGTGATTGTTCTTTCATCAGTTTGTGCATACTCACTTTGAATTCAAATTCAATGATGCCACCACCTACAAACTGCTGAGCCTGCAAACTTAATGAGGCCAAAAAGCAAATAGATATAAGTATTTTATTCATCGTCTTCGTCCTCCTCTGCATCTTTTTTAGCTCTGCTTGCTTTGTCGGTAAAATTCCAAGTGAACTTCAGCAACCAGTAACGAGTTATGAGTGTGTAGTAATCTTCGGAGATGGTATTGCCCCAAGCGTTCCTGCTAAAGCCAAGACGTTGTTTCAGTATATCATTCACAGCAAATGAAAATATACCCGACTTGTCCTTAAATACCTTGCGAGAAATGGATGCGTTCCAAATCACGAAATTGTTGTTTTTGCTGTTCAGGTCAAGCTTTTGCCGGAAAGTAAAATCCACATCCGTCTTTAGCTCAAACTTCTTTGGCAACGGCCAGAAAACGTTGGCCTGAATTGAGTGAGTCCAATAGTTTAAGTTGCCTCCCTCGTTTAATGAAGACTTACTTGTATTATACTCTGGCTCGTAGGAAATCCCAAATTCAGGCTTCTTTTCTTTCTCAAACCCATAGCCAATAGACTGAGAGATATTGCTATATTTGTTCACGTTCAACATCCCTTTCAAATAGTTGGAGGAGCGGCTCATGTTCATCTGAGTACGGGTGTAAATGCTGCTATGAATCTTTTTCATACTGTGGTGATAGCTTCCATAGCCCCAAACAGTGTAGTTGCCGTTCACATTCGTATACTGATAATTCCGCTTTCCATATTCGTCCACATCGACTGATGAAACAATATCGTTTTTGGTATTTGTATATTGTAGGCTTCCCCAAAATCCACTTCCACTCAACACCTTGTAATAGTTGTAGCTTATCGAAACAGTTTGCGAAAACTCTTGTTTCAAGTTTGGGTTTCCGTAGCCGATGTTGAAAGGATTGCTATTGTCTCGCAAGGGCTGCAACTGAAACAGCGAAGGCAGGCGGGTGCTGCCACTGTAATTCAGCCCCAGCGTTTTTTGCTTGCTGAATTTATAGCTAAAATTCACCTGCGGAAATATATTCGGGTAACTGAATTTTTGGGTGATACCTGTAAATTGATTTGTCGTGTGGAAGGTGGCATAGTTCAATGCTGCACCAGCTTTCAGGGTATATTTTTTCTGGTTTACTTTCAAATACAGCCCTCCCCTATTCGTCACAAGCCCATAGTCGAAACTGTTGCTGAAAAGTGTGTCGAGATTGTCTTGGCCAATGGTGTCGTTATACGAAAGTCGTGAGGAAACTTCATTGGACCAAGTGTAGGAATACTGTCCTTCAATCAGCACTTTTTTGTTGATAGGTTCTGTGTAGGTAAGTGAAGTGGAAACCTTGTTGCTTTTATAGTCGTTCACCTTCAACTGGTCAATTTTGTAAACCGAATCGGGCAGCAGACTTGAGTATAAATTATTTTCAGAAACAAGTGTGCCGTCGGAGTTTTCGGCCATCATGGTTTGGTTAAAATTGAGCACCATTGTCCGGCCCAGTTTCTTGAACTTTCGCTTGAACAACAGTGTGTAATCTCCATTCTGCTTATCGCTCACATTACCAGCGATTCTCTTGCTGTCGTTCACCGAGTCTATCTCATTGGCAGCAGATTTACTAAAAATATCAGAGGCTCTGGTTTTGTCACGCTGCCCCACACTGCCTGTTAGTTTTATACTGGTAAGTGAATCAATCCGCAGTTCATATTTGAAAGTAATGTTGTGCTTCTGCTTGTTCTGCGACTCCTCTGAAAAATTTTGTTCTAAAAATGTTGAGTCGTTTGGGAAAAGCGAACGTGTATAGCTGGTATCGTTATATTTAATGAACTGCTGTTCATATCCATAATTGAAGGTAAGTTGATGTTTATTGTCTTTCCATTTATTGGAAAAATGCACCCCGGTTTCAAAGTTCTTCGGGAATCCTTTTTCACCCAAGTTATCGTTATCGCTTTCCCAGTAAGAGAAAAAGTAGCCGTTGTCTTCATCATAGTCATACTCCTTGCCTGCATACTTCTGCAGATCGTCCCAGCCCAGCCCGTAATATTTGTAATTGTTGGTAATTGCAAAGCCCGACACCTTCAATTTTTTCTTAAAATAGTTGCCCATCAATTGCCCATCGTAATACTTCTGAAAATCACTTCCAGCGGACACCTTCCCGAAATACCCTTTCTTGGCCTCGTCTTTCAACTGTATATTTATCGTGCGTTTGGTTTCGCCATCATCCACCCCAGTAAAGGTTGCTTGGTCACTCTTTTTATCAAATACCTGCACCTTGTCCACCGATTCCGCTTTCAGGTTTTGGGTAGCCATGGTAGGGTCGTTCCCAAAAAACTCTTCACCATCCACCAACACCTGCTCCACTGCTTTTCCAAATGCTTGAATATTCCCATTTCTGTCCACCTGCATTCCGGGTAATTTCTTTAATAAATCCTCCACTGTTGCACCTTCGCGGGTAGCAAAACTGTCAGCCTTAAATTCAATAGTATCCCCTTTCACAACTATTGCCGCCACCCTATCCCTCACTATTATTCCTTTCAGCAAGTTTTCAGTAAGAAACAGAGAGATAATGCCAAGGTCTTTTTCTTCGTTTTCTTTCAGCTCCACAAACTCTGCGTATTCAGCGTAGCCGGGGCAAGAGATGATGTAGATATATTTTCCGGCAGCAAGGTCTTTTAGCTGAAAACTACCGTCTTTTTGGCTGCGGCAAAACTTCACCAGCAGAGAATCGGTGCGGGTTATCAGCGTGAATGAAGCATTTTCCACCCTTCGGTTTTCAGCAGTATCAGCCACTATTCCTTTGATGGAAATCTGTGCCGCCAGTTCATTTCCGCAAAAGAAACTTACCAGAAACATTCCCAAGGCAAGGAATCCTTTTTTTCTGTATTTTATAAAGCAATTCGCGTATTTCAAATGTGTCAAATAGGGTTACTCTGCAAACTTAGTGGCCCCCCCCAAAAAATGTGAATCTTTTTGATTTATTGTAGCAAACGGCAAAATTATTTTTCATCCTCAAAATCTTCCTTTCTGATAAATTCCCCTGACTCATCATAGTATTTCCAAGTGCCTGTTTGTTTTCCTTCCCTATATTTTCCTTTCACCTTCCAAGTGCCGTCAGGGTAGAATTCGCGGTAAACACCATCAGCTACTCCTTCTTCGTCCACAGCAGTTTCGCTTTTCGTTTTCCCATCTGGGTAAAATTCCTTTTTCCAGCCTTCGTCTGTTAGTGGGCTTGCTAAGGTACTGTCAGCTATAGTCATCGAATCCATCATTACTTCCTCCGAAAGTTTAGCTGCAGATGTATCGGGCAATTTGAAGTAACTATACAATTTTACATCAAAATACTTGTCGTTGCCCTTTAGCCCGAAGCCAACGGTGTTAAAGCAGTTAATATAATCCTTATTTTTCTGCATGGAATGGAAAGTTTCGGAAGACATACTTTCCCGACTCAGCGGCAGGTAGCTTGGCATATTGATGTAGGTAAACAGACTGCCCGTTTCAGCAAAGTTGTCGTGCACATCTTTGAAGCGTTCATTGTTGGCCAAAGTTTTCTCGTTGGTCTTTGCGTCTATGAATGTTCGAAGGGTAATATCATTGTTTGAAAACACTACATAGTCGTCTATAATAACATAATAAGGCTTTTCAAACTTATCGAACAACTTGCCGAACAGCAGCTTGAAAAAGCCTTTCACCCGCATCTCGTTTATTTCGTAGCCGTTATATTCTTTGCTCCTAAACTTGAGTGGCGACCTCCGTTTCAATTTCTTGTGTATATTTTTCAAATGCTCTTTGGCCTTTTCTATATCGTTGGCTTTTATCACCAAGGCAAAATCCTTTACCAGCAGCGAATCGTGGGGCGGCATTATAACGTAGCCAACCTCACTGCCAATCCAGCTTACAAACTCATCCCTAATTTTCAGGTTGAGCAATTTCTCCAGCAGATGATAGTTCTTTTTGTATCCTTCCCACTTCATCGAATCGCGTTGCATCAGTTGTTCAAACTGATCCATGAAGCGTGGGAAATCGGCAAAGCCAAGGGCGGTATAAAATGCGGCGGTTTCAGGGATGATTTCGGCAGCGGATATTTTGCCGTTCCCGTTTAGCAGCATAGCTTTCAGGTAGCTTTCCAAACTGTCGTTTAGGTTCATTACACCCTGCATTTTCAGGTAGTCGTCGGCCACGTTTAGGCTTAGTCCAGTATATCGCAAAATCTGGCTAATGTCCAAGGTCATTGTAGCAAGCGGCTGCTGGTAGCATTGCATAAAATCATCGAATCGGTCAGCATTCACAAACAACTTGAACAGCCCGCCATCAGGGGTTCGGTCTGCTATCTCCCTAAACTTATCGCTTGCCGCCAAACTCGGTTCTTCTATTGCATCAATGGCATTTTCTACCAGCTTGCCAGTATAGCTGCACACCAGTTGATTTTCGACAATGCAGAGGTGTAGCACATTGCCCGTGTTTTTGTACCGCAGGTCGCTGATGGTATATTTTTTATATTCATGGTCGGTAGGCCTCCATCCTGCAGTTTTGACTATCTGCTCTATCATGGTTTGCAGAAAATCGAACTTGGCTCCTTTCTGCATATCTACCACATACAAAAAATCGTAATCACGCAAGGTGGTTTTGTGGGCAGAAATATAAGTTTCCCGCTCTCCCAGAAATGCAAATAGTTGGTCGTTATCGGTGATGAGTGAGTCCATGGCATCGGCACCGCGGCCAATCTCAGCAAAGGTTGGGTGGTGTTTTATGTGCTGCCACACTTTGCTCTTGCTGATGCTTTTCCAACTCTTGATAGGCTGACTTGTTTCAATGATGTACAAGGCATCAGCAGGTATCACCTGCATGGCATCAAGGTTCTGAGTTTTCTTCAGCCATAAGGCGTAAGCTATGTAGCCCCCAATGCCAAGGATGAGGATGAGGAAGGTCCAGAGGAATATTTTTTTTGTCATGTGTTTTATTCTAGTAATTAGATTTAGGATTTAAGACATAAGATGCTTGAGAGATTGACCCCTAGTTCGCAACACTCCTCACAGCTTTATACAAATATTTTTAGCTTCTGTAAAAAAACGGATTGCTTCCCAGCCACCTTCGCGGCCAACACCGCTGTTTTTCATCCCGCCAAAGGGCGTACGCAGGTCACGGTATAGCCAGCAGTTCACCCAGATAATGCCGCTGTCAACCGCTGCCGAAACACGATGGGCACGGCTTAGGTTTTCTGTCCATATACTTGCGGCGAGTCCGTAGCTATTACTATTCGCAAGGGCTATCGCTTCCTCTTCCGTATCAAAAGGTGTGAGGGTAACCACTGGTCCAAAAATTTCTTCCTGTTGTGTTTTGCAGTCTACCGATAAGCCTTCAAATACCGTTGGTTGAATATACCAACCATCAGCAAGCTCACCTTCTAGTTGTACGGAATTTCCACCAGTCAAAATGTTGCCGCCTTCTGCTTTTGCAATAGCAATGCAAGCCATCACTTTGTCGAAATGTTGCTGGCTTACAATCGCCCCAATGCGGGTATCATCCTCCAGCGGGTTGCCCGTCTTCAGCCTTTTCACCAATTCTAGAAATCGTGTTTTGAACGTTTCGAACAGACTGCGTTCAATATAGATTCTACTTCCGCAAAGACATATTTCACCTTGGTTCAAAAACGAGGAATTGATACTTGTCTTCAACGTTTTCTCCAAATCGCAATCGGCAAAAATGATATTGGGATTCTTGCCACCCAATTCCAACGAAAGTTTCTTGAGCATGGGTGCAGCAGTAGCTGCCAGGTGCTTCCCAGTAGCTGACCCACCCGTGAACGATATAGCTTTCACCTGTGGATGCTCTACCAATGCCTGCCCCACTTTTGGGCCAAGTCCATGCACAATGTTCAACACTCCAGCAGGCAACCCCGCCTCTATGCAAAGTTCTCCGAGCAGGTAAGCAGTCATGGGAGTAACCTCCGAGGGCTTTGCCACCACACAGTTACCGGCGGCAAGGGCAGGGGCTATTTTCCAGGTGAAAAGATATAATGGCAAATTCCAGGGACTGATGCAACCTACCACCCCTATCGGCTGACGAATAGTATAGTTCACAGCTTGGTTTTCGGTGATATGTGCTTCGCTGGCCATTTGCATGGTAGCCGTGGCATAGAAGCGAAAATTCTGTGCGGCACGGGTCACCTCGTTTCGCGAAAGCCAAAGCGGTTTTCCTTGGTCGGTGGTTTCTGCAAGTGCCAGTCGTTCGTTGTCACGGTCAATCAGGTCTGCAATTTTGCTCATCACCTGAAACTTTTGCTCAGCAGTCGTATTGGCCCATGAAGTTTTGGCTGCCAAAGCTGCTTCTACCGCCAGTTGCACATCGGCTGCATCGCTGTCGGGGCAAAGGCTGTAGGTCTTTCCAGTAGCGGGGTTTGGGTTATCAAGGTAGTTGCCAGCTGTGGGTTCAGCAGCTTTTCCATTTATGTAGTTGGTTATTTTTTGCATGTTTTATTTCACTCAAAGAAATGAACCACAAAGTAAAGGCTTACTTAAAAGTTTTTGATAGCCCAATCAAAACCAATTACGGTCGCATTTTGCTACATCAAATTGGAAAGCATTTGAAAAACAAGATTTACAAATTGTACACTTAATAAATCGTACCTCGTAAATTGTCTATCGTACTTCCTACAAACTTCCCGTCCTTCCGCCATCCACAGGCAGGTTTATGCCGTTGATGTAGGCAGCAGCTGGGCTGGCAAGAAAGGCAATGGCATTCGCTATTTCGTTGGCTTGGGCAAATCGTCCGGTAGGAATTTCGGCCAACATCTCTTTTTCTACTTCGGCCAATTCTATATGTTGTTTGGTTGATTTGTTCTGAATAATCTGTGCAAGCCTTTCGGTTTGTGTAGCACCAGGCAGCACATTGTTCACTGTGATGCCGAAGGATGCGAGTTCGTTAGCTAAGGTCTTGCTCCAACTTGCCACAGCACCTCGAATGGTATTGGACACCCCAAGCCCTTTAAGAGGTACTTTAACAGAGGTGCTAATCACATTAATGATGCGACCGTACTTGGCCGACTTCATGCCATCAACAAACCGTTGCACCAAGATTTGATTGCAAACAAGGTGTTGATTGAATGCTATTCTAAATTCGTCTATGGATGCTATGTGTGCAGGGCCAGCAGCGGGACCACCTGTGTTATTCACAAGTATATGTATAGTTTCTAAAAATCCATCCACCACTTCTTTCAACTTCTCGGGGTGGGCAAAATCTGCCACCAAATAGCCATGCTGTTGGCTATCTGTTTTGGGTAGTGTTTGAAGTGCTGCTTTTAGTTTTTCTTCGTTGCGGGCAAGCAGCGTTACATTGGCTCCAAGTGTGGCCAGTTCTATTGCTGTGGCCAGCCCAATACCTTGTGTAGAGCCGCAAACAAGGGCATTTTTTTGGTTAAGGTTGAGGATCATGTATTTTTATATTTTCACACCCCAACAGCCTTGGGCATTTCCAGAGGAATATCGGTAGTCTTTATTTGGCCAAAGCCACCGTACACATTTTTCACCCGCTGGAAACCTTTCGATTTCAAAAGCGAAGCTGCCACCATGCTACGGTAACCACCTGCACAGTGTATAATATATTCTTGTTCTTTGTCTAGTTCATTCAAGTTGGCTTGTATATCTGAAAGGGGCAACAGTTTGGCTCCCGCCACATAGCCGCTTTCCTGCTCACTTGGTTTGCGTACATCAAGCACAATAGCCTTGCTGTGCTTGGCATCCAAAGCAAATTCCTCCGCATCTATACTAATAATCATATCTATTCGTTTGCCTGCATTTTGCCATACTTCAAAGCCGCCTTCAAGGTAGCCTTTCATGGTGGCGAATCCCACCCTTGCTAGCCTATCAACAGCCTCCTTTTCTTTTCCTACTTCGCTAACAATGAGCAGTGGAGTGTGCAGGTTCAGCACATTGGCAGCCCAGATAGCAAACTGCCCATCTAAGCCTACATTGATGCTGCCGGGAATAAAACCAAGTTCAAACAAGGCAGCAGGGCGGCAATCCAAAATTGTTGCACCACCTTTTGTTTCATTTTCAAAAATTTCCAAACTCAACGATTGCAGGCCGTTCTTTTCTATTTCTTCTATTGAGAATGTGCCATTTTTATTCATCTTCGCATCTTCAAAAAAGTACGCGGGTGCGGGGGCAATGCCCGTGGTGATTGCTGAAATAAATTCTTCTTTACTCATTTGTTGCAGAACATAGTTCGTTTCTTTTTGTTGGCCCATGGTGCTCCAGGTTTCTTTGCCAATATTCTTTCCACAAGCCGAGCCTGGGCCATGTGCTGGGTAAAGTAAAACTTCATCAGGCAGCGGCATCAACTTGTTTCGCAGCGAGTCGTACATCATGCCCGCAAGTTCTTCTTTGGTCATTATTCCGTCAAGCAAATCGGGGCGACCAACTTCGCCAACAAATAAGGTGTCTCCCGAAAAGACTGCATTCTCTTTTCCATTTTCATCTATCAATAAATAACAACTACTCTCAAGTGTATGCCCAGGAGTATGCAGCACTTTTAGGTTGATATTTCCAAGTGGAAGCAGTTCGCCATCAGTAGCTACCTTAGATTCAAACCCTGTTTGTGTGCCAGGGCCATAGACGATAGTGGCACCTGTAGCTTTCGCCAAATCCACATGGCCTGACACAAAGTCGGCATGGAAATGTGTTTCCAAAATATATTTGATTTTGGCACCACGTTCTGCTGCCAGTTGTGTATATGGTGTGGTTTCGCGGATAGGGTCAATGATGGCGGCTTCGCCATTGCTTTCAATATAGTAGGCGGCCTGAGCCAGGCAATTGGTGTATAGTTGTTGGATGTACATGTTAGAAATAAGTTGTGTGTTATAAGTAGTCAGTTGTGAGGTCTGCTTTATTCGATAATTCTAAACAAAATTAAGCTACTTTCGGTTTTGTGCCTTGAAATTCTTTTAAGTAGTTGGGCTCAAAATACGCCATGTCCGCAAAGTGGTTTGTAGTAAATTTATCAAAGGCAAGTGCTCCCATCAAATCGGCGGTGGGCTTAATGTTTTCTTGTAAAATGGCATTGGGGTTTGATTGTAAGAAAGGCTTGCATTTCTCCAAACCATTTCCACCAAAAACTACTTGCTTAAATTGCAATGCGGGAAGCATGAATCCTTCATCAACAATGGCTGGATGGCCGGGTAAGGTTGGACAAAGACTAGAATCATACAATCCAGTAAAAACTTCCATCCTCCTTGCATCAACCAGTGGACAATAGTGCATTTCAGGCATTTGCTTTTGCATAGCCAATGCCATTATTTGCAAGGTGTCAATGGCAATCAATGGGATCTTCAATCCGTAGCCTAAACCCTTGGCGGTACTGCTACCCACCCGCAAGCCAGTGTAGCTGCCAGGGCCGGCACTTAGGCAAATTGCTTTGAGTTCTTTCAACTCAATCCCGGCTTTCGTGGCTGCTTCTTCTATCAGCATTGTGATTAGCTTTCCGTGAATGTTGGCCGCATCCGAAAATGCGTACGATAGCATGCCGCCAACATCAAAAATGGCGATCGAGCAAGTTTGTTGGGAGGTTTCGATGCAAAGCAACAAAATAGCTTAAATTGTTTGTGGAGTGTATTAAAAAGCTTCTAAATGATTACAACCAACGATGGTTGAAAAAGCAAAGGTAGATTCTTTTGTTTTTTTCTTGTTTTGAACCAAAAAAACGACTAGGTTTGTAGGGCAAAAATTACAACCAAATTAAATGAAAAAAATTCAACTCATCCTTTTCTCCTTATTGTTAACTAGCTTTTATGCTTCAGCACAAGTTTGTACACCAACCATGGCAACAAAATGTTGCAACATTGGAATCAGTAACATTTCTGTAAGTACTTCAATTAATTACTCGATTAGTAATTACAACACAGGAATCTCTTACTACAATGAGTATCCAAACTATTCAGCCTGTGTAACCGCAGGTAAAAAATATTTTCTATCGGTAACAACGCAAAGCGGAGCAAATCAACAAGCGATTTGTGTCTGGGTTGACTGGGATAAAAATGATACTTTCTCAAGTAGCGAAATCATAATGTCTACGAATCAGATTGCGGCAGGTGGCAAATTGGATGACTCATTACCTGTTCCTAGCAATCAAACTTCAGGGAATTACCGGATGCGGGTGATGGTTGATTGGTATAACTATTACGCAGGTGGAGGAGCATTCGATCCATGTACTGGTCATCAGTATGGTGACTTTGTAGACTTAAAAATAGCAGTGGTTGGTTCAGGGGGCACTGACCTTGGTATTGAAAGTGTTTTACAACCTTATGTTTTAACCATCAGCAATAATAATCCTGTAGAATTTACCTATACAAATTTGGCCGGAAATAACATTGATTCATTTATAGCTGGATACGCTCTGAAAGGTGGAAGTGCCGTGACAGAATCAGTAACAAAAACACGTTCTGGAAGCACCTTAAATCTCGCCACTTGTGAAACTGATACATTCCTTTTTAGCCAGAACCTTAGTATTTCGCAAGCTGGGAATTATGATTTAAAAATGTGGGTGAGCTACGCCAATGGAAGTCAACCTGACGCAAATCAGTCAAACGACAGTATGCAAACAACAGCTTGTACATCTCTGTCTGGCAACTATACCATCGACAAAAGCCAATCAACTTCAGGAAACAATTATTCTGACTTTTCATCAGCAGTGGCGGCAATTAATCAATGTGGAATTTCAGGTCCAGTAATTTTTACAGTTGCTGCTGGCACATATACTGAGTCTGTGATATTGGGTGCTGTGAATGGAGCATCAGCTACTAATACGATAACATTTGACGGAGTTGATACGGCGAATCGCATTATTCAGTCCACGGTTAGCGGAGCAATTACATTTACTTTGGATGAAGCATCCTTTATACGATTTAAGCACATTACATTCAAAGCTGGCCAATTTGGCTATGATATGGAGTTGGCCGGTGGTTGTACAGATATATTAATTGATTCATGCAATTTTAGAGTTGTAAGCACTGCGACACCTGCATCATATGGCATTAATTTTAACGCCAATAAAGGTGGAAATAGCCCTGCCACGCATGTGACAATTTCAAATTGTGTTGTTAAAGAAATGGGATATGGAATTTGGATGAATGGTGGAAATACCAATGGTGCTAATAATATTATCTTACGCAACAAAGTAGGTGCAACTACTTATGGAATGATCATCCAATATCAAGACTCCCTGCTTGTTTCAGAAAATATCGTTCGCAGTGCAGGTGCCTATGGAATTTATGCTTACGAAGGCGATTATAATAACTTTACACGAAATGATGTGGATATGGATGGCAGTGTATGCGGTATGTTTTATAATCAATCAAATACTGGATTTGTAAATAATATTTTTAGTGGAGGTGGTAATGTAAGCAGTACTGTTCAACTCCAAACATGTTCAGATTTCCAATTCTATCATAATACTTGCTATAATAGTAATACTTCTGGTTACGCCGGCAGCTTTTCTTCATGTACAAATGCTGATGTACGCAACAATATTTTTCATATGACCGGAACAAACAGTTATTGCTTTTACGGTGGAACTTCAGGTCAGTTTTCATACCTTGATTTTAACGTATACCACAATGCTAACAACAGTTCTAATTATGCCTATTTGGGTGGCGATTACAAAGATTTGGCTGCTTTGAAAGGCCAATTTGGCTACAATATGTATGCTGTGAATGCCAAGCCACCTTTCGTAAATATTAGTTCGACACCTCGTAATCTGCACCTCTCGTCCGCTACCATTCCGAGTTATGGCGATTATACTATTGGAGTAGCCATTGATATTGATAGCAATAGCCGTTGCAGCATTGCCCCAACCATTGGAGCAGATGAGTCGAAATATGTGATTACTATGCCTGTTTCAGATTTCGTTTGCCCTGATACTGGCTATATAAACAGCCCAGTATTTTTTAAGAATAAAGGTTCATATACCCAAGGTAAATTCTTCGACTGGTATATGGATGGGGCCGCACAGCCAACTTATACCTCAGAAGATGCTTGGCATACTTTCAATGCTACTGGCAGTAAAGAAGTAAAACTGAATACGATCAATTGCACCGGTAGCCATGATACATCTAAATATGTACTGATTGTTACACCGACAAAAGCCCCAGTTGTATATTTTAGGGCTGACAAAACTAATATTGAAATTTCGGATGAGGTTCAGTTCATGGACTCTAGTACAATTGGTGCCGTGAGTTGGAACTGGACTATATCTGGCGGTACTGGTTTAGGTTTAGGAATTGATTTTGATTATACAGTGGGCGATTCTATGTCGCAGCACCCTAAAGTACAATTTTATAATGCTGGCTTCTACACCATTTGTCTTACCGCTACCAACTCTGTCGGGGCAACAACACTTTGCAAAACAAATTACATCAAAGTGAACTCCCTAATGATGATGTGTTCAGGTGTTACAGTTGCTGATATGTTTGGTCGCTTTTATGATGAGGGTGGCAAGGCAGGATACGCAACCAACAACTCTGCTCAACCTAAAGTTTGTGCCGACCTGATTGCACCATGTTCCGGCCCCGTCATAATGACTTTTACCTCAGTTAATTTTGATTCAAACTCGGCTACGCTAAAGATTTATGATGGGGTAGATGCCTCTGGCAAACAACTAAACAAAAACGGAGTGAAACCAGGAGCAACATTGACGGCTCAAACTGGTTCAATGTTCATATTGTGGGAACAGCAAGCATGGACAAGTTATATAGGTTGGGAAGCGAGTTGGGATACAAAGAGTCAGTATGTGGCTAAAGCTCCAGCTAGCATAAACGTAGGAGACACAGGTTACTCTTACGGTACTCAAACGTATGAAGTTAAATATTACACGGCAGGTGTGCAGTATGACTGGGATTATGATAATGATGGAACGATTGACTTTCAAGGTCGCTCGGGCGATTATACTTACGGAGCTGCTGGAACTTATACCTGCGTGTGCTACGCAACCAGTTGTGGTGGAGTGGACACTGTGACCAAGGACGTACTTGTATTAGACCCTACTACACCTCCCGAGCCTGTTCAATTTGTAATGGACGTAACCAATGGAAGTGCTTGCAAACTAAGGCCACGCACCATTTGGGCGGTGGAGAATGGGGTAAGCGTCACCTTAATGGACAAATCGGGAAGAGGACCAACTGCATGGGAGTGGGAAGTAGTAGGAGCAAATACTGCCAACTACTCGTGGGACAATAGCAACAGCATTCAGAATCCGACTATCACCTTCGTAGTGAATGGTTTTTATACTATAAGTCTTAAGGTAACCAATGTTGCAGGTAGCAATGTAGATACATTCTATCAAGTAATAAAAGTGGTGAATGCACACTGTACACCAACAGTCACTTCTCCAGGGCCTGATTATTTTGGTATTACTAGATTTAATTTTAGGGATATTAGTACCAATACTTCTGCTTATACTGGATACAGCCAAACTGCTAGTCCAATGCCTTGTGTGGAAAGTGGTACATTTTACAAATTTGCACTAAAACGTGGCAGCACCACAACCAATGCCCGTGCTGCAATATGGATTGACTATAATCAGGATGGAGACTTTACAGATGCAGGTGAATTGGTAAAATCAACTCAGAACTTGAATGCTTTGACATGGAGCGATTCCTTTAAAATAAGCAAATTATCAAACATGGTTTTGTGGGGTCAAGCACACATGCGAGTTGGAATTACTGACCCGTCAAACCAATTTTTTACTTGTGCCAATAATTCGGTTGGTGAGTTCGAGGATTATTTGATTTACATTATCGACGATTTAACCGCTCCAGTTATTACGCTAATAGGTTCTGACACGTTGAAGACTGAACAAGGGCTGACCTATAAAGACCTTGGGGCAATAGCATTTGATGCACTTGATGGATATATTCCAACCATTTCTTCAACCAACCTAAACACCGCAAACCTTGGGTATTATTGGTTGAAATATGACGCCAAAGACAAGGCCGGCAACTATGCATATCCTGTTTACCGCACTGTTGAGGTTACGGCTGATAAGTCTGCTCCAGTTATTACGCTGCTGGGCAACAACCCATATTATCACAACGTGAACACTAGTTTCACCGACCCATGGGCTACAGCCTACGACTCGGTGGACGGCAACATCAACAACATTACTACCAAAGGCACAGTGAACACCACCGTTCTAGGCAGCTATCAGATATGGTATTATGCCCAGGATGGAAAAGGATACAAAGACAGTGTGATGCGGACAGTGGTAGTGCAAGACATTGCCCCTCCAAGCCTGACATTGAATGGAAAAGACACCATTCATCTAGCAGTGCTTGTTCAATATGTAGATGCAGGTTGGAGCGTGAATGACAACTACGACCCTAACCCAACGGTGACTATGAGCCCTGCAAAAATTGATTCATCAGTACTGCAAACCACCACGATAACTTATACGGCCAAGGATGCCATTGGCAACAGCAGCAGCAAAACCCGTGTGGTAATAGTGGAAGACCTGATAGCCCCCGTGATTAACCTAAATGGAGCAAGCCCACTGTATCACGAAGTAAAGACCACCTACACAGAGCCAGGAGCGATAGTTACCGACAACCACACGACGGGCATCACTCCAGTAATAACCGGTGGCCCTGTGAACCCCAATGTGATTGGCTCATATACACTTACCTACACGGCCACCGATGCTTCAGGCAACACAGCTTCCATTGACCGTGACGTGATAGTGCAGAAGAAGACCAAACCTACGGTACACCTCAACGGACAAGACACAGTATACCTTCTTGTGAACCAAACCTACGGCGACCCTGGAGTAAACTCAATCAGCGACAACTACTACAGCAGTGCTCAATTGATAACACTATTGCAGAGCAGCAGCACGTTTGCCAATCCAGCCACAGCCCCTGGCACCTATTATACTTGGTATTTCGTGACCGACCCGTCAAGTAATACCGACACAGCCACGCGTACCTTCATTGTAGAAACTACCGGTATCCGTTCGGTGAACGAACTTTCGCCAATAACCCTGTGGCCAAACCCTGCCAACGATATGCTGAACATAAAGGGGCTGAGCAACGGCACGAATCAAGTAACCCTCTACGATGCAGCCGGCAAGCAAGTATTGACCGAAAAAATCAAGGGGGAGAACGGCACATTGAACACTGCAACATTGGCTGCTGGTGTGTACATCCTTAAAGCCGTGAACGACGGAAAAATGTCGATAGCAAGGTTCGAGATAGCGAGATAGACAAGAAGACTAAGAATAGCAAAGAGCCCCCGGCAGTAAGGTCGGGGGCTTTGCTTTTTGCAATATTTGGCAACAATCCAATAACTGATATCGACTCAGAATTTTATTTTTGGTTTTTGATGATTATGCCATTAAGTTTGTACGTTAATAATCAACTAAATGAAACACTTTTTTTATATTTCGATTCTTCTCATATTGGTAACGGAAACAACAATTAATGCACAGATATGTACACCCACAAATGTGGCACCATATAACAAATGTTGTACAATGGGTATAAATAAGATGCTTGTTGGGAACACTACTTTGTTTGATTCCACGTCGTATTCCACCACCAGAATATACACTGATGGATACGATTCAAATGCCACCAGCATGGTAGCAGGGTCTAAATACACCTTTTATCTGAAGGCCTCAGTCACCAACAACACCTCTGTGTGTATGTGGGCGGATTGGAATAAGAACGACACCTTTGAGTTTAATGAAATTATCTATTATAGAACTGTCCTAACTGCAAATAAAATTGACACCATTTCTTTTACTCCAATGATTTGTGGAGATTCTTTCAGGATACGTGTTCTTGCTGATTATTATTTTTATTATATAGGAGGTAAAACCACATTTGACCCATGCAAAGTTTACTACGGAGACTTCTATGATTTCAAACTCTATACAACAGCGTCATCGAATCTCGATATTTCAGCTTCAGGTTTTGCTACTTCTTCGGTGCTCTCAGTAGGCAACCATGACTTAAAGCTCAAATTGAGAAACAATTCGAATAGTGCAATAGATAGTGCCAGGGTTTATTATCAAATAAATGGCGGTAGCATTGTTCAAGAGAATATTACTGGATTATCACTGGCTTCATGTACTGAATATATTCATACATTTTCAACCCAGTTTTCAGTGAGCAATGGGATGTACAATATAAAAGCTTGGGTAAAGTATCCAAATGGTACAAATCCAGATGCTAATGTTGGCAATGATACCGCAACGCTCGCTGTGTGTGCAGCTTTGAGCGGAAACTATACTATCAATGGAACTCAAGCCAGTAGCGGTACCAATTTTAAGAATTTCACCGATGCAGTTACCACATTGAATACTTGCGGTATTTCAGGGCCAGTATATTTTACAATCGCAGCTGGCACCTATCTGGATTCAGTGACACTTAACACCATAAATGGTTCGTCAGCCTCAAACACTGTTACATTTGATGGGGTGGACACTGCTACCAGGATAATACAGGCATTTGCCAGTACGGTTTTTATGTTGGAAGATGTAACCAATATTAAATTTAAGCACCTGACTTTTAAAATAGCCAATGCCCAGTCTGGACTAGATTTTAGAGGCAACTGCTCAGACGCATTTGTCGATTCATGCAATTTTAGAACGATTCCCTCCGTTACTTCCTTAAGTACTGCTTATGGTATCTATTTCCGCACCGTGCCATTAGGAGGGAATGGTAGGCCTTCCTATATGACAATCAGCAATTGTGTTTTTAAAGACGTGGGATATGGAATCTATATGAACGCTACCAATGCAAACAGAGCTTATGGAAACAAGGTAGTTCGCAATAAATTCTATACCTATCGCGTTAGTTTATACGTCTATTTTCAAGATTCAGCCTTGATTTCCGAAAACAGCATGTACAGCGGAATTAACTTCCGAATATATGCGTTATATGGAAGTGAGAATAATTTCAGCAGAAATGAGTTTCATGGTAATGCAGCGACACTGGTCTATTTAAATTATCAAACAACCCCTTTGTTTGTCAATAATATTCTGAGTGCTGACTCCACGACTTTGAACACACTTCAAATGAATTATTGTACTGATGGATTCATTTATCATAATACAATTTATAACACGCGTTATGCTGGCAATGCTTGCAATGTCGTTAATTCGACAAATATGGATATGCGAAACAATATCCTTTCGATGAACGGTGGTAATGCATATTCGTTATATGCCGCCACTGCAAATCAGTTTGCTTACCTCGACTTCAACCAATATCACAATGGTAAAAGCAGCAGTAAATTTGTTTACTTGGGTTCAGATTATACAAGTTTGGCAGCCCTGAAAGGCCAGTTTGGCTATAATTTGAGTTCCAGCAACACCACTCCTCCTTTTGTGAATATAGGATCTATTCCTAGGAATCTTCACCTTGCGGCAGCCATACCAGCCTATGGAGATTATAAGGTAGGAGTAACTGTAGATTATGATAACGAAAGCCGTTGTACTATAGCTCCAACTGTTGGAGCTGATGAGTCAAAGTATAATGCTGGATTGCCAGTTTCCAAATTTTCAGTTTCAGATACGGCGTTCCTTAACAGCCCCATTTTATTCACCAATAGCGGAAGCTTCATGCAGGGAAAATACTTTGACTGGTATGTCGACGCCTCCTCATCCCCTGACTACACTTCGCAGGATACATGGCATACCTACACAAGTTTAGGTAGTCACACGATGAAACTAACAACGACCAACTGTATTGGCAGTCACGACACAACAAAAACTATCCAAGTTGTGAATCCCACCAAAGTACCTGTAGTATTTTTTAGAGCTGATGTTGTAGACATAGAAGTGAACGAAGAAGTTCAATTTACCGATTCAAGTTTGATAGGACCAACTTCTTGGCTATGGACCATCACCGGTGGTTTGGGAATTGGGGTAGGTATTGACTATGATTATACTATTGGCGATTCCATGTCACAGCATCCAAAGGTGCTTTTTTACACTTCTGGCCTATATGAAGTTTGCCTCACAGCCACTAATTCTATTGGCAGCACCCAGGTGTGCAAGAAAGCCTATATTAAAGTAAATGGAAGTGTAAGCATGTGCAACGGAACAACTTCAGTAGCTGATATATTCGGACATTTTTATGATGAGGGAGGTAAAACAGCAAATTATCCAAGCAAGGGTACCACTTGTGATTTATTGATAAGCCCCTGCTCAGGTCCAGTGACGTTGACTTTTATTAAAATGAACTACGACAGTGTGCGTTGCAGCCTTAAGGTATATGATGGCTTTGATATCACTGGAAAGTTACTGAGTCCAAAAGCGATTAAAGCAGGTAACAGTTTCACTGCACAAAGTGGCAATATGTTCATTCTTTGGAAATCGCTAGCAGGTTCAACGCTATCGGGCTGGGAAGCTAACTGGAACACACAATATAAATATGTACCTAAAGCTCCAGCAAGTATAAACACCCCAGATACAGGTTATTCATACGGAATACAAACCTACGAAGTGAAATACTATAAGACTGGTGTGACCTATGACTGGGATTATAATAACGATGGAACAATTGACTTTCAAGGCCGCACAGGTGATTATACCTTTGGGGCAGCAGGAACTTATACTTGCGTTTGTTACGCCACAAGTTGTGGAGGAATAGATACAGTGACCAAAGATGTGCTGGTGTTAGACCCGACTACGCCACCAGAACCAGTGCAATTTGTGGTGGACGTAACAAGTGGAAGTGCTTGTAAAATAAAACCTCAGGCATTGTGGGCCATAGAGAAGGATTTGAGTGTGATGTTACTTGACAAATCAGGCAAAGCCCCAACTGCATGGGAGTGGGAAGTAGTTGGGACGAGTGCTGCCAACTATAGCTGGGATAATGGCAACAGCATTCAGAATCCGAATATTACATTTTATTCGTTAGGTACTTATACAATCAGCCTAAAAGTAACCAATGCTGCTGGTTCCAGCCTTGATACATTTCTGAACATAATAAAAGTGGTAAATCCACATTGCATACCTACCGTTACTACCAAGACCAATGCTTATTGGGGAATATCAGAGTTTTCATTTAAGGATATTTTTCAAACATCGACCACCAATACTGGCTATTCAAGTTATGCAGGTGCACCTATAACATGTGTTGAGAGTGGCACCAAGTATGGTTTCTCGGTTAAGCGTGGCTCTATAACTTCAGATGCCCGTGCTGCAATATGGATTGACTATAATCAGGATGGAGACTTTGCAGATGCGGGTGAAGTGGTGAAGTCGAATGTAAAATTAACTACCCAATTTTGGACAGACTCAATTAAGATTAACAAACTAGCTTCTAATGTGCTTTGGGGCTACACCATCATGCGGGTAGGTATAACTGACCCTACTAAACAGTTCTTAAACTGTGGAACAAATGCCACTGGAGAATTTGAAGACTACAGCATTTACATTATCGACGATTTAACCGCTCCAGTTATTACGCTAATAGGTTCTGACACGTTGAAGACTGAACAAGGGCTGACCTATAAAGACCTTGGGGCAATAGCATTTGATGCACTTGATGGATATATTCCAACCATTCCCTCTACCAACCTAAACACAGCAAACCTTGGGTACTATTGGGTGAAGTATGATGCCAAAGACAAGGCTGGTAATCATGCATATCCTGTATATCGCACAGTGGAAGTGACGGTAGACAAATCAGCACCCGTGATAACACTTTTGGGCAACAATCCTTACTACCAAAATGTGAACACCTCTTTCACCGACCCTTGGGCTACAGCCTACGACTCGGTGGATGGAAACATAAATAACATTACAACTTCAGGCACGGTGAACACCGCCGTTCTTGGCAACTACAGCATCTGGTATTATGCCCAAGATAGCAAAGGATACAAAGACAGTGTGATGCGGACAGTGATAGTGCAGGATATAGCCCCTCCAAGCCTGACATTGAATGGAAAAGACACCATTCATCTAGCAGTGCTTGTTCAATATGTAGATGCAGGTTGGAGCGTGAATGACAACTACGACCCTAACCCAACGGTGACTGTGAGCCCTGCAAAAATTGATTCATCAGTACTGCAAACCACCACGATAACTTATACGGCCAAGGATGCCACTGGAAACACCTCTACCAAAACCCGTGTAGTAATAGTAGAAGATCTGATAGCCCCCGTGATTACACTAAACGGTAGCAGCCCATTTTACCATGAAGTGAAGACAAGCTATACAGAACCTGGGGCTTCGGTAACCGACAATTTTTATACAGGCATTACTCCAGTAATTACAGGAGGACCTGTGAATCCAAATGTGTTGGGAACGTATACACTCACCTACACCGCAACTGATGGATCGGGTAATACAAGTATTACAAATAGAGATGTCATTGTGAGAAAAACCACGAAACCTATAATATATCTCAATGGGCAGGATACTGTATACCTTTTTGTAAACCAAACTTACGGGGACCCTGGTGTAAACTCCATCGGTGATGCCTACTATAGCAGTAACCTTCTAATGACATTGCTTCAAAGCAGCAGCACTTTTGCCAACCCTGCAACAGCACCAGGAACATATTACACATGGTATATAGTTGCTGACCCATCAGGAAATACGGATAGTGCAACACGAACCTTCCTTGTTAACACGAATGGCATTCGTTCGGTGAACGAACTTTCGCCAATTATCCTTTGGCCGAACCCTACCAACGATTTACTCAACGTAAACGGACTAAGCAAGGGTTTGAATATCATAACGCTCTATGATGCGGCTGGTAAGCAAGTGCTGACCGAAACTATCAAGGGCGAAAATGGGTCTTTGTACACTACTTCATTAGCAATTGGAATCTATATCCTCAAATCGGTGAATGATGGAAAAATAGCCATTGCAAGGTTTGAGATTGCGAGATAGACAAAACTAAAAGTATAAAGCCCCCGACAGCAATGTCGGGGGCTTTATTATATTGATAATTTGGCTTCTAATACCTCACACATTAAACCTGAAGTGCATGATATCGCCATCGGCCACGGTATATTCTTTCCCTTCCACTCGTAGCTTGCCCACTTCGCGGCATGCTGCTTCTGAACCAAGGGTCGCAAAATCAAGGTAGGCCATTACTTCCGCACGAATAAATCCTTTTTCAAAGTCGGTATGGATAACTCCGGCAGCTTGTGGAGCTTTGGTGCCTGCGGTTATTGTCCAGGCTCGCACTTCCTGCACCCCGGCTGTGAAATAGGTTTGCAGAGTCAGTAGCTTGTAAGCAGATTTAATCAGTTTAGAAACGCCACTTTCGTTCAGCCCCATACTTTGTAGAAATTCCAATTGCTCATCAAGCGATTCCAGTTGGGTTATCTCGCTTTCTATGGCTGCTGATATAATGAGCAGTTCTGCATTTTCGGTAGCAATGGCTTGCTTCACGCTGTCCACATGGGCGTTGCCGTTCACCACGGCTGCTTCGTCCACATTGCATACATATAGCACGGGCTTGGCGGTAAGCAACCCCAGGTCTTCGATGTGTTCTAGTTCTGTTTCATCCAATCCAATTGCTCGGACTGATTTTCCTTGCTCCAAAGTAGCTTTTATTTTCAATAAAACTTCTACTGCTTTCTTATCAGACATCACCGAAGACTTGCTAACCTTGGCGAGTTTCTTTTCTACACTGTCAAGGTCTTTCAGTTGCAGTTCCATGTCAATGATTTCCTTGTCACGCACTGGGTCAACGGAGCCATCCACGTGAATCACATTATCATCATCGAAGCAACGTAGTACATGGATGATGGCATCGGTGGTGCGTATGTTTCCCAAAAACTGATTGCCCAGGCCTTCGCCTTTGCTAGCTCCTTTCACCAGTCCTGCTATATCAACTATTTCAATGGTTGTTGGCACCACTTTCTGTGGACTCACAAGTTTGGTAAGCACCTCCAGCCGTTCATCAGGAACAGTGATAACGCCCACATTGGGCTCGATGGTGCAAAAAGGGAAGTTGGCGGCCTGTGCTTTTGCATTGCTCAGGCAGTTAAAGAGGGTTGATTTTCCTACGTTGGGTAAGCCAACGATTCCACATTGTAAAGGCATTGAGAGAGTTTATAGTTCTTAGTTTGGGGTCGGAGTTTTGCCCCTCTCCCGTGGAGAGGGGTTGGGGTGAGGTTAGAACAATGTCACAGTTTTACCAACACCCTTTTCTGGATATACGCGGCAAAGATACCAATGCCCCCTGTGATGTTTGAATAAATGAAGGTAGGCTCGGCAAAAGGGTTGCCTTCGTTTTGGCTAAAACTCTCTACCGAGCGGTGATATTTGAAATACGCTTCGTCACATTGGATGGTCAGGAGTTCAAGGGTATCGTAGCGGCTTACAGTTGGACTTGGTCCACCCGGCCCACCCCACCTATTGGGGTCTTGAAATGTAAAAGTCATGTTTTTCTTTTGTCCATTAAAGTCTTGGTCATTCACGTATTTTTGTTCAATATCAAGGTATGTTTCTTGAGTTTGTTCTGTCCATGATGAGTCTATGATTGCACCAAACTGGTTGTATTCATATTCCCAAACACCATAATAGCAAACAGGGTATATAGTATAAAAATCCTTCGTTGCCCCATCATCATCCAACCTGCATTTCATAAAGAAGCTTTTTTCCTCTTGTCCTCTTATTTTAACTATTTGTGAATCCATGCTCACAAAATTTAAACTTGATTTGGATATAACTGGCACCGTGCAAACTGCTCTGGCTTCTTTCCCGCCAGGTTCTTTCACATATAAGTTGTAAGTTTGGCCAGGGATTACTTTCATGGTAGTGGTGTCAATTGAATAAACCCCTGCCTGCTTTTCTGTCAGTGTAAAAGTAGTGTCATTAGAGGCGATCAGAACTACACATTTGGCTACTGCTGATATCGGATTCTGATTCGGGTTATTGAAATAATCTTGCGACCAGTCAACGCTCACTGTTGTCCTTACGTCGTAAGGCGACAGAATGCACTGCACCACCAGTAGCTTTTCAGTTTTGGGCAGCTTTACATTGCCTGCGTTTTTGGTGCAAGCTGAGATTGTCAAAGCTACTATCGCTGATAAAAGTATTTTGTTCATTGACATAAAATTAAAATTTGAAGTTCCAGGTAACGGTTGGCACTATTGGGAAAAGAGATACTTTTTGGAGTGTAGGTTTTCCAGTATTATCGCTGCCAATATAATAGAAATAAGGATTCCAGCGGCTATACACATTGTAGGCACTGAACTCCACCGTGCTTTCGCCCCACTTTTTCTTTTTGGTATGCTGCACACCTATGTCCATGCGGTGGTAAGGCTCCATACGGGCTGAGTTTTTCAAGCCTTGGTATTGCCCAATGGGGCTGCCCCAATAGTTGATAGGCTGTCCGTTTTTGTCCAATGGTGTGTGGCTTTGCAATGGATATACTTGCAGCGGCAAGGTGATGGCTTGCCCGGTGCCAAAAATGAACGTGCCCGAAATCTTCCACTCTTTGTTTATCTTATACATGCCCACAATGCTGAGGTCGTGGCGGCGGTCGTAACGAGCATAGTATTTTTTGCCAAAGTTCAGCTCGTCAAATTGCAGTTGCGTCCAGCTCAATGTATATCCAATCCACCCAGTGAATTGCCCCACTTTTTTCTGTACAAAAAACTCAGCTCCGTAACTCCAGCCTTGACCTTGCGTTACTTTATCTTCCCAAGTAGACTTATTTGTGCTACCGTTCCCATTGTTCGGGCCGGCATCCAATGACAAAAAGGAAGCTCCTTCTTTGTAGGCCAGCACCTTGTCCATCTTTTTGTAATAAGCTTCCACCGTAATGCTTAGGTCTGGTTTGTCTATGTCTTTGGCTATGCCAATGGCTACTTGTTCACTTTGCATTGGTTTCACTTTCCCAGTAGCGGGCACCCATAGGTCGGTGGGCAGGCCAATGCCCGAATTGCTGAGCAGGTGCAGGTATTGGTTCATCATGGCATACGAAGCTTTTACTGCCAAATTTGCCTTGATGGTATATGCAATGGATATGCGAGGTTCAGGTTTTACATAGGTAATATTTCCAACCGAAAAAGTGGAGATACGAAAGCCGGGATTCAGTTTCAGTTTGTTGCTGTATTTCCAAAGGTCTTCAATGTAGATACCACTTTCGTATGTTTTGATGGTATTAATTTCCCGCACATTTTGCGATGTGTCTATGCTGGATTTGATAACAACGGCACTTGGCCTGAATTGGTGGTAGGTGACTACCGCCCCAAACTTCAGGTGATGCTCAGGGCTATGGAAATAATCGTTGTCATATTTTAACCCGATATCCCTGATGCCCGATTTGAAATTGAGGTCAAAGGTCTCCGTACTTACTTTCAGTTTGGCAAACACCTCAAACTTGTAATCGCTAAAAATAAGGGAGGTGTTGCTGAACCATTTACTGTCGTATTTGTGGTTCCAACGCAAGGTACCTGTGGCATTTCCCCAAAGGAAACCGCCGCGAAAATAGTCTTTGCTGGGTGCAGGTTCGTTTTGCTGAAAGAAGAATTTGTCACGACCAAAATAACCGCTGAGATATACCTTATTGTTCTTGTCAATTTCATAATTCAACTTGGCATTCAAGTCAAAGAAATTATAGCCTCCATCGTTCAGTCCTTGGCTAGCAGCTTTAATGATTGGCCGCATCAGTAGGTTAATGTAGGTGCTTCTTCCGGAAACAAGGAATGAGGATTTGTGTTTTAGTTGTTTTGGTAACAGCGGGCCTTCTAATACCAACCGTGAAGCAATCACCCCCAGCCCGCCTTCCCCTTTCAGCTTGGCCTTGTTACCGTCTTTCATCTGCATATCTATCACCGAACTAAGCCTACCACCATACCTTGCAGGGAAACCGCCTTTAATGAGTTCTATACTTTTCAACGCATCGCCATTGAACAAACTGAAAAAGCCAAACAAGTGAAAGGCATTGTAGACTGTTGCATCGTCAAGTATAATGAGGTTTTGGTCAGGGCCGCCGCCACGCACATAGATACCGCTTTGGCCTTCACTGCCTTTCTGCACGCCGGGCATCAGTTGTATCACCTTCAGCACATCTTTTTCGCCGAGCAGGGCAGGCACATCCTTCACCGCTTGCACAGGTATATTGATGGTGCTCATTTGGGTTTGCTCGCTCACCTTCTCTCGCTTCTCACCGCTCACTTTCACTTCTTTTAGCTCAGTAAGGCCGCTCATTTCCACATCAAGGTCAATGTTTTTTGTCAATCGTACTGTATCCACCACCCGCCCAAATCCCACGAATGAAAACGCCAAGGTATATGTTCCTACAGGAAGAGTGATGGAGTAAAACCCATACGCATTGCTGGTAGTACTGATGTTTTTGCCTACTACCGAAATATTCACATTAGGCAAATGTTCACGGCTGCCTTTTTCATACACTTTACCACTCACCGTATTTTTGATCTGGGCTATGGCTGTAAATTGAGAAATGATTAAACTAAATAAAAGAGTATATTTCATATTTTGAGAAAATAGGAGAACTAAAAAGTTGAAGAAAGGGTGTAATTAAGGTGAATTTATCTCCACCATCCTAAAAACTTTGTCAATATGTCCAAACTCTTCTTCGGTTTTGATGGTGAGGACAAATGAATGAGCCTCGTGTTTTGCTAATGTTGCTACAAATTCAGCCAACTCTGCGTAGCTGCCAACCAAATAGGGACAGTCGGCATATTTGTTTTTGAAAGGCTCAAGCCAATAAAGGGGATTTTTAGGTCTTACCCCTTGCTCTGAGCCTGCCCTAATGACTATTGGTGGAGAGGTGGTTGAGAGGCTTTCCATCTCTTTTCCTATCCTTGCCTTCCAGTCGGTTTCATTGCGTTCCATGCTCACCTTTAATAGCTTTTGTCCAAAGCGATCTGGTGGATATATTTTGTTAGCTGCTTCCCAAGCTTCTTCAGGGGTTTCTCTTGCCACTATTCCAAATGCAAGGCTTTTGTTTTTGCAATTGGAGTCGTTCACTTCGCCGCTTGGCAGCATTTGCAAGTTGAGTAGGTTCAGTTCAGCGGCCATCTTTATCGATACTTCCGATTCGCCGCTCCAAGTAATTCCGGGTATCAGTTCAGGTTCTAGATGGGTCATCAAAGTTGCACCGTTCAGGGTATAGTGTTTGCCTGCAAAATATATAGGCTGCTTGCTGCTCAGTAACTGCATCATCACTCCAAAATATTCGCCAAGCCTTGCGTAGCGTTCTGGTTTGGCAAGGCTGTCGTTCAGTTGCTCTAAGTCAGCTTTGGCAGAGCCAGTAATAAAATTCACCCATATTTTTCTGCCATACAAATGAGTAAGCGAAGCCACCATCCTTGCCGCCGAAAATGGGTGCATATAAATGGGGTTGATAGCGATGAATGGTTTGAGATTTTCTGTTTTTGAACAGAGAAACTGAGCCCATAGCCAAGGGTCGAAATAGTCGTAGCTGCTGGTGCTGCATAGCATTCCTTCACAGCCATACTTTTCGCTCCAACTCATCATTTCTTCGTGATGCTGTCGGTATTGGGCGTAGTCGTATGTCCGGTGCGGGTGTGTGAATACAAGGATTTCCCTGCCAGGCAGGCGTAGATTCATCTTAGGCTATGATGATGTTTTGCTCAAGCAAATCGCTTTCTCCTTTGTAACGCAACAGCAGGCGACTCAGGGTAACTACGTCTTTTTGGCAGTAGGTGCGTATACGCTCTAGGTCGTTGTCTTTCCAATACACACTCCAAACCATGCTGCCATCTATATCGTCTTTGGGTGTCGGTATGCCAAGTGCAGCAGCTATAAGCACCAAACTGGTATAGGCTTTTATATCGCCAAATTTCCACAAGTCCATAGTGTCGATTAGGTTTATTTCCCAAGGTTTTCTTCCTGCAAGGTCAAGTATAAATGGTACTTCAATGCGGTTGATGACCATTCTGCGGCCAATGTATGGGTAGTCGAACTCGCGGCCATTGTGGGCTGCCAATGTGTTCAAGGGGGTTTTCATGTATTTTTCCAACATACTCCTAAACTCTTCAAGCAACTTGGCCTCATCGTGGCCATAGTATGATTTTATTTTCAGTTGATACGATTTACCCCAACGTACAAATGCCCCAACTGAAATGCACACTATCTTTCCAAACTCAGCATAGATGCCAGCCTTGGGGTAGCTTTCTTCCGGGGTTTCGTTTGGGTATTTCTGTTTGGATTTCATATCCCAGAGTTCTTTCCAGTGGTCTTCAAGTTCATGGTAGCTGGCCTTTTGTGGCACGGTTTCTATGTCAATGCTCAGCACATTGGTGAGGTCTAATTGATTTAGCATTGTAATTTATTTTGTTGCGAAGATGGGGCATGGCAGCCATTTTAAAAAAATAGACTGACATTTTGTTCCAAAAAAAATGCTTGGTAGGTGCTTTGTCTAATAAGTTTGCAAACAATTAAACCAAAAACACAAATGAGAAAGTACATGCCATGGCTCATCATCGGCGGAGTAATTCTGCTGATTGCCTTCTGGATGATGGGTGCTCAACGCAGCCTCGTGAACATTGACGAAAATGTAAACAAAACTTCCAGCGACCTTGAAGCCCAATACCAACGCAGGCTTGACCTGTTCGACAACCTTGTAGCTACTGTGCAGCAATATGCGGCCTACGAAAAGGAAGTGATGATAAAGGTGACAGAAGCCCGCTCAAGTCTAGGAAGTTTCAAACTAACCCCTGAATTATTGAAAGACCCAGAAGCTATGAAGCAATTTCAGCAAAGCCAAAATATGTTAGTAGGGGCTATGAAAAGTGTACTGGCACTTCAAGAAAAATACCCTGACTTGAAAGCCAACGAAAACTTCAACAAATTGCAAGACGAAATTACTGGTACCGAAAACCGAATCGTTATTGCCCGCAAAGACTATAACGAGGCAGTAAAAACCTTGAATGCCAAGATTCGCAGGTTTCCTGTAAATATGGTAGCTGGCATGTTTGGTTTCGCCGAGCGTCCATACTTCAAAGCCGAAGAAGATGCTGACAAAACGCCCAAGGTGCGGGAACTTTTCAAAAAATGAGCAGCCCATCTTTCCTGAGCAAGGATGAAGAAAAGCTAATTGTGGATGCCATCGCATCTGCCGAAAAAACTACTTCGGGCGAGCTGCGGGTGCATATAGAAAAAGATTGCTTATTAGATCCTTATGAAAGGGCAGTAGCAGTTTTTGAAGAGCTGAATATGCACAATACGACGCTTAAAAACGGCGTGCTTATATACCTTGCTTTCGATGATAAAAAATTTGCCATCATCGGCGACCAAGGTATCCACGATGCCGTTACCGATTCCTTTTGGGATTCGGTGAAGGAATCCATGAAAACCTACTTTGCACAGAACAAATTTGCCGAAGGAATAGCTCATGCGGTCCGAGAGTCGGGAGAAAAACTAAAAATGTACTTCCCATGGCAAGACAGCGACCTCAACGAGCTACCTAACGATATTTCTACCTCGTGAGAAATATATTTTTAGGATTTCTATTCTGCTTCACCTTAGTTGCTCAAGCTTTTGATGTGCCTCCACGACCCAACCCCCCCAAGGCAGTAAATGATTACGCTGGGGTGATGTCGGCCAGTGAGCAGCAGACACTGGAGGCAAAACTGCGGGCATATACAGATAGCACATCCTCGGCCATTGTGATAGTCACCATCAAATCACTGAAAGAAGATGCTTTGGAAGAACTGAGCATACGCTGGGCACGGGATTGGGGTGCTGGCCAAAAAGGAACCGACAATGGCATCCTTATCCTGTGTGCTATGGACGAACACAAGATACGCATAGAATTGGGCACACGCATGGAAGGCCCTATAGTTGATGGCGAAGCGGGTAGCATTATCCGCAATATTATTGAACCGAATTTCCGCGAAGGGAAATACTATAATGGCTTGAATGAAGCCACTGACGAAATAATACGTTTGGCTTCCGGCGAATTCAAAGGCTCAGGCAAAAAAGCCCGACCTGGTAAAATGGTGAAAACTATACTGGGCATCATTGGACTCATTATCGTGTTAATCATCTTTGGTCGTCGCAATCGCTTTGGTGGTGGCAGTGGAGGGATGGGCATAGGAGGCTTCACCTATTTTGGTGGTGGCGGGTTCGTTGGCTTTGGCGGTGGTAGCAGTGGGGGAGGAGGCAGCAGCTTCGGTGGCTTTGGTGGTGGCGGCTTCAGCGGTGGCGGTGCCAGTGGAGGTTGGTGAGGATTTTCCTAATCAATCGTGAGCACCTTTCCACGTTGAGAGTGCATGCTATTATCGAAACCCGTGTATGTTACCACCCAAATGTATAAGTTATTGTCGAAAACTTTATTGCGAAAACTACCGTCCCATTGTTGGTGTTTATCATCCGTTTGGTGCACCAGTTCGCCCCATCGATTGAACACTTTTAGGTGAAAATCTTTGACAAAAACAGGCATGTAGCCCCATTGGTCATTAAGGCCATCATCGTTGGGAGAAAAGGCTGATGGAACCCACAACAAAGGCTTCTGTACTAGCTGTACTTGGTTGCTCATGCTTTGGGCTGCGTATCCTCCTGGTGCTTCCTTGGCCACTATTTGGTAGGTATATATTCCCCAATCGTAAAACATAGTGGTATCGGGGTAGTACACCACTGGCGACCATGTGCGGTTTATGCGTTCAAATTTGTTGTCTACGGAATCGGCACGGTATATTTCATAACGGCTTACCCCCTTCTTCCAGTCGATGTATGGGTTCCAATACAAGTCGTGGAGGTAGGGTTTACTTTCGCCTTTTAGCACTATGGTACAACCCATATTACTGTAGCGGCTGATGTGTCCACATTTGTCAGTCACCTTCAGGGTATAGCAATAGGAAGAATCCTTCACGTTCACAGTAGAATCAAGAAACGTAGTGTCGGTCAAATTGTAGAAGGAACGATAAAGTGTACTGAAATTTTTAATGCCAGAAGAACTTTTGAAAAGCAAATAAGAACCAAAATCTGGCTCGGTGGAGGTTTTCCAATTGATGCGAATAAATTTGTTTTCTTCAACAGTAGCTGTATACACATACGATGAATCAATCGGCTTCTGGAATTCATCGGCGGAGCAGGCTTTGTAGCTGGTGTCGCCAAATCTCCCACATATATTTACACCTTGCATAAAATAGCAATAGTTCCATATTTGGTGATTTGGGGTGTTCTTGTCAAGCAGTTCCTTCTTCCCATTCCTGAAAATGGTGTCTATTACGAAAGTGTTACCGCTAGGGTCGCGGCGGTAAAGGAGGTAGTAACCAAAGTAGCGATTCTCATCCAGAGCCTCCCAGCTCACTTTTACTGTTTTGTCATCGATGTGTGCTACGCACACCACAGCGGGGGGCTTTATGAGAGGCGGTTCCTTCACTAGTATTTTTATAGTAGCATAGCCAGTGTCACTCTTGGGGCAGGCATTGTTATCGTGGATGATTATGTTCACATAGTAAGTATCATTGCTGATATGCTGGCAGCCAGTTTTCCAGCTAAAAGTAGAGCTGGCAGTACCTATTCCCGAAGTATCGGGCATGATGGCAAAATCAGGTGCTGTTGGAGCTGCAAACGCATTGCCTTTGATGCTGATGTAAAGCGAATCGTACTTGTCTTGGTCAGTTGCTGATAGTGTATAAATTAGCGTATCCGTTGCATATCCTTCCAGAATGGCATCGCTGCTTTGTGGCTTGTGATTCAAGTTTTCAAAGTCAATTTTGAAAAGAGCGTTGTTGCAGTTGGTAGATTTGTTGACCCTACTGAAAGCCCCTGGAGTGGTCGGAAAAGCAGAAGAACCACCACAACCAGCACATACCGATTGATATACTTTTCCTTCATAGTCGAAGCGGCTTGTGCCACCATCGACATGCTCGGCCATCACTTCACCGTTAGGTTTCTTTACCGTTCCACCAAAATAGGTAGCATATAGCAGATCATCCATATTTTTATTGAAGACTGCTAAATAAAAATCGCTACCGTCTGTATTGCTCTGAAATGCATTGAAGGTTAGTGGCATATTGGTGGTTCTGCCGCCGTGGCCGTGTGGGTTATCATTCACTTCACCTCCCCAACCACTTACAAACACCCGGTCACATTTATCCACCAAAAAGGCCGAAGGTGAGATATCCGTGTTAGCCCTGCCAGCACCGAACACTGTAGAGCGAATAATATTGCTTAGTGATTTGTCGAATTTGGTGATAAACTGCTTGCCTTTGAAGTTGGAATAAATAGGTGGGGTAATCTTCCAATTGTCTGACGTTGTCTGACCATAAATATAAGGAAAACCATACTTGTCGGCTTGCACCAAATAGGCTTGGTCGCTGCCGCTTGTGCCCACAAAACTCGCTGCATTTATTGATCCCTGTTTGGTGAGTGCCAATATAAACCCATCGCTTGTGCCGCCTGCGTTTCCGCTTTGATAAGCACCAGTGTTGTTGGCCATGTTCAAGGTAGCACTGTTGCTGCCGCCACATACATACACAGAGCCATCTAGTGTAGGAAAAATTCCGTAACAAGCATCATACGCATTGCCTCCCACGTAATAGCCCCAAAGTATCTGGCTCAAGTTGGCTTTCAGCTTGAACACACAGCCATCTTGTACTCCTAGGAAGCTTTGGTGAAGGCTACCATTTACTGGTATATTATCCGACTCGGTGCAACTAGCAATATATACGTTGTCGTTTTCGTCCACATTTACTTCGCCACGATAAATGTCACCATAGTTCCAGCCCAAAGGTATAGTATTTTCGTTAGTACTGTTCAATGTACCATTGAGTCCATCACGCTCAGATCCGCCAAGGTAGGTAGATGCTGTTATGGTCGATCCATCGGTAGAAATTTTGGTAATAAAAATATCTGATTCTCCTCTATTTGTTGCTTGAATAATCCCAGTTGTGACAGGAAAATTTGTAGAGAAAGTAGTGCCAAAAACGAGAAGCTCGTTAGTACTGTTTACTACTAAGCTGTGTGGTTGTTCGTTAAGGCTTCCTCCAAGGTAACTAACCCAAACAACACCTGTTCCATCGGGTTTATACTTTAGCAAGCCTATATCTTGCCCGTTCGTCGTTCCACTTGCATACGATGTTTGAAAAGCACCCAAAGTCACTGGAAAAATTGCACCCGTACTGATGCCAAAAACAATCCCTCCAGAATAACTGTTCCCTAAATTATCAAAAGTGGCAGTGAATCCAAAATTGTCAGAAGTGCTGCCACTATAACTGCTGAACACCACTTTGGGATCAATGGTGAGGACTTGGTCAAATATATTTTTGGTAGTTACAAAACGCAGGGTGCTGTCAGTAAGTTGGTAGTTGAAATTCACCTTGCTTCCATCAGCCATCCATGCCAGTGGAGGCTCTTCGGTCACCGTGTTAATACTGGTTTTTATCAGCAGCTTGTCGTTTTTCAAACTGAGCCCATCCGTTCCGCTGTATCGCAGTAAGATTTGTGAAATATCAACCCCGGCCTTCACATAAAAATTATACTTAAAAAACTGGCCTTCGCTGCTGGTGAGTTCAAGGTCTATTCCAGGGTAAATGTTCTTTACTAGCAAAGCTTCAAAAGCCAGCACATGGCTAGCCCACTTTCTTTGGTCGTTGCCAATAAAGTAATTATAGTATTGCTCTACCTTTCGTTCTGGTAGGATAATTGAATTTACATTTGCTCCAACAAAATCTATCCGATAAGCATGGCCATTTACTTGAGGTAAAATTGCAGGATCTGCTGATTCAAATCCTTTATTTGACTTGCTTTTTATTCCTGCAGAGATCTGCGGATGTTGCAATCCTGAATTCTCATACAACATCCAAGTGAGTGAATTTTTTTCAATCAACAAACTCCCATTTTGCAAGCGGCAGCGGTACAATACTTCTGCTCGCCATTGCCCTTTATTCTCCTCAAACAAAGCTTGACCGGCAACAGTGTTCGCCACCAAGCTAGTCAAAATAAATAGTTTAAGTTTCTGCACCCAATTCACTAGACGAAGGTAAGGGGCAAAAGGTTGCACAGATAAAGTACGATTTAGGATTTACGAATTTGCAAGGAAGAGGGAAGAAGTGTGTTACAAATAGATCATACCTTGCAACGACTCTAACTCCCACCTTCCCTTACTTCCTCACTGATGCAGTTATCTTCAACACCATTGTTTGGTTATAGGGATCGTTGCTGATGATGGTTATAGTCTTTTCGTCTTCACCTTCACGGCCTGCAGGGGTGTATGTCACGGTTATGTTTGTGCTTTCTCCTGGCTTTAATAACGTTTTATCTGGTTGGCCAAGGGTGCAGCCGCAACTGCTTTTCACTCGCAACAATTCCAAGTTTTTTTTTCCAATGTTTTTGCAATGAAATACCGTTGTCACTTTGCTGCTGTCCTTTATCAAGCCAAAGTCGTGCTTGGTTTTGATGAAATAGATATGTGGTGCCAATAACGAATCCTTCTTGCTCAGTTTTGGAAAATATTGCTCAACAAATGCACTTACATAAATAGTTTTTTTTGGATTCTCCTCATCATCTGTTGTCATTGTCCATTGTTGAAAATCATCTCCTAAATCGCCGTAAAGTTTTCCGTCAAATTCGCCTGATAACTTTATAGCCTGCTTGGGACCTATCTCCATTTTTTCTGGTATAAACTTACAGTAGCTTCTGCCCTCAAAACCAAGTATGTGTATGGTCTTCTCCGATTCGTTATATATCGTGGCAGTGTACGAACCCTTAGCATTGTTTTTCACCGTATTGAAATTAAAATAATTGGTATTGAACCGCAGCCCACCCAACTTGGTAGGATACCAATCCTCCGGGCCTTTTGGCCTTGCTATCACGTTTCCCGCTATGCTCAGCAATAGCACAGAAGGTTGTCCATTACTCATTATAGTTATCGTTTTGTTGAACTGCCCTCGTTTGTGGTCGGGGTCAAAAATGGCTTTCACAAATCCACTTTGGTTGGGCTTCACGCTGTCAGTAGTGTATTCGGTAGCGGTGCAGCCGCATGATGGTATCACTTGGGTAAGCACAAGCGGGGTGCTACCCGCATTGGTGAAATAAAACGTCGCATCCACTTTGCCTTTTTCTTCGTGCATGGTGCCCCAGTTGTGGTCGGTGCGGTCAAACACTATGGTTTGCGAATTGGTAAATAGTGCAGAAGAAAGTAAGAGGACAGTAATGAGCAGGTGTTTCATAAATAGCTTTTGGCTTTGGGTGTAGATGGGTAAAACGAAGGAATGGTTGGAAGCTAATCTCAAAAATCGTTCCTTTGGTTTTTGGCAAAAATAGCTAACCCCGTATATTTGTAGCCTCAACACGGTGGTCGTAGCTCAGTTGGTAGAGTCCCAGTTTGTGGTGCTGGTTGTCGCGGGTTCGAGCCCCGTCGTCCACCCTCCGAAGATTAGAGAGCCTTTGTGAAAGCAGGGGCTTTTTTTTATTTACCCAATCAGCTTCTCCTTTGCCGATTTGTTGCCCATCACCACATAATTCCGCAGCAAATATTGGTGCGGACGATAACTCTGACTTATCTTTCAATCAGATGAACAGCTCAGAGCAAAATACGGAACGCTACCTCAACGACTTTCACTGGAAGCGGAGCGAGGCCGCACAGAAGGGGGTAGAGGACTGCAAGAAGCGACAATACTCATTGAAAGAGATGCTGAGAATGTCAAGAAGTATTCATCCGCATCTGAAACATTTAGACGACAAGTAGGCGTACTTTCGGACTATTTCACAAAAATAGGCGGTTTCGTAAAAGACCATATTGATAGGTTTTGGTTTTAATAAAAAGGGCGGCACAATTGTGCTGCCCTTTTTATTGACTTCACCCAATAAATCTGTTAGATTCTAGTATGCCTCCTCGCCAACAACCAGCAATCATTTCAAGCCCCCGTAATGATTGCATTGGAGCTGTTTTTTTTTATTTGTAAATAAACTTGACTTCCCTATTTTATTTCGGTACTTTTGCCGCAAAATTGGGGGAAGTCTTGCCCCCTATCACTCATTCCCTATTATTTAATATTCTTTATGGCATTAATGAAACTGGCTCAGTTCAGATATGAACTTCCTGAAAAGCTTATAGCCCAACACCCACCCCGCTTCAGAGACGAAGCACGAATGATGGTGGTGCACCGCGATACTCAAAAAATTGAGCATAAAACGTTCAAGGACATTGGCAAATATTTCAAAGAAGGTGATGTGTTTGTAGTTAACAATGCCAAGGTATTCAATGCTCGCCTTTGGGCCAGCAAAGAGCGGACAGGTTCCAAAATTGAAGTTTTCTTGCTGCGTGAATTGAACAAGGAACTCCGACTATGGGATGTGTTGGTGGATCCCGCTAGGAAAATAAGAGTTGGCAACAAGCTGTTCTTTGGCGAGAATGAAGACCTGATAGCTGAAGTAGTTGATAATACCACAAGCCGAGGCCGCACACTCCGTTTCCTTTATGATGGCACCAACGAAGAACTTTGGAAACTAATAGAAACGCTAGGTGAACCGCCTATCCCTAAATACATAACCAGACCAGTGGAGAAGGAAGACAAAGAGCGGTTTCAAACCATCTTTGCTAAAGAAATTGGAGCGGTGCAAGCTCCAAGTGCCGGCCTACATTTTAGTAAAGAAATGAAGTTGCGTTTGGAAATTAAGGGGATGAAATTTGCCGAACTAACACTTGTGGCTGGCCTTGGCTCATTCAGACAGGTGGAGGTAGAAGATCTTACCAAGCACAAAATGGATTCAGAAAAATATATGATTCCTGAAGATTGTTGCAACATAGTGAACACAGCCATTGATAATAAGAAAAAGGTGTGTGCGGTGGGTTGCACTACTCTCAGGGCTATGGAATCATCAGTAAGTGCGGCTCTCAGGCTCAACCCGAATATCAGTTGGACAGACAAGTTTATCTATCCTCCCTACAAATTCAAATTGGTGGAAACCTTGCTTACCAACTTTCACCAGCCCGAAAGCACTCTGTTGATGCTACTCACCGCCTATTTGGGCTACGACTTTACATTCCATTGCTACAACGAAGCAATGAAGGAGAAGTACAAATTCCTG
>SHWZ01000027.1 GCA_009693575.1 Flavobacteriaceae bacterium | reverse complement strand
ATTTGAATCGCAAAAGTAAAGGTATTTGCCATATGATAATAGTGTAGGCTTTATGTTTTTTGCACAATTTGATAACCCTAGTAAAATAAACGAAAATATTGGGCAGAATGTCATACCAATACAGTGTCGATGAGCAGTTAGGGTCAAATTGGCAGACAAAATTGGCATGGCGGTATATTTGCCAACCCGCACAAAGTGCAATTCTTTAAGAAAAAAATGAACAAGAACGAAGACATAAACCAGCCAACAGAGGAGCAGTTGGCTGAAGAACAGCAACTAAAAACCGAAGGTGCTGAAACCGATGAGACAACCTTAGAAGCTCAGGTCGAGGAGCAACCAGTTGATGAATTGACGAGCCTCAAAAATGAACTTAACGATATCAAAGACAAACATTTGAGGCTGGTGGCTGAATTCGACAATTTCCGCAAACGGACTCTGAAAGAGCGAATTGAATTGATTCAGACTTCAAACCAAGAGCTCATGGCTGCCGTGCTACCCGTGATCGACGACTTTGAACGTGCGGCAAAATCAATGGAAGCATTGACAGAATTAGCCCCAGTGAAGGAAGGCATGGATTTGATTCATCAAAAACTAAAGAATATACTCATACAAAAAGGACTGAAACCCTTGGACAGCCTTGGACAGCCTTTTAACGCAGATCTGCACGAATCCATTGCCAACATACCCGCCCCTAGCGAAGACCAAAAGAACCTTGTGCTTGACGAAGTGGAACGTGGGTATATGCTTGGCGAAAAGGTTATCCGCTTTGCCAAGGTGGTGGTTGGGGGCTAATTCGGTAATGAAAAACAATTGGGAATCATTTCGAAAGTTCTTTTATCTAAAAATCTTATGTCTTAAATCTAAGTTAGAATTCAACGAAACAATACATTGAGCAAAAGAGACTACTACGAAATATTGGGCGTGAGCCGAAATGTGCAGGAGGCCGACTTGAAGAAGGCTTACCGCCAAATGGCCATCAAATATCACCCTGACAAAAACCCAGGCGACAAAGCATCTGAAGAGAAATTTAAGGAAGCTGCAGAAGCCTACGAGGTGCTGAGCAATGCCGACAAACGGGCCCGCTATGACCGCTTTGGGCATCAAGGTGTAGGCGGTGCCGCCAGTGGCGGACAGCACATGAACATGGACGACATTTTCTCACAGTTTGGAGATGTGTTTGGCGAAGGGCATCCGTTCGAAAACTTTTTTGGAGGCAACAGGCAGAGTGGTCGCAGGCAAAGTGTAGGCAGCAATATCCGCATCAAGGTGAAGCTGACTTTGCAGGAAATTTCTACCGGAATCGAGAAAAAAGTAAAAGTTCAAAAACAAGTATCTTGTACCATTTGCCACGGCAGCGGGGCCAAAGACAAGGGTTCTGTCCGCACCTGTGACACCTGCAAAGGCAATGGCTCGGTGCGTCAGGTTCGTAATTCATTTTTGGGGCAGATACAGACCACTACCACATGCCCAACATGCAGCGGGCATGGCCAAGTTGTGACAGCCAAATGCGGAAGTTGCCATGGTTCGGGCAAAACATTTGGTGAAGATGTAATAACGATAAATGTGCCAGCGGGTGTGGGCAACGGCATGCAGATGAGTATGAGCGGCAAAGGCAACGCAGCCGACCGTGGGGGAGTGAATGGCGACCTCATTGTGCAGTTTGAAGAAATAGAAGACCCATTATTGAAACGTGACAGCACGAATATATTATATGACCTTTACCTCAATTTTGCAGAGGCTGCCCTTGGCACTTCAGTAGAAATCCCCACGGTGGACGGCAAAGTAAAAATCCCAATCAAGGCTGGCATACAGGGTGGTGAAATATTGCGGCTACGCAGCAAGGGCTTGCCAGTGTTGCAGGGCTATGGCCGTGGCGACCAACTGGTGCATGTGAATGTGTGGATTCCCCAAAAGTTGAGCTCAGAAGAAAAAACCTTGGTAGAGAAACTTGGCCTGAGTGAAAACTTCAAACCCAAACCCGCCAATCAGCGTAGCTTCTTCGATAAGTTCAGGGAGTTTTTTAGCTGAGTAAACTGATGGATTACAACTTGTCAGGTGGAAACACCTGACACTACTACAAAGGTGTAAAGAACTTTATGAGAGGCTTAAGCTAAAAGGAAAAAGCGGAAAACTCGCATTGGGGCGGAGATTTAGCTATAAAGCCAGAAACGGCAAAAGCAATAAGAGAAAAATTTAACACTAATCAATTAAATTTATTACTTTTGCAGTATGGAATCGCTGAAAAATATACAGACCTCACCAACAGCCAAGCCAAATACATCCTTTCTCACAGAGGAATTGACGGACTTAGAACTAAGCTCAATGATGCAAGACTTCGAGAAGGCAGCACAAGAAATGGGAATACCCCTGACGGAATTAGAGGAAACTGAATAAAATTTCAACAACTTACAGAAGGTTCTTTACCTAAAGGTGCAGTAGAAACACTTGCTGATGGTAAGGTGGTAATTCATGCACTAAATTCTCCCGATTTCAGCACAATGGTGCATGAGATAGCCCATGTGTTTGAAGGTGATTTAACAGCAGCAGAACAAAAGGTAGTAAAAGACTTTGGAGGTAGCGAGCCATTTGCGAGAGGGTTTGAAAAATATCTTCGTGATGGTAAAGCACCAACTCCCGAACTCAAAAACCTATTCGATAAATTCAAAGAGTGGCTTGCCAACATATCGAACGCCTCGTCTTCTTCCTCATCACTGACGAATACTATTTTTTGATTGGTGTAATCAATTTTGATAGTCAATTCTACCTCAGTTTTCTCTGACCAATCTGACCATTTTTCCGTACTATCTTTCAAGCTTGTGCAAACAGAAATTACGTCCATCGAATGCTTTCCTCTGCCTGCTTGGGCATTAGCGTTCAGCAGCAAAAAGGTGGCAAAACCAAAAAGCCAAATCTTGTTAAACTTCATCCGGCAAAAATATTGTTTTGGGTATGAGTTGCAACTGATAAAGCCAACTTTACCCAACCCGCCATTTTATTTGCCTATTTATGGCTATTTTTGCGGCTCTTTACAAAAAATACACCTACAAGAATGTCTGAACTGAAAGTGCAACCAACCGAGACCCAATTTGACCTTTTTGCCGAATTAGAAAACTACGACCACGAGCAGATAGTCTACTGCCAAGACAAAGCTACTGGCCTCAAAGCCCTCATAGCCATACATAACACTATATTAGGCCCTGGATTGGGAGGTACGCGTTTTTGGCACTACACCGATGAGAAAGCCGCAGTAAACGACGTACTTCGCCTCAGCCGTGGCATGACATTCAAAGCTTCATTGGCCGGATTGAACCTGGGCGGTGCAAAGGCCGTTATCATTGGCGACCACAAAAAAATAAAAAACGAATCCTTAATGCGGAAGTTCGGAAGATTTGTAGAAAACTTAAGCGGAAAATACATTACAGCTGAAGACGTTGGCACTACCACCAAGGACATGGAATATGTGAAGATGGAAACCGACCACGTGGTAGGACTGCCCGAAAGCATGGGTGGTGGTGGCGACCCTTCGCCAGTTACTGCTTATGGAGTGTATGTTGGTATGAAAGCAAGTGCTAAACATGTGTGGGGAAGCGATAACCTTGCTGGCAAAACTGTTTCGGTGCAAGGCATTGGCAAAGTAGGCGGTCACCTTTTAGAGATGCTGCACAAAGACGGCGTGAAGCTATACATTTCGGATATTAATGATGAAGTATTGCAGAATTATGCCAAGCAATTCGACTGCATAGTTGTACCTAAGGAAGACATCGTAGGACTGAACGTGGACATATTTGCACCTTGTGCTTTAGGTGCAGTGTTGAATACAGAAAACATTGGCAAACTGAAAGCTAGCATTGTGTGTGGAGCTGCGAATAACCAACTGGAAGACGAAAACGTGCATGGTCCAATGCTGCTGGAGAAAGGCATAGCTTACGCTCCCGACTTTTTAGTAAATGCTGGAGGGTTGATAAATGTGTACAGCGAATGGGTAGGTTACAATAGAGAAATAGCCATGAGTGCCACCGAAAAAATATATGATACCCTGCTGAACATATACCACAAAAGTGCTAACGAGTCAAAACACACACAACTGGCTGCCACCGAACTGGCACAGAAACGTGTGGCAGATATTCTGAAAGTCCACTCTACGTATTGAGAAAGTATTAGGATTTAAATACCCTCTAGTTTCTGGCATTTATTTTTCTACTGCCTACCGCATTTTCCTGTTCCCAAACCCAAATAAAAAGTTCTTCATTTCCTAATGCTCAACCGTCGATTTGTCCGCATCAAAACAATGCAAGCCCTGTATGCCTTTTGGCAGCAAGAAGGGGGGAGCATACAGGCTCAACGTACCTTTTATGACCAAAGCATAGAGAAGCTTGGTCTTGCCTACCTCACTATTCTTGATTTGCTGTTGGCAATACGGCAATTGGCCATTCAGACCGATGAACACCATCGGCAAAAGAATTATTTTAACCAAGACATGGTGAAGCCGTTGATACCCTTCACCGAAAATAAGGTGCTTGAAGTATTGGCCACCCATGCCGACCTAGCTACTCAATGCAGCAACCTCAGTGTGAACTGGCAAAAGGATTACGACAAGCTAAAGCCTCTTATGGAATCATTGGCCGAATCTAACTTTTTCAAGAGGTATATGGAGGGACCTGCCGAAGATTTTCAAGGGCAAAAGGATTTTATTTTAACGACTTACAAATGGCTGATGAACGAAAGCGAACTGCTAGACAGCTTGATGGAGGACCGCTTTCTGAGCTGGGATGACGACCAACCTGTAGTGTTTGCCAATGTGCTAAAAACGGTGGACTCCATAAAAGAAGATGGCACTGTGGTGCTTTGTAATGAACCTGATGCTGAGTTTTTGGAGATTAAGAAGTTTGGCAAAGACTTGCTTGACAAAACCATCAGCCACAGCGAAGATTACGAGAAGCTCATTACTGACAAAACACCCAACTGGGACCCCGAACGGATAGCTAATACTGATTATGTGTTAATGAAAATGGCACTTTCCGAATTTTTGAACTTCGAGTCTATCCCTGTGAAAGTAACCATCAACGAATACATGGAACTTAGCAAAATGTATAGCACACCCAAGAGTTACCAATTCTTGAATGGCGTGTTGGATGCTTTGCAAAAAGACCTGAAAGCCGAAGGCCGCATGGTGAAGAAAGGCAGGGGATTGGTTGGTTAATCCTACTAACGACGGAACGGTAATGAGTTGATTCGGTAAGTTGAAAATTTCACGCTAGCCCAAGCGATCGTTGTAAAATAATAACCTACTAGTTGAACTAAACCCAAAAATAAAAAACTAGGAACTGCAAACCCCTCCCGATACTTATCGAGAATAGACACTCCAAAACCCAGACTCCAAACCAACTTTATCTTTGCCCCATGCAAGAAAATACCCATACTACTGTTCACCAATTTATTTTAGACCGACAGAATGATTTTTCTTTTGCCACCGGCGAACTCAGCCGACTCATGCGTGACATTATTCTGGCCTCACGCATTGTGAACCGGGATGTGAATAAAGCCGGGCTGATGGACATACTAGGTAACTATGGCAGTGTGAATGTTCAGGGCGAAGAGGTGAAAAAATTGGACGTGCGAGCCAATGAAGAATTTATCAATGCTCTAAAACGTGGTGGCGAATGTGCCGCAGTAATCTCGGAGGAAGACGAAGAGACTAACCATATCAATACACGGGGTGCATACATTGTGGCCATGGACCCGCTCGACGGAAGCAGCAACATAGATGTGAACGTTAGTATAGGCACCATTTTTAGTATTTACCGTCGCTTGTCGCCCGTGGGAAGTGAGGTAACTATGGAGGATTGCCTGCAACCTGGTGTGAATCAAGTAGCAGCTGGATACATACTTTATGGCAGCAGCACTATGCTGGTATACACCACAGGCAAAGGAGTGAATGGATTCACCCTAGACCTGAGCATTGGCGAATTTTGCCTGAGCAACCCCAATGTGATGACTCCTGAGGTTGGCAATCTATACAGCATCAACGAAGGCAACTACCAGAAATTTCCTGAAGGAGTGAAAAACTACATTAAATATTGTCAGGAAGATGTGAAAGCAGACAAGCGGCCTTACTCAACCCGCTACATTGGCTCTTTTGTGGCCGATTTTCACCGCAACTTGATGAAGGGTGGCATATACATTTACCCAGGCACGGACAAAGACCCCAATGGCAAGCTGCGGCTCATTTATGAATGTAACCCAATGGCCTTTTTGGTGGAGCAGGCTGGTGGCAGGGCCACCGATGGACATACCCGCATCATGGAGCTAACCCCTGAGAAACTGCACCAACGCACACCCGTATTCATAGGCAGCAAAACCATGGTGCTAAAAGCCGAAGAGTTTATGCAAGCTCAGGCTGAACAGGTGAACGGAGGGTGATTGATTAATTAATGTCAGGTTGTCCAGATAACTATTTGGATTATCGAAATGTTTTCGAAGCACCGAATGAAAACCGCATCAGTTAAACACCAACTCTTCATAATCGCAGGAGCAATCCTCCTTTTCTTTCCTTTTCTTGGTGCCGTTCATTTGTTCGACTGGGACGAGGTAAACTTCGCTGAATGTGCTAGGGAAATGGTGGTGACTGGAGACTATTTCAATGTGCAGATAAACTTCCAGCCCTTTTGGGAAAAGCCACCAGTGTTCATCTGGATGCAGGCCGTGAGCATGAATATTTTTGGGGTGAACGAGTTTGCCGCCCGCCTGCCCAATGCACTTTGCGGCATAGCCACCTTGCTGGTACTTTTCAATATGGGTCGCAGGTTGGTAGGTGTGAATTTTGGCTGGTGGTGGGTGCTGGTTTATGTGGGGTCGTTTTTGCCGCATCTCTATTTCAAGTCAGGCATCATTGATCCTTGGTTCAATTTGTTTATTTTTCTTGGGATATACTTTTTCGTTCGGCTCACGGATGCTGAAACACCTGCAAGTAAATCTTCCCGCTACCGCAATCTGGCCGCTTCCGCCTTGTTCATCTCCTTGGCCATGCTCACCAAAGGACCAGTGGCAGTGTTGATTTTCGGGTTGTGTGTTGCGGTCTTTTGGGTCATGGTAAAATTCCGTAATTTCATACGCTTCGGTGAAATACTTTTTTATGGGCTTGTTGTGTTATTGGTTGGCGGGCTATGGTTTGGCATCTTGCTGCTCACAGGCCATCCAGAAGTAATCACCGCATTTTTCGAGTACCAAGTTCGCCTGCTGCAAACCCAAGATGCCGGGCATGGCGGGCCGTTCTATTACCACTGGATTGTGTTGCTCGTCGGCTGTTTCCCACTTTCGGTGTTTGCCTTGGGTGGGTTTGGTCGTATAAGTAACCAAACCGATTCCGTACGTCATTTTGCCCGCTGGATGAAGGTACTTTTTTGGGTGGTGCTGCTGCTGTTCAGCCTTGTGAAAACTAAGATTCTCCACTACTCATCCCTTTGCTATTTTCCGCTCAGCTTCTTGGCTGCACTCACTGTTTATCGCTTAGTGAATGGCGAAATCGCATGGAAAAGAATCTATACTTTCCTATTGCTAGTTATTTCCTCTATCATCGGGGTTGCACTTGCTGCATTGCCATTGGTTGATGTGTTCAAGCAGGATATTATTTCCTCAGGAATCATCCACGACCCGTTTGCCGTAGAAAACCTAAAAGCCGAGGTGCAATGGTATGGCTACGAAAGCCTGCCGGGGTTGTTGCTGTTGTTTGGCATTGGAATTATCCTGCTGGCTGGTGGTTGGCGAGGACGCCAACCACGGACGTTGTCACTGGTTGGCGTCCCCGCCAACCAGTCGGTGGGCATCAAGAAAACAATCACCTCCATTTTCATCACCTGCATGGTAGCCATCAACCTGGCCATGCTGGCGGTAGTGCCACGCATAGAACCATACTCGCAGGGGGCGGCAATCGAGTTTTACAAAACCTTGGTAAATAAAGATTGCTACATGGAAACCATTGGCTTCAAAAGCTACGCCCACCTTTTTTACGCCCAAAAGGAAAAAACTACTAACCCCCAAAGCTTGAACAAAGATTGGTTATTGACTGGCAACATAGATAAGCCCGCCTACTTTGTCTGCAAAATAACTAAGGCCGACGAAGCAAAAGCCGCCTATCCCCAATTGACCGAACTCTACCGCAAGAATGGCTTTGTGTTTTGGAAGCGGGAGAAATAAACGAAATGACAAAAAAGGAAGCGGGGATGTTAGGTGTAAACCTATTTTAGGACAAGACAGTCTATGTTTTTGCCTAAAAAGCTACAACCCCCTAAAGCATAGGCCCCATTATTTAGCTTTATGGAGGCATTAATTCCTATACCATTACTACCAGCACCTCCTTCGAGTTTTAAGATTTCACTCTTTTTAAAGATAGGGGCATTAGCCAACGTGGAAGTGTAAAGTCCATTGCATGAAGAAAATAAAGATATACAAACTAGACTGAATAGAAAAATGCCATTGATTCTCATTTAGTTCTTGTATTTCTATCGTATTACCTAGTCATCGAATGCCGAATCACCTCACTTCAACCACTTATCCAGCCACTCAAAATATACCCGCTGCCAGAGTATGCTATTTTGGGGTTTGTTCACCCAGTGGTTTTCGTCGGGAAAGTAGAGGAAGCGGCTGGGGATGTTGAGTGTTTGGGCAGCAGTAAAGGCTTCCATTCCTTGGCCTAGCGGCACTCTAAAGTCTTTTTCGTTGTGTATGATAAGGATAGGTGAATCCCAGCTTTTTACGAAGTTGTGGGGTGAGAACATTTTGTAATTGGGTTCGTTATTCCAAGGTGGGCCTATTTGATCATTTTTGGCAAAAAACATTTCCTCTGTGGTGCCATACCAGCTATCCATATTATACATGCCGCAATGCGATACAAAAGCCTTGAACCGCTTTTGGTGGTGACCCGCCAAGTAATAGACACTATAGCCACCAAAGGAAGCACCAACACAGCCTAGCTTATCCTTATTTACATATTTTTCTTTGGCCACATCGTCAATGGCACTCAAGTAGTCATTCATACACTGCCCGCCGTAGTTGCCAATTATCTGATCGTTCCATTCCTTACCAAATCCTTGCAAACCTCGGCGATTTGGAGCTACCACTATATATCCATTAGCTGCCATCAACTGAAAATTCCAGCGGTAGCTGAAGAACTGGCTCACAGGACTTTGTGGCCCACCTTGACAGTAGAGCAACGTGGGGTATTTTTTGTTTTTATCAAAGTCTGGAGGGTAGATAACCCACACGAGCATATTCAGGTTGTCTGTTGTCTTCACCATGCGTCGTTCCACCTTCCCCATTTTGAGGGTTGATAGGAGTTTGGCATTAGTGTTTGTTATCTTCATGTCCTCTCCGTTGTTTATATTCACTGTATACAGTTCCGTAGGAGAACTCATGCTCTGCTTGGCTGCCAGCAGTGTTTTGCGGTCAATCCACGCCACACTCAAATAGTCGTTGGTGCCTTTGGTAATCTGCTCCATTTTCTTTTTGGTGAGGTCGTAGCGGTATAGTTGTTTGCAGCCCTCGTCCACTACTATCAAGTACAATACATAACCTTCTTTGTCCAAACAAAACGACTCTACGGTTCGATCTAGTGAAGCAGTTAGTTCGGTGGTTTGTTTCATTTCAAAATCGTACACCATCAGTCGGCTTTTATCGCTTTCATAACCCGCCCTTTCCATGCTCAACCAGAACAACCGCCTTCCATCTGAACTTAGCTGCGGGTCTTGGTCGTATCCGGGCATACCATCAGTTAGGTTGGTAGTGACCCCAGTTGCTAGGTCAAACCTGAACAAATCACTGTTGGTGCTGTAAGCCCCTACAGTGCCGCCCACTTTTTTACAAGTATAAATTATGCTTTTCGAATCATTACTCCAGCATAATTGTTCCTCACCACCAAAAGGCTGCATAGGACTCTCGAAATGTTGACCGTCCATCATGTCAACTGGCTGCCCCATAATTATGCCCCCATCATATTTCACATAAAAAGGATGACTATAGCTTTCGTCTTCCCATTGATCCCAATGGCGGTAGCCAAGAGCATCAACTATTTTGGCTTTCACTAAAGGAAGGTCAGGATATAGTTCAGTAATAGTTTTGTCCATTTTTACATCCCTAAAAAACAGCAGCATTTTTCCATCTGGAGAATATTTAAAGCCGCCTATGCCTCCTTCTATATTAGTCACTTGCCGCTTGCCAGTTCCGTCTGGGTTCATTTCCCACAATTGAGACTCCCCTCCTTTGGCACTCATGAAGCCTATTCGTTTGCCTTCGCTTGTATATTTTGCTCCCCAGGCATTATCCTCTGCTGTAGTGATAGCCTTGGGATTTCCGCCGATGACGGGTATTGAGTAAAGAATGTTAGTCCCTTTGTTGGTAGCCACATCGTAGTTGCGAACCCCATAAATCACATGGGTGAATGCCGGGTTCAGAAAAGCCCCATCAACTCGGTCAAATTTCCAGAGGGTTTCAGGACTGAGTTTGTCTTGCGAAAATGCTGAGGCTGCTGTGAACAGAATACTAAAAAATAAGGTGTATTGTTTTTTCATGTCAAAAAAATTTAGGGCAAAAATAGGTTTTGAGCTTGGGTGCAAGGCCACAAAAAAAGCATGGCTTTAGCCGTTCTTTTTTCCTAGAGAAGCAATGTTTTATTTATCAGATGCCATTACCATTTTTAGAATAGCACTGCCAACGCTGCCACTTCTCTTGCTGCTACCCAAAAAAGCTAAAGCTACTCAATGGGCAAAGCAGTTTGGGCAAAATTTTGGTAGGCTTGCCGCCTAAATCGTACATTTGCCTAACTTTAATTCAATATGAAGTATTCAAGACACGTGTTTTTATTTGCTGTCCTATTTGTCGCCAATAACCTGCTGGCAACCGACACGATACCTCGCCCTAAAAAACTGGTGAGCGAACCCCAACATGCTCCCAGCGAAATGTTGATAGCAGACATTCTCCAACATTACCATTATCAAAAAGCAAAAATAGACAACGACTTTTCGGCCGATGTGTTTGACAAATACTTGAAGATGCTTGATTTGCAACGTTTGTATTTCCTTAAATCGGATATCAACTATTTTGAGCAATACCGCAGCCGCCTTGATGACGAACTATTGACTGGTCAATGTGCCATTGGCTACGAAATGTACAACAAATACATGGATAGGTTGCAGGAAAGGCTTGATTTTATTGACAAAATACTCTGCGATACCTTCGATTTTACCAAAGATGAATACTATGCCTATGACCATGAAAACCAAAGCTGGTTTGAGGACAAAGAAGACCAAGACCGCTACTGGATCAAACGGTTGAAATACGAAGGGCTATCGCTAAAAATCGGTGGAAAGCATGGGAAAGAAATCACTGAGGTGATTCAAAAACGATATGCCAATTTTCGTAAGCAACTGGCCAAAGCAAAAAATGAAGATGCCTTTCAAACTTATATGAATGCCTTTACAAGCTGTGTTGACCCCCATACCGATTATTTTAGCCCACGACTAGCAGCAGAATTCAAGATGGAGATGACACAAAGCCTCGAGGGGATTGGTGCCACACTCACTACCGAAGGGGATTATACCAAAGTGCGTGAAGTAGTAAAAGGAGCTCCAGCTGACAGGAGCAAAAAAATATTTGCTGGAGATAAAATAACTGCAGTAGGCCAAGGCCGTGACACGAAGGATGGTGAAATGGCGGATGTAGTAGGTTGGAGGATTGATGATGTGGTGTCGCTGATACGGGGCAAGAAAGACACATGGGTGCGTCTGCAAATTATTTCGGGCAAAGCTGCACCCGGTGAACCACAAAAAATTATTGAAATACAACGTGACAAAGTTAAACTCGAAGAGCAGCGGGCAACCGGTGTAGTGAAGAAAATAAAGATTGTAAAATCAAATACGAAAAGAAAAAAGAAACTTTACATTGACAAATTCTGGGGAAAAGAAAAAAAGGTACTGAATATTGGTGTCATTGTACTTCCGGTATTCTATCAAGGCACTACGGCCGACGTAAAAAAACTAATTGACGGCTTCAAAAAGGAAAGTCTTGATGGAATAGTAATGGATTTGAGAAACAATACAGGTGGCTCGCTTCAGGAAGCAATTTGGCTCAGCGGTTTGTTCATAAAACAAGGTCCAGTGGTGCAGGTGAAAAATGCGATGGGCGACATCGATGTGAACTACGATAACGATGAATCAGTATACTGGGATGGCGAAATGACCGTGATGGTGAACCGTGGCTCGGCATCGGCCTCCGAAATATTTGCTGCTGCTATGCAAGACTACGGCCGTGCAATTATTGTTGGCGACCAAACTTTTGGAAAAGGCACAGTGCAAAACGTGTTTGACATGAACAAGATGGGTATCAAAATGGAAAAACAACTGGGGGAAGTGAAGCTGACCATTGCAAAATTTTACCGAATAAACGGATCCAGCACCCAGCATAGAGGCGTTATCCCAGATATACTTTTCCCAACCACCTACGACACTGCAGAATTTGGCGAAAGCAGCGAAGACTTTGCCCTACCCTACGATGAAATACCCATGGCCGAATATGCAGCCACTGCACAAGTTGCAGCCATGATGGCCCATTGCAAGGACAACCATGAAGCCCGCATGAAAACTAGCAAAGACTATCAGTATCTGCTTGAAGATATAAAATATTTAGCACAGCAGCGTGAAGAAAAAATGCTGCCGCTAGGTGGGCAAACAGCCAAGGCCAAACAAAAAGCTCGTGAAGATGCTGTGAAAGACCGATTGTCGACCATTGAGGATGAAGTCAACGAAGAGGTAAAAACCAAGGATAAAGTTAAGCCTAGAGTAGCTAAGAAAGATTTTATTCTGGACGAAGGTTTGGCAATTATGGCCGACTTGATTCAGATAAACAGGACTGCAAAAAAAAAGCTGCCAAATAAGCAACCGAAGTAAGCCTTTTGTTACCTTTACTTTTATGAAACCAATAGCCACCGCCATTTTCCTTGCCTTGCTGGGTAATAGTTCATTTGCTCAGAAAATGACTACAGAAGAAGATTACAAAATTGGAATCAAAGGAGGCATAGCCTTGGGCTGGCTAAGCATGGATGGCCTCACCCAAAAAGGCAATGCGGACTGGTATCGTCCTCGCCTACGAGAAGGGATATTTGTGAGCGGCTACGACCGTATCAGGCTTACCAATCTCATCAATAAATTCAACTACCGTGCTCATGTTAACAACTGGTACCTGCAATTGGAACTAGGTGCCGGTTTCCGTGGTGGCAATTTTAAGTACTTCTCTGCACCAACCAATGCCGACGGTAGCCACACCGACTACAAACATAGCGACACTGGTGCTTTCCGCAAATACTCCACTTTTGCTGCCGAAGCTCCTTTTATGCTAGTTTGGGACTGGAAAAACAAACAGACTTTCAATATTCTTTTCGGTGCGAAACCACACTATGTCTTTCAAGTGGAACTGTATAAAGGCAATGATAATTTTCCGCTCTATTTTAATGATGACTATTACTACGACAAGGTTGCCTTCAAAAACTGGGGCTGGAGCGGGGTGCTCGGCTGGCAATACTGTTGGGAGCATGTAGGCATTCAGATGATGTTCAACTATGGCCTCACCAGCATCGACAATCGAATGACCCTCACCTTTAATCCTTCCACTCAAAAAACCATCCGTTACTTCCCCAAAAAGGTGATACAATATGGGGTAGATATGTTCGTTACTTTTTAACTTTTGTATGCAATAAGGAATTAGGTAACAGTAGGTATGAAAATATATTTGAATAAATAGTGCAAAAAACCTTTATTTTGCATGAATTATACAATAACCGAGATTCCCCACATTCTCACATCCACTATCCCACATTGGATTTAACCGCTCGAATCCGCCAAAGCCAAACCTGCCTCTGTGTGGGGCTGGATACAGACATCAACAAGATACCGCCTCACCTTCTGAGGTACGAAAACCCAGTTCTGGAGTTTAACCGGCAAATTATTGAAGCTACCTTACCTCATTGTGTCGCCTATAAAATTAATACTGCTTTTTATGAAAGCATGGGCAGTCGGGGCTGGCAGATATTGGAAGAAACAGAAAAACTGATTCCTGCAACTCATTTCAAAATAGCGGATGCCAAACGGGCAGATATTGGCAACACGACTACCCAATATGCTAAAGCCTTTTTTGAGCACATGAACTTCGATGCGATCACTGCTTCTCCCTACATGGGTCTCGATTGCATTCAACCATTTTTGGCCTACAAAGACAAATATACTATTCTACTTGCCCTCACCTCTAATTTAGGCAGTGTTGATTTTGAACAAGGTGATTTTGGTGGGCGGTTGCTTTACGAAGAAGTAATGCTGAAAGCGGCAGCCAAAGCTGGCCCTGAGCAACTGATGTTTGTGGTGGGTGCCACCAAGGCCGAAACTTTTTCGCATATCCGCACCATTGTGCCTCACCATTTCCTGCTGGTGCCTGGCGTGGGTGCACAGGGCGGTGACCTCGACATGGTTATGCAACATGGCATGAACAAAAATATTGGTCTGCTTATCAACAGCAGTCGCGAAATTATCTATGCCTCCAACGGAGAAGACTTTGCACAGAAATCGGCAGAGGCCGCGGAAAGGGTTTCGGGGAAGATGAAAAAAGCAATTCACTAACAACATGCTCCATGAATAGATTAAACAACAGGACAATAATAAGCACGCTACTTTTATTCTGTAGTATAAGGGCAAGTACTCAAAACAAGAGTTCTAATACTATGCTTGAACTAGAAACAAAGGGTTTGTATAAGAATGCAACTGTAATATCATTGAAAGCATACAGGACCTAAGTGCCACTAATTGGAATATTTTGAAGAAAAAATAATTAAGGTTTATGGCTTGCCTAACTATCCTTGATTGTTTTTTAGACAGTGTAGAACTAGCATAACCAAGCAACAAACAATGATAAAAAACCACGAAATTGATTACCGCATTTTTGGCGAAGAAATGCAATGTGTAGAAATAGAGCTTGACCCCAATGAAACGGTAGTAGCCGAGCCAGGCAGCTTCATGATGATGGAAGACGACATCAAAATGGAAACCATATTTGGAGATGGCAGTCAGCAGCAAGGCGGCATTATGAACAAGCTTTTCAGTGCCGGCAAGCGAATGCTAGTGGGCGAAAGCCTTTTCATGACGGCTTACACAAACTTAGGTTCACAGAAACGAAAAGCCACGTTTGCATCACCTTATCCCGGAAAAATAGTGCCGATGGATTTGCAGAAATTGGGGAACAAAATTATTTGTCAAAAGGATGCTTTTCTGTGTGCTGCAAAAGGCGTATCGGTGGGCATAGAGTTTCAAAAGAAGCTGGGCACTGGCTTGTTTGGTGGGGAAGGATTCATCATGGAAAAGCTGGAAGGTGATGGTTTCGCCTTTGTGCACGCAGGTGGTCATATCATCCAAAAAGACTTACGGGCTTATGAGCGACTGCGGATTGACACAGGTTGTATTGTAGCTTTCACTCACGATGTGGACTACGACATCGAATTTGTAGGCGGCATTAAAAATACATTCTTTGGCGGCGAAGGTATCTTTTTTGCTTCGCTCAAAGGCCCCGGAACCGTTTGGCTACAATCACTTCCAATAAGTCGTCTGGCAGGACGCATACTCCAATACGGCACTTACAAACGCCGTGAAGAAGGTAGTATACTTGGCGGCATTGGCAATCTCTTCGACGGGGATGGTGCGTAAGGATTTTTTCATCCGGAATGCTTCGATAAAATCGTGCCATCCAATATGAATTAAATCATATATATATACTTGCTGCAGGTCATTGAATCTGGCAATTGAATCTAGGGTATTTTGTGCTAACAATTCACAGACAAAATCCCATGCGTTACACCCTCAACTTCGGCCTTGCCGACCGCTTCATTCGCACACTTATCGCTATCGTCATTGCCTCCATTGGTGGCTACTACGAAAGTTGGGGGGGGTTGCTGGCCATCATTCCCCTAGCTCAGGCACTGGCAGGCTGGTGTCCTACTTTACAAATTATTCAACGCAAGCACATTCAGCGAATCGCATGGCCCACAATACAGGTATTGAAATAAATACCATAGCCATGTTAGGGGGACGACTCGCCTAATTTTGTTACGTGTGTTCTTCCATTCGCACCAACATCGCCAAAATATATGACACCCTGTGTGAATGGCGGTTGGATATGCTTGTTATTAAAGAGACATTGGAGATTCGACATGTGAACAAAGGATTTTAAACTGGCTTTGCCAAATCGCTCAACTTTGGATTAGCAATGGATGAGATGGAGCGATTCCAATTTCAACCTTTGCTTCCACCGAATATTGAAGTAAATCTTATCTGTTAACAAAATGGTTGGCAAGAACGCAATCCAGTGACAAACTAAATGGCATGTAACGAACAAATTTAGCCTGCATAACGAAGTGAAAATTTCTTTCGTACGTTTGCAACTCAAATTAAACAAAAAACTATTATGGCAAAAATTCTCTGTGTACTTTATGATGACCCAATTGCTGGGTATCCTAAATCATTAATTCGCGATGGTATTCCTGTACTTTCGGGCTATCCGGGAGGGCAAACGCTACCGACACCATCAAAGATTGATTTCACCCCTGGGCAACTCCTTGGAAGTGTTTCAGGTGAACTTGGTCTCCGCAAATTTCTTGAAGAGGCTGGGCATGAACTCGTGGTTACTTCTGACAAAGATGGTGAAGGATCAACTTTCGACCGAGAACTTGTGGATGCTGAAGTAGTAATTTCTCAACCATTTTGGCCGGCTTATCTCACTGCTGAACGCATTGCAAAAGCAAAAAACCTAAAACTGGCTATTACCGCAGGCATCGGTTCTGACCATGTTGATTTGCAAGCTGCCATGCAACATGGTGTTACCGTGGCAGAAGTTACCTACTGCAATAGCATTAGTGTTTCAGAGCATGTAGTGATGATGATTTTGGGCTTGGTGCGAAATTATATACCTTCTTACCAATGGATAGTAAAAGGCGGTTGGAATATTGCCGATTGTGTAGAGCGGTCGTATGATGTAGAAGGAATGACCGTTGGCACAGTAGCTGCTGGCCGCATAGGTTTGGCTGTTCTACGTCGCCTTCACCCGTTCGATATGAAACTCCATTACATGGATCGCCACCGCCTGCCAAAAGAGGTAGAAGAAGAACTAAACCTGACTTATCATCCCGATGTAGAATCAATGGTAAAGGTGTGCGATGTGGTTACAATCAATTGCCCATTGCATCCAGAAACGGAGAACCTTTTCAATGAAACGCTAATCAATAAAATGAAACGCGGCTCCTACATCGTAAATACTGCCCGTGGAAAAATATGTGACCGCGATGCTATTGTTCGAGCTTTGGAAAGTGGACAACTTGCTGGTTATGCGGGCGATGTTTGGTTTCCGCAACCACCACCCAAAGATCATCCTTGGAGAACCATGATGCACCACGGCATGACACCACATATTTCCGGCTCCAGCCTTTCGGCACAAAGCCGCTATGCAGCCGGTACACGTGAAATTCTAGAATGTTGGTTTGCTGGAAAGCCACTGCGTTCAGATTACTTGATTGTGGATGGAGGCAAACTCGCAGGAGTGGGAGCACACTCATATAGCGAAGGCAATGCAACAGGCGGATCAGAAGAGGCCGCTAAATTTAAGATGGCATAAATTATTTAACGAAATCAATTGGCGATTTTAGTGCTGTCGGGTTTCACACCCGACAGCATTTTTTTTGTCTTGTTGTTTCGTGCTGTCAGGTTTTTCCACCCGACAGCATTTCATATTTTCTTTTTTAAAAATAGCCTTCTAATAACATTCATAAACCTTCTATCCGTTGGATATTTTCTATGTGAGGCCATATTATTAAAAATAAGTGCTACCATAAAAAGCACAATTGAACCTATGAGTACAGGAGAAATTACATACATATATCCCAAAGCTTTTATTTTTTCCGTTCCAATTACCGCAATTAAGGCGGTGGCACCTCCTGGTGGATGTATCGTTTTGGTAATCTGCATGAACACGATGGCAAGGGCTACCGATAACGGTGCTGTCAACCAAATAATGTCGGGCAAAACTTTGTAAACAGTCACACCCATAATAGCCGAAATGAGATGGCCAAAAATAAGATTGCGGGGCTGCGAAAATGGGCTTTGAATGGCTCCATATAGCAATACGCTTGATGCTCCAAAAGAAGCAATAAGCAATACATTTTCAGATTGTGGCAACAGATAGCTCTGAAAAAAAGCAAGAAGCCCTATTCCAAAAAACGCTCCTACAAATGACCAAAATTGCTCTCTATAATCAAATGACGTTTCCCTTTGAATACTATTTTTTGAGGCCGTTATTCCCTTTTTAATTAATTTCGTTATCATTGGTTATTATTGTTTATGTTGGCTGAGTAGTTGCGGGGTTGAAACATCTAAGGAATCGCAATTTTAAGCCATCAGTCTTTTCTTTGAAAAACTTTGCATTCGGTGAGCATAACCTTTGGTAGGCATACCTGTGGTGGCAGCTATCGGGGCTCCATTTTGTTTATACCGATACGGTATCTGTAATAGTCCTATCATCGCTTCGCTTGATTCGACTAAACAGCTACTCTATCGGCATTTACCTCTGCAACATTTCAAAAGTCCTTTGGACTAATTTGAAATGAGCATTGGAATTAGCTGTGCAACTGCCCACTGATAGCGGTATAACGCTTCATTGGTTTTCTAAAATCAACAAGATTCAACATATACAGCCACGGGCATCGTGTGTCCTGATTCAGGTTCCAAGTTCAGGCGTTACATTTGCACCACGATGAGCAAGAATCTAAACAACTTGCCTGCCGTTCTTTTGCTGGAAGACGGCACTGTATTTCAGGGCATTGCAATTGGCAAAATAGGCACAGCTACTGGCGAAATCTGTTTCAACACAGGAATGAGCGGTTATCAAGAAGTTTTTACAGACCCAAGTTATTATGGCCAAATTTTGGTAGAAACCAATGCACATATAGGTAACTATGGTATTGCTAATAAAGAATCAGAAAGTGGTGGAATAAAAATAGCAGGCTTAGTGTGCCGCAATTTCAACATTGGATTTACTCGACAAATGGCGAACCAGTCTATCCAAGATTACTTTTCTGAAAATAATTTAACAGGCATAGGCAACGTTGACACCCGTTCTTTAGTCTTGTACATTAGAAATAAAGGAGCCATGAATGCCATTATTAGTAGCGAGGAATTAGACATCAGCCGCCTAAAAGCGAAGCTGAATGCCGTGCCAAGCATGGCTGGGCTTGAGCTTAGCAGCAAGGTGACTACACAGAAACCCTACTTTGTGGGCAACCCCTCGTCTGCCAAAAAAGTAGCCCTCATGGATTTTGGTGTAAAGCAAAATATCATAGAATCACTCGTGCAGCGGGATTGTTATGTTGGCGTATTTCCAGCACATACCAAGTTGGCCGATATGAAAGAATGGAACCCCAGTGGCTACCAACTTAGCAATGGCCCTGGTGACCCATCGGCAATGCCTTATGCAGTGGAAACTGTGAACTCCATTTTGGGAGAGAACAAACCTGTGTTCGGAATTTGCCTTGGCCACCAAATACTGAGCGAGGCCGTTGGATTGAAAACATATAAAATGCATAATGGCCACCGTGGCTGCAACCATCCTGTGAAAAATTTGGAGACAGGAAAATGTGAGGTCACTTCACAAAATCATGGTTTTGCAGTGAATGCTGATGAGGTAGAAGCCCATTCGGAAGTGACAGTTACCCATATAAACCTCAACGATAACACGATTGAGGGCATCCGTCTGAAAAATCGCCCTGCTTTCAGTGTGCAATACCATCCAGAAGCAAGCCCAGGGCCGCATGATAGCCGCTACTTGTTCGATAACTTTGTAAATATGCTATGAAAAAAATTAGCCTACTTGTCATCCTATTCTCATCCATCAGTATTTTTTTGCAGCCTTCGTGCCGCAAGAAAGGCGAAGAAGCTGAGCATACGTTACGCTACGTAGTGATGAGCGATACGAACTTCGCCAGAGACCTGAGCATTCAACTTACCAAGAACAAAAAACCAAATGGCGATGAAATTATTGCATATAGTGTATTTCATGATATCACAGTGCCTTACACAGTCACACATAAGGTTCGTGGTCTTGTAGGCGAAGAAACCTACAACTATGCATTGACAGCGGAAGTGTACCCAAAATACAAAGTGACACTTGCAGTGTACATTGATGGCAGGCTACGAAAACAGATTACTACTAAACGAGAAGATTTCCTTTCGGAAACAATGCTACCATTCTAAACCAAAAGCCCAAGGTTGGAACCTAGGCTTTTTTTATTAATTTTTCGGATTAAACATTACCAAGTGTAGGTGCAATACACATCTATCGAGATGGCTTTACTCTCACTGATAATGGTGTATTGAGTTGGAAATTTTTTGCCTGCTTGATACGGGATAAAGCTCACAAAATCCATAATTTCCTCACCGTTGGGGGTGTCATCGTCAAACATAAAAATGTCGTGCTGTTCAGTAGGACTTGCCACAGTAATGGGTGCAGTAGTCTGGAATCCATAGTATTTGGCAGTGTCTGCATCACTATAATAATTTGTCTTCAAGAGATTAGAGGATGCACCATTTTTTGAAAATGTGATATAGATGTCTGGAGCTTTTCCACCCGATAGATTATCCCACAAAACACCGTTGTTCTTGCCTGGAAATTTTGTGCACACAAATTTGGAAATAGTCATGCTTGTTGGCACTTTTTCTTGGCTACAATCGCCTGTGAAACCTATTGGGCATTCGCATTTGCCATCAACGCAGGTGCCGCCATTCAGGCAATTGCTAGTGGTACAATCAGATTTTTTACCACAGCCGGCTATGGCTACGATCGTGCTAAACATAACGATGGAGAAGAATTTGTTCATTTGTTTTAAAGTTGAGTTTGGTTGAATAATTTAGCCATAAAAAATGCCTTTGGCAAGGCAAGGTTAGCCAACAAATACTATTACTCACAAATTTATTATTTTTACAAAATAAATGGCCTGCCTTATTGGTATAACTTTGCCATCAATATGGAGTCAATTCTTAGCATTCGCAAAGTGTCAAAGCAGTATGCAAACCACTTAGCACTCGACCATGTGAACATAGAAATACCTGAAGGAAGCATCTTTGGTTTGCTGGGGCCTAATGGTGCAGGCAAAACTTCCCTTATACGAATCATCACCCAAATAACCGCTGCCGATACTGGAGAAGTGCTTTTCAGGGGTGAGCCATTACAATCTAAACATACAAAGCTAATTGGTTACCTGCCTGAAGAAAGAGGGCTTTACAAGAAGATGGAAGTGGGCGAACAACTGCTCTACATTGGTCAACTAAAAGGCTTGAAAAAGGCAGAAGTAATTGAACGTTGCAAGTATTGGGTAGAGAAATTTGAGATAAAAGATTGGTGGAAGAAAAAACTGGAAGAACTTAGCAAAGGCATGCAGCAAAAAGTGCAGTTCATAAGTACAGTATTACACAATCCAAAACTTATCATCCTTGATGAACCTTTTACTGGTTTCGATCCCATAAATGCCAACCTCATAAAGGACGAAATACTTGAACTAAAAAGAAAAGGTGCAACAATCATTTTCAGTACCCACCGCATGGAAACGGTTGAACAGCTTTGCGACCATATTGCACTTATTAATAAATCGAAGAAAGTATTGGATGGTTCACTGAGTGATATACGAAATAAATTCAAACGTAACGAATACGACCTAGAGTATTTTGGAGGAAGTCTTCACTCAAACGGCATTCAGATTGTGAGTGACGAACCTTCACTTGATGGAACAAGAAAGGCTGTGTTGAAAGCCCCAGTAGGAATGGAGACCAACGACTTAATCCGGCAATTAGTATCTCAAGTGCACGTTGAAAGCTTCTCGCACAGAATTCCTAGCATCAATGATATTTTTATTGAGGTAGTGGAACGACAAGATTGACAATTAAGCCTCCATTGATGGCAGCATAACTACCAAACCCCGCCCAGAAAAATAATTTGACCAGTAACCATCTGTGCATTTTCAGCTATAAAATAATCGATGGAGTGAATGAGGTCTGCTATTTCTGCTTTTCGCGGAATGGCCTGCATATTTAATACGTTTTGCTGCCATTCCTCCCTGATCCCCCTGGCCAGCCCAATGTCCATTGGTGTGGAGCCAATAGCATTTACAGTGATGTGAAAAGGTGCCAATTCGCGGGCGGCTATTCGGGTCATTGATTCAACGGCCGCTTTGCTGGCAGCATATGCTGTTTGGGTTTCAAGGCATAGCGGCACCGATACAGAAGTAAAATTAACAATACGTCCGTTATTTTGGCGTATCATCTGCTTGCCCACTTCTCTCATGAGCAAAAAAGTGCCTCCGGAGTTTGTGTTCATTATATTAAAGAAATTTTCTGCGGGCATAGAAATTAAATGATTCATTCCCGCTAGTGCAGCATTGTTTAACAGTGCATCCACGTGTCCAAATGCCCGTTTAACGCCTTTAACTGCAGCTACTACTTCAACTTCTTTACTTATATCCGCATGAAAGTGTTTGTAGTATTTATGGTCAATACCAGGTTCACCTCTTGCAATGCCCGCCACCTGCCAGCCTGCTTCTAGGTAATGTTGTGCCAATGCTAAGCCAATGCCCTTACTACTGCCGGTAATGAGAATAGTTTTCAATGATGGCAAAGGTAGGGAGAATATAAGATATTTTATTTAGTCTAAGCTTTGAGTAGTGTAGTTAGTTTCCTATGCTCAATATTTCACGATATTTGCAGTAACCATTTCACACTTCGATTCGTTAACATTCGCTAACTTATTTCAATAATGCACAATTTTATAAAATTAGCACTTATCCCAATTGTTTGCTTTTGGGGTTGTAATACTAAGAATGCCATCCCACAAAAGACATTGGGGATTCCAATTGTAGAAAGCAAATTTTATAAGCTATTCCCTGGTAACACAAACACCGATGTATTTGAAGGTAGCGGGGTGCAGGTTGTCGGAGATTATTTTTATGCAGTTTTCGATAACAGATTCCAGATAGCAAAAATTCATACTAGCTTAACAGCCTCAAGCCCTGCAAATATCCTTGTGGGTGCAAATACGAACAATTCCAACTTTGAGGGTATCACTTTTCAAACCCAGTCTGAGAGTGGTTTTTATGTGGTTGAAGAAACGGCGAAAAACGGTCCTGATTACTTCCCAAGAATAAGCCAATATGATACCAATTTGAATTTGAAAAATACCTGCTGGACTAACTACACATTCAGTTCTTCAAACAGCAACAAGGGCTTTGAGGGTCTCACTTGGGTAAGCAAATCTGGGGTAGATTACCTCATAGGGTTGGTGGAAGGCACTGGCAAAATGCCTGTGATGAAATTGCAAAATAACGAATGGGTAAAATTTGTGGAGATAAACCTGCCAATCGGTCTTTCCTTTTCTGATTATGCCGATATTGCTATATACAACAACAGCAAATTGGCAGTTGTTTCGCAAGAAGAGTCGAAGTTGTGGGTAGGTCAAATAAATACGGATAATTGGACCATTGCAACAGGCGGCACTATCTATACTTTTCCAACCGGGGATGCTAGTGGCACTATTGGCAAAGGTGGAAATATATTATATGGAAATGTGGAAGGGGTTTCGTTTATTGATAGTGAAACCGTTGTGATTTGTAGCGACAAAATAGGCAGTTCACAGCCAAGTTATCAGGGCTTCAAGGCTGAGAGTATTCACGTTTTTAAATTAAATTGACCTAATTTCAATTTGCAATTTCAACTTCATATATCTACTAATTACTCCAAAATCCCAAAATGAATCACCTTTAGCCGTAAAGCCAAATCTTTCAAAATAATTGATCATACTTTCTGGCGATGACAAATATATTTTCTGGTCTTTTGGTATTTCAGAAAGTATGGCTCTCATCGCAACACCTGCATAGCCTTTGCCTCTGAACTCGGGTAATAAACAAAATCGTTCAATTTTATATCCCCTATCATTTTCACACCATCTGCAAGTGCCAGCAACTGCATCGCCAACCATGAACAAGTAACAATGGTGATCAGTATTAAGTTTAGAATTGAAATCGCTTTCGTCACTAGCCTTGTAGCCTAGTTCCAATTGAAACACAGTTTGTCTTACTGCTTTATGTGTCCCCATTTCTTCTTGAGTTGTAATTTTTTTAAGTGTAATAGTCATACCATTTTATTGGGGGTTAGAATGATCCTTTAAAAACCTTACTTTAGTAATAAAAACTACAAAGCAAGCGTTACCATTTTTTTCGTTTCTTTCTCTTATTGTAATTCTTATCCTTGCCAGTTATAGCGGCAACAAAAATAGGAGAAAATTCTGACAATGTCGGGGAGTTAGGTTAGGGTGATGCAAAGTAAAGGGTTGCATCAATTATATGGTCTACGTGTTACAAGTTAAATACTACACCTTATTAGCTCAACTTTCAGAAATAACTTCCGAATAGTCCATTAACGTATTCTCTCCCTTGACATTTAGAGAAAGTATGCGGGGGGATCATCCTCCAATAGCTAAAGCCTCTGCCACTCGTTCTCCATCCATAGCTGCGGACACAATGCCTCCCGCATAACCGGCACCTTCTCCACAGGGATACAGACCTTTCATATAAATATGTTGCAAGGTGTCTTTTTCTCGCGGGATTTTTACTGGACTACTGGTTCGGCTTTCGGAGGAAAGTAAAACTGCTTCAGGGTGAAGGTAACCTTTCATTTTCTTTCCAAAATTTAGTATGGCACCCTGCAGCCGTCTGCCTATTTCAGCAGGAAGTAATTGCATAAGGTCAGCAGAAACAGTACCAGGTAAGTAGCTGTTGGGCGGTATGTCTTTTGATAGTTGACCATTCACAAAATCAGATACCCGCTGGGCTGGGGCTTTGAGCGAATTGCCTCCTGCCACAAAAGAATCACGTTCTACACTCTGCTGAAAACGTAAGCCAGCAAGAGGACCATGCTCTGCAAATGGCTTAAAATCCTCTTCACCAACACTCACTACAACCCCACTGTTTGCGAATGGGTTGTTGCGTTTGCTGGGACTCCAGCCGTTCACCACTATTTCGCCAGGTGCCGTAGCTGCAGGGGCTATTATTCCCCCAGGACACATACAAAAGGAAAACACACCACGGCCTTGTTGTTGGTCAACCAAACTATAACTGGCTGCTGGCAGAAAATTGCCACGCACATCGCAGTGGTACTGTATTCCGTCTATCACTTTTTGTGGATGTTCTATCCTTACTCCGAGTGCATAAGGCTTGGCCTCTATGTATATATTTTGACTGTGAAGCAGTTCGAATATATCTCGAGCTGAGTGGCCTGTAGCCAAGATGAGTGTTGATGTTTCCAGTTGTTCTGAATGGTTTAGTTCAACGGCCTTTACTTGGTTGTTTTCGGAAACTATCCCTGTCAGTTTAGTATTAAAAAGGACTTCGCCGCCATGCTCCAAAATATACTCCCGAATTCGGGTAATGATGGCTGGAAGCCTATTTGTACCAATGTGCGGATGGGCTTCGTATAGGATATTAGCCTCAGCCCCGAACTTGTGGAATATATTCAAGATGCGTTGGGAATCGCCCCGTTTGCTGCTGCGGGTGTAGAGTTTTCCATCGCTGTATGTACCGGCTCCGCCTTCGCCAAAGCAGTAGTTGCTTTCTGGGTTCATAATTTGTTGACGGGTAATAAGGGCTAAGTCACGCCTGCGTTCGCGTACGTCTTTTCCCCGTTCGATAATAATAGGTTTGATGCCAAGTTCCAACAATTTGATCGCGGCAAATAAGCCCGCAGGACCAGCTCCAGCAATTACGACTTTGCGTTTGTCAGATACTAGTTGAGGTTGAAGCTGAAAGCCATTTTCTGGCAGTGCCTCGTTTATATATACATCCACCAACATCCGTATCAGAACATTCCGCTTGCGGGCATCCAAGCTTTTCCTTCTGATAATAAAGCCGGTATAATTGCCGACAAGCTTCCTGATTTCTTCGCTCAGGATGTCGGGAGTCTCAGCCGCTTCAGGGCTTAGTTGCAGTTCAATTTGTTTGAGCATAGCTATGTAGTTATCATAGAACCGATGCAAACTTCGGTCATTTAACTTGAAAGCTATCTCCTTTGGCTCAGCACCAAAAATGATATATCGAGCACCCGGCTGATAATCTTAGCTACCTCACTACTGGTGTTTACCGGTTGTTGATTGGCTACTAATATACTTTGGTTGTGGTTTAAGGCTGACGTTGTGGTTCCGTTGGTAGGTGTCCGTATTTCACCATCTGCCTTTACTGTTTTATTCTTCGAGCTAAATATTTCGTGCACATCAAGCATAGCTAATGTTTCACAAAGCTTGCCAAGTTTCTGGGAGGTACCTGCTGATATCAGTAGGTACTTTTCTATAAGTGTTATGGTAATTTTTTCGGAGATAACCACTAACTTTTCTTGAATCAACAAGGTCTGCAAACCAAGGGGGTCGAGGTCATTTGCCTTGAATACTACTATCAACTTTTCTTCTTGCTTTTCGATAGTCAGAATTTCGTTGCCGATAATTTTTTCTCGAAGCACAATTGTATCAAAATGCTCCGATTGAAAGTTCACATCTTGGTCGTCTTTGACTTTGTTTTGGCTGTGAGCCAAGGGGGTTAGGCAAATCATTGCCAGCACCCATACGATGAGGGGTTTCATGATACATAGTTTTTTAGGGTTTAGAAATTGCAACAAGGTTCTTGTGAAGCCTTGTCTTTATTGGTTCAGGGCGGTATTAGCTAAGTTCAGTTTAGTATAACGATGTGACCATGATTTGGTAGCTTTGTTTATATTTTAGTTAGGGAATAGAAATGTGAATTCAAGTTGACTTTTTGGAAATTATGAATTGGATTTCACTGTTTGTCTTCCACCTTTGCACCATGTATCAACGCAACTTTCTATTTATTATTGTGCTGCTTGCCACAATTTCTTTGCAAGCTCAGTCCACATTGCCCCGTGGTGTCAAAATGAATTTTGAAGTAATGTACTCAAGCAAGAAAGCCAAATGGAATCAAGATTCTACTGGATGGTGGCAGGCTAAATTCAAACTCAACAAAAAAGTAAATTACGCCCGTTACGATGCAAAAGGCCATTGGCTAAATACGATGGAAGAGTTGCCGCTTGAATCACTTCCAGAAGGGCTGAATCTATCTATCAAGGAAAATTGGGGATCGAAAATAGTATCGGCTAGGAAAGGTTTCTCACCTTTCTGCAAAGAGCTGTATGAACTCACCATCCAAAAAGACAATATAACTTCACGCCGCCTGTTCACCCCTGAGGGGCTTGCAGTGCAATGAGTTTATCTTAATTTCGGGTAACACAAAAAATATTTCACAACCGGCTGGCTCAGGGCTGAGATATTGTATTGGTCTGAGGCATCGGCAAGGTCAAGGATATTGCCATTTTTCAACAATATTTTTATCCCCGATTCTTCAGAGGTATAGGCACTGTTAGCTACCTGTCCAGAATATACAAAGTAGTTGCAATCTTCTTCTTTAATTCCTGTCGCTTGCATTTGTTTCACCCGATCTGCTATTTCTATATCCGTGTATGCATTCTTGCGTAGCTCAATCTGTGGTAGCCTACGGTACACAAGGCTTTTGCAAAGGGAGGACAGCACTTGGTCAGCATGTTCAGCCCATACCTTTATGGAAGCCAATAGGTCAAAATCGTCCATCAGGCAAAATTTTTCAAGAGCTTCTTCATTAAACGTTTCCATGTTGATGGTATTCTCTACAAAATATAAAAGCGTATCCGTCCCAAAAAGTTTTTCCCCTGAAACTGCCAACTGTTTCGCCCTTCTGAGAATATGAATCAGCAGGCTTTCTGCAGCTATCACTGTTTTGTGTAGATATACCTGCCAGTACATGAGCCTACGGGCAATAATGAATTTTTCGATACTGTAAATGCCTTTTTCCTCCACCACCAGTTCATCGTTCCGCACGTCTATCATATGCAGGATGCGGTCGAAGCCGACCATTCCTTCCGATACACCTGTATAAAAGCTGTCACGCCGCAAATAATCCAGCCTATCCATATCCAACTGACCACTAATGAGGCTGTGCAAAAATTTTCGGGGGTATTTGTCTTCAAAAATCTGAATGGCAGATTCTAGTTTACCTTCGAATTGTTGATTCAATCGTTGCATCATTTCAATAGACAACTGCTCATGGTGCAGCCCGATTATACTATGCTCCAACGCATGGCTATAAGGTCCGTGGCCAATATCATGTAACAAGATTGCAGCATATAATGATTCGGCCTCATGATCCGAAATCTGAATGGATTTTCCACGCAGAGCTTCCACAGCTTTTTGCATCAGGTGCATGGCACCAAGCACATGGTGAAAACGGGTATGTAAAGCCCCGGGATATACCAAACTTGTAAGCCCAAGTTGGCTGATACGTCTAAGCCGTTGCACCCAAGGATGGTCGATTAGGTCGTATATCAATTCGGAAGGAATGGATATAAAACCATACACCGGATCGTTGATTATTTTGTGTTTGTTCACAGGGGAAAGTTCGGGGTGAAGATTAGTGGGGCTTTGCCCTACTTTGGATAATATACCGTTGCTGTACTATCCATTTTTTTGTGAAGAGATAAGTGATACCCGCTTGCACCATTGGTAGCGGCATCAGTTTTTTATCTATAGGGAAAGCGGCTGGCAAGTGGGCTCTCACACTCCACATCAATGGGGTTTTCTCGTTGGTTGCTTGCAACAAATCACAGCCAAATCCCAAAGAGAATGAGGGCAGTAAATACATCCCTCTTGGCAAAAAAGCATTATCATATTTCAGCCATGTGGCATCACCCTGAAAATAGCCAAGACCAATGCCGGGGCCATATTCCACAAACACACCTCTTTCACTTTTTCGGCGGAATAAGTATTCGCATTGTCCCAAAAAACCACTTTGCTTTCCTTTGGTAATGGAGTCGTTGGCCAAGCCATTGAACCAAGTGATTGCAGGAGCCAACAATCCTTGTGTCTGATACTGATGCAACTTATTACCATCTGTATGTGTACGGTATTTGATGGTTTGCTTAGGGTATTCTATGGCTACTCTTACCCCAGGGCCAAATACTTGCGAAACTGCATCCACCCTAAGCCCTACAGGGAAAGGTGTAAAGTCATCGGAAGAGGTAAACCATTGACATCTGGCTTGGACAAAAGAGGTGAGACATACTACAAAAGAGATAAATATTTTCATATTTGTTACAAAATCATTTGGCACAATTCAATCAATACCCCGTTGGTGCTTTTTGGATGAAGGAAACAAATCATTTTATTGTCTGCACCTGCCTTGGGGATGCTACTCACAAATTGAAAACCCATTGCTTCTAAGCGGGTAATCTCCGCCTGAATGTCTGAAACCTCAAACGCCAAATGGTGGATTCCCTCTCCCTTTTTTTCAACGAATTTGGAAATGGAATCTGTTTCCCCAAGCCCCTGTAGCAATTCAACTTTCGATTGGCCAGTTTGATAAAAAACGGTATTTACTTGCTCGCTCTCCACCGGTTCAGTTTTGTAAGATTGAAACCCAAACAAGGCATCAAACACCTGCTTAGATGCCTCCAAATCTTTAACGGCTATGCCTATATGTTCGAGGTGCATTTGTTATATTAAAAGGAATTTAGTATGCAAAATAAAATTGAATATAGTACCCAAAAAAATTAATACACTCACCCTACCGTTTCTCTAACACCGTAATGATTTCGTTCGGCAGAGTTGCGGCTTACCAATTCACCGATGAATCCTGCCAAGAACAACTGAACACCAAGAATGATGGCCGTGAGAGCAAAATAAAAGAGTGGCTTGTCAACGATGTCGCGAACAATATATCCATTCAAGGATGCTTGAAATTTTTCATATAGAAGTACCATAGTAATTAAAAATCCCAGAAGGAAGGAAAGGCTACCCATGAAACCAAAAAAGTGCATAGGCCGTTTGCCAAATTTGCCTACGAAGAAGATGTTCAACAAATCGAGAAAGCCATTGATGAAACGCTCCCATCCAAACTTAGTGACGCCAAACTTGCGGGCACGGTGCTGCACCACTTTTTCACCTATTCTTTTGAAGCCCGCCCACTTAGCAATAACAGGGATATAACGGTGCATCTCGCCATATACTTCAATGTTGTGCACCACTTCGCTGCGGTATGCTTTCAGGCCACAATTAAAATCGTGGAGTTGTATGCCACTCATCTTGCGGGTAGCCCAATTGAAAAACTTGGTGGGGATGGTTTTGGTAATCGGGTCGTAGCGTTTGGCCTTCCATCCGCTCACGAGGTCAAAGCCTTCTTCCGTGATCATTTTGTATAGGCCGGGCACTTCGTCGGGACTGTCTTGCATGTCGGCATCCATCGTGATTACCACATCACCTTTGGTATGCTGAAAGCCCACATTGAGAGCGGCACTCTTGCCATAATTTTTGCGGAAACGTATTCCTTTAACACAAGAATTCTCAGTAGAAAGTTGCTGTATTACCTTCCATGAATTGTCACTGCTGCCATCATCAATCATCAGCACTTCGTAGCTGAAATTGTTCTCGTCCATTACCCGTTTTATCCATGCGGAAAGTTCGGGCAATGATTCATCTTCGTTATACACAGGTACTATGATGGAAAGGTTCATGG
>SHWZ01000086.1 GCA_009693575.1 Flavobacteriaceae bacterium | reverse complement strand
CAAAACATTGCAAGCTCATGGAAACAGGCTGGGTTTATTGTAGGAAAATAAGAAAGAATGATAGTTTCTGCAAAACGAAAAAGACGGATGACCGTGCTGCCGCAAGAAGGCAGTCGTGTTCCGTCTTTTCCGCTGCAAAGGTATGGCGAAGTAGCCGCCATACAAATAGGCCAACTTATCTGCAAAGTGTCACATAATCAGTAAATTACATTATCTTGTCCCATTTTGTATGTAGTTGCCATACAAGTGATTAGCTACCGAATCAGCTTTCGGGGGTTGCTGAATGTTGCAGCATCAATTCTGCACCGCGGTGGACTTGAACAAAAATTAATACAACAACAATAAAACTTAAAACAACAAAACAACAACAATGAACAACCTCCGCAACTCCGTACGCCTTTATGGCAACCTTGGCATGGACCCCGAAACCAAAGAATTTGCTACTGACCGCAAGATGGCAAAATTCTCGCTGGCCACAAGCGAAAGCTACAAAGACAAAGATGGCAACAAGGCCACCGAAACCCAATGGCATAACCTGATTTGCTGGGGCAATCAGGCCGAGATAGCTAGTAAGTACCTAAAGAAAGGCAGTGAGTTAGCCATAGAAGGCAAACTGGTGACCCGCCAATGGGAAGACAAGGAAGGCAACAAACGTTACACCACAGAAATAGTGGTGAATGAGCTGCTACTCACAGGCGGCAAAAAGGACTGATTGAATCAAGTTCGACTACTTGTATCACACTAACAATAGGCCGACTCACACAGAGTCGGCCTATTGTATTATGAGACAGAGTGTGGCAGCTGATGTATCAATCTATTTCTTCTGGTCGAATTTCTTGTAGGGGTAAGCCGCTGTCATCGGCTTTAGTGTGTTGGGCAGGTTTGTCCTTAAGTATGTGAACACCCTTTAATACAAGTGTTTCGTTTACTGGGTCGATAGTATCGCCAATGATGTCTATGCAGTTGATTGTTTGAAAACCGTGATCCATGTTAATAATTAGTCAGTTGTTATTTGATGTCACAAAATTGCAGGCAATAAATACAATCAACTCGTCCGCTTTGGACACATTACTGTACACAAAAAGTTGAATTAAATAATTACGTACACCTCAAAGGCCGTTTTGCGGCAATGCTGCAAAAATGAACCCTTTGCTAGCAAGAGACTCCAGCAGTTTTGGCAATATGTAATACATATTTTCAGCAGCCTTCACACTATCGTGGAATACAATGATGCTTCCAGGTTTGGCCTTGGTCTCCATTATCTGCAAACTCTTCTCCCTATCGAGTTTTCTATCAAAGTCGCCCGAAAGTAAGCTCCACATTATGATGGAATATTCTTTTTGTAAAGCTTTTGCTTGGTTTAATTTCACCTTTCCATAAGGTGGTCGAAACAATTTTGATTCAATATATCCAGATGCTTTCTTGATATCCTCCAGATAGGTTTGCGTGTCAATATCCCAACCGCTTAGGTGGCTGTAGCTATGGTTTCCTATGCTATGGCCAGCAGCAGTTAGGGCAGCCAATATTTCAGGGTGGGCTTCAGCATTTTTACCTAAACAAAAAAACGTAGCCTTGGCATTATATCCAGCCAAAATGTTTAAAACCTTATCTGTTATGTTTGGGGTAGGACCATCATCAAAGGTGAGAAAAATTTCTTTCTCTTCGGTTCCTTTCACTTCCCAAAGCAAACTAGGCCAAGCTAATCTTAGCAAGGAAGGCATAACATGAAGATATGTTTTAATACGAAACATGAATATGAAAAAAGCTCCACCAAAATGGCGGAGCTTCTACCGTGGTCTAGTAGGGATTCGAACCCCAAACCTCCTGATCCGTAGTCAGGTGCTCTATCCAGTTGAGCTACTAAACCATTTTATAAAACAGGGCTGCAAATATATGGGCATTAGTGGCTTGTCAAAAAATGAAATTAGGGAAGACTTTTGGTGCTACTTTTGCTTTCTGAAAATGAGAAAACTGGTTTTGGCAAAAAAGGTGATAGGCTTGCTCTTGGCCTGTATGACTAGTATGTCTGTCTACGCCCAAAAATTTCATGTTCAGGGGAGAATTGCCGATGCAAAATGGGGTAGGCCAATAGCTGGAGCTTTGGTGCTGTGCGAAAAATATAAAGTGTTTGAGTTTGCTGACGAATCGGGCAATTTTAACCTTCTGCTACCTTTCGATTCGATAAAACTCACTGTGTCGGCTGCTGGTTTTGTAACCACCACTGAGGCTATTTGGCTGCCAAAGAACTTGACATTTGATATTAACCTGAAACCATCATTGCTTAATAAAACGCAGCTTCCTATAGCCACTTTTGTTTCTGTGGGTTTTGGTAAAAAATATCCGCATACGATTGGCTACACTATCAAGGAAGTGGAGAAGTTGCCAGTCCTTTTTCAGCCCGACTACCTGAAATATATGCAAACCGAACCAGGAGTGCAGAAAGGAGTAGATGGGGGTAGCATGCCGCTGGTGCGTGGTGGTAACAACGACCAGAACCTATACCTGATGGATGGTGTGCCACTATACAACCCCTACCATAGCATCGTTTATTTTTCTGTTTTCAATAAAAATGTTGTCCAGAAAATGACCCTACATAAAGGCGGTTTCCAGTCAAAATATGGTGGAAGGTTATCGTCGGTATTGGAAGTGACCACCCAGCAAGGAAATATTAAACAGATAAGTGGAAGCGGAAGCTTGGCTCTAGGGACTGCGGACATAAACATTGACGGACCGTTGGGCAAAAAGGTCACCTTCATGGTGGCGGCAAGGCGATCATACATAGACCTGCTGCTGAAACCCTTTATGAACGACACCGGGAATGGAGGCACTATTAGGTATGTACTTAGCGACCTGAACGCAAACGTAGCCATCAATGCGGATGCTAAAAACAGGATTGTCATCAGTGCCTACTCAGGCAAGGATGCTTTTTATGTTGGGGAAGGAGAATATCAGCCTGGGCCCTCTGCAACTTTGAAACTGAAAAGTCGCCGCGATGATATAGGATGGAAAAACAGGGTTGTACAAGTGAACTGGGAACATAAAATGAGCCCACAGACTACCGCAAATTTCAGAGCATACTATACCGGCTATGATTTTGTGCAAAGCCGAACAGTGAGCGTAGGTCCAGCAACTACTAAGCAAAAGGATTCGGTAAACAAGTTGAGTCTGTTTTCAGGTATAAAGGACTTTGCTGCACTCGCCGATTTTGAATCTACAAAAAACAGCAAAGAGAAAATATACTTTGGGGTTTCGGTAGTTGCCCATGCTATTAATCCAGGCAGGCGGAATAACAAGATAACAGCATTAGGCCAAGTAAAAATGGATACCAGCCGCGGATTTGTGGACGACTTCATTTGCCCTGAAATAGCCGTGTATGCCGACTGGCACAAGAAGATAAACGACCACCAAAAATTGGTGATAGGAGTGAGGCCAACCCTATTCATTAGTGAGGGTAAGCAGTTTTTCTATGCCGACCCCCACCTGTTTTTCGAATATATCACACCAAAGAAAATTAGCACCACGTTCACGGTGGATGTGATGCACCAGCCTCTACAACTCATTTCGCTGAACGATCAAGGAATGCCTTACGAAGCATGGGTGCCAGCTACGCAGACTTTCAAGCCTCAGCAATGCATTCAGGTAGCAGCCTCAGCTGCAAAGGATGTCTGGAAAAAATATACTGCGAGCGGTTCTGTGTTCTATAAAGATTTCCAAAATCTGGCTATGCTTGCACCAGGGGCTTACACCGCACAGGTTTTCACCGACTGGAGCGACAGATTAGCCAAAGGCATTGGCAGAGCTTATGGACTTGAATTTCAATTGCGAAAAAATGAAGGAATCACAACAGGGTATTTATCCTACACATTGCTGTGGAGCGAACGCAAATACACCGATGCCAATCTGCAACAAGGCTTCGGGCTTTGGGAAGATGTGAGTGCCTGGTTTCCTACCCGATTTGGCCGCCGCCACGATCTCAGCATTGTGATGCAAAACAAAATTACCCGAAAAGGGATGCTTTGTTTTATCTATACTATTTCATCGGGCGAATATACCAACGTGCCCAATGCGGCTTACCGTATGCCAATGTCTTCAACCATTCTTAACAACTGGACGGGGCAAACAGTGTATAGCCAATCGAACCGCAACAACTACCGCCTGCCACTGTATCATCGCATGGATATGAGTTGGGTAGTTGACCGCAAAAGCCAAATATGGAAAGGCACCACCATGGGCATCTCCCTCTACAATATGTTCAGCAGTTTCAATGCCACCGGGGTAAATGTTTCAACCAACCCCAACGGACAGAAGAACATCAACTACAGCCGCCTGTGGCCTATCATTCCATCCATCTACTATACGTTTAGGTTTTAATGAAAAAATATATCCTTCCTCTGCTGCTTTCTATTGTGTTTATTTCTTGCCAACGAGGAAGGAAGGTGAAAGACCTGCCAGCCAAACCGGGTTATTTGGTCATCAACAGCGTCATCAACAACCGCGAACCCATGTATGTGTTTGTGACCACCAGCAGCAGCCCAGGCGACACAACCTATCTTTTTGATACCACAGTGGCGGTTTCAGTATACGAAAATGGAGCTTTCAAAGCCACACTTCCTTTCGATAAAAGCAGTGGCGGATATTTTTACAATGTGATACCAACTGGAGGAACTCACTACAAAATAGGGGTAAGAAAGCCTGGCTCCAAGACTGATGATTCGTGGACGAAAACTACCCTACCCAAGCCTGTACTGCTCACCAATGTATCCTTCGTAGATTCTGCAATATTTCAAAATGGAGAGTGGATTTCGGAGATAAAATTCAGGATGACTGATGGCCCTGACCAGGATAAATACCGTTTACTTTTTTATGGATACCAATCGGGAAATTACATACCTTTTGTGGTGACACCGATTGATCATGTATTAACAAATAATAGCACCGAGCGTGACCTAACAGCAATGGTGTTTTCGGATAATCTTTTAGCTGGCAATAGCCATGAGTTTATTGTACGTTTCCCGAGTGGTAATATCATCAAATCAGGCCCGCCAAGATTCATCATCGAGATGACTAACATCAGTAAGGAATATGATGAATATGTCTCTTCGTTAGGTAGTTATCAAAGGCAAGCCCGTAACCCTTTCAGTAACCCAGTTTCCATTTATACCAATGTTTATAATGGGCTCGGTATATTTGCAGGCTACACCATTAAATATGACACAATCCCTTAGAATCATGTATACTATTCTAACAAAAAGAAACATCGTTTTTACTTCCTTTTTTATTTGCCTCACCTTTTCATGTGTGCACAAATCCTTTGTTCCAGAAGCCTTTGTTCCAGAAGAGCTAACAGACACCTTTCACAGCAAGAACGGCGATGATGAAAGCAAGAACATGATTGGCCGTTCAGCATGTATCAGTTGCCACAAGCCAGGTGGCTCAGGCAAAGGGTATTTTACGCTGGCTGGATCTGTGTACAAATCTGATTTAATCACCCCCAATATCAATGGCACCGTAAGATTCTACACAGGCCCGGGAGGTACTGGAACGCTCCTAAAAACCATTGAAGTGGACAAGGTTGGAAATTTCTATGCCAACGTGCCCGATATGGATTTCAGCAAAGGTGTGTACCCCATGGTAGAAAGCACCAATGGCAACAAAAGATATATG
>SHWZ01000085.1 GCA_009693575.1 Flavobacteriaceae bacterium | reverse complement strand
TTCCATTTATAGCTGGCCGCTCCAGTGCTGCTATTTGTAAAACTTACTGAACTGCCAGAACAAGCAGAGTCAGGCGTAAAAGAAAATGCCGCTGTTGGGAAGGGCATTATGGTAATATTTTTCTGTAAAGAATCTTTGCAGCCACTGCTGTTAGTTGCAACCAATTTCACCGTTGTACTGCTTGGGCTTGCTCCTGCATTGGTAAAGCTTTGTGCTGTGTTTTGGCCCGATGAAGTAGTGCCAGTTCCATACCGCCATGTATAATTACTCAATCCACCAGCGGTCGCAAAAAAGGAATCAATTGCATCGCTGCAAATGCTGTCTTGTTTCAGGGTAAAAGCAGTATTTGGTTTTGCATTCACCTGTATACTATCCGATATCGTGTCTTTGCAGTTTCCCTTGCCTGTGCGGATGAGTTTAAGGTAAAATTTGCCACTGCTGCTGTAGGTGTGATCCATGTTGCCAGCCGCCGACACGGTACTATCCCCGCCATCGCCAAATATGATTCTGAAAAGGCTATCCTTGGCGGTATTGGTAGCACTGAAAGAAACCGTAATTTTACTTCCAAGACAGACACTTGACGGTACTGAAAAAGTAACCGTATCACCACAAGCCGCCTGCCCAGTATTGGGAAGCAGCAGCATCGCACAGCCGAAGATGGCGGCAATACAGTGAAGAATAAGTGTTGGCCGAGGTTTGAAGGTCAAGTGGTTAGTTGTAATTTTTTTGACCCACAAAGTAAGCTCATTTTAGCTAAGCCTCCAAATACCACTTTGAGGGTATTTTGTTTAGAAACTCCACTGCAACTGAAACTTCAGGTCGGTGCCTTGCTTGCTTTGTGTTGCGTCCAAGCCTGAGCCAAGGGTTTCGACATTTTGGTATGCCGTATTTGCATATTTCATTGTGATGCTCAAGCCCCTTTTTATTTTTACCTTGGCAAGCAGATAAAATCGGATACCCTGATTCTGAAATGCAGGCACAGAAAATGTGTAAAGCATATCGTTTTCATAAGTATAAATGCGGCTGTAATACCCGTCAATATTGAAGATAAGCAATCGTCCAGTAAGGGATAGCACCTTCTTGAATAAGTCAATGTCTACATCCTGAAAGAATAAAGTGCCAGTTTCGGCCTCGCCTGTTTGAGGTAGGTAATGTATATACTCAAAGCGGCTTTTTAGTGTCAAACTTTTTGATGCCTTGAACTGAATATGGTAGCGACTACTCCAACGGCTGTTCTCTGATAGATTATCAAAATTGACGGTATTTCCTGAAGTGTTTCTGTATTTTTTTTCGTTGCGAAATCGCAAGTACATCATCAGGTTTTTGCCTTGCACGAAGTTAAGTTCAGCTAGGTAGTCATAGCCTCCCGTTCCAGGTCTATCCACTTGAAATTTCAGCCAAGGAAATTTATAGGTATCTATGTAGGCATTCATCGTTAGCCCCCGCCCCAGTTTGGCTGAAATGCCTGTATAAATACCTTGTTCGTTAAAGTTTTGACTGGTTTCGCCCCATGCATTTGAATAGACGGGCTTGAAGTCGGCACTATAGTTTCGATATACCAAAACCATATCCAACCGTTGCGACATAGAAAGTAATATACCGTTGATAATAGCCCATCCGCCATTCCAATTTTTGCTTGCTTCGCCAAAGAAACTGATGTTGTGATAACTGTATGCATAATCAAGGCCTGACTTGGTATCGTTGGTACCGCTGAACACATAGATATTATATGGCTGTCCGTCAGGTTTGCGAGGTTGGTCGAAGCTAGTATGGACAGTGGAGAAGCCAATTCTAAGTCTTTTTAGCTTATATGAAACCTGCCCGCCAACGATGGTTTGGAGTATAGTATGTTTGTCGAAAATCTCCGAGGCAGTGCGATGTAAACCACTTGAAACCAAACTGCTGAAACTGCTGTTTTCATCCAACGACATAGAGTCGGGCGAAACATTGCCATCTACCTTTTTTCGTGACGCAAAAACGGTTGTTTCCAATTTTCTAAAACGAAAACTTGCCCCAACTCCCCTTAAAAATTCATTTTCGTTCACACTTCGATAAGGCCGCAAGCCCTGTACATTTTTCTTCACCAAAAGCACATTAGCCGATTTGCCAAAAGCCAACCCTGATCCAAACGTAAGCCCTTGTCCGAAAGAGGTATTGAAATCGCCAAGCACCAATCTTTTTAGTCGGCCCATATCGGCTAGTGATATATGTCCCGAATTGAAATCGAAGCCTTGTTTATTGCCTCCTTGGGCAAAAGATTCTCCAGCATCTTTCTCGCCTGTGAAGGCTATGCTGATATTGTTTTTGTACACAAACTGATACCTTAAAACCGACCGTAGTTGATTGCCTTGGTAGAACTGTTGTCCCGCAGTATCGTGCTCTTTTCTTCTACGCTGCCCTTCTGTTTGCTGTAGCTGACTTTGAATGAGCCAAGTGAACGTGTGACGGCCTTGTTTTTGTATATCCTTCCAAGTTATTTGTGGTGCTATTCGGTGCCCATCTACCGTCACAAAGGCGGTAAGCAGACGGATGGTTTCGTAGTCCAAACCTTCAACGGCGGCCAGTTCATAGATGCTAACAAAATAGCCGAACTTGCTTCGGTGTGCGAGCATATTTTCAATTTGAAAGTCCTTCAAAAAAGGGAGCTTTTGCAAATCTTCGGCAGTGCAAAAATTCAGGTCGAGCGGGTTTCTTAGATAAGTGTCAAACTGGTCGAGCAAGTCGGTGTAGTCAGCCCCGCCCTCTTGGTTTTCAATCAATTTTTCAATAATCTGTTGCCGTTGTTTTTCATCGGGTTCTTGGGCAAAGGCTTGCAAGCCACACAAAAGAAGCCAAAGCAATACGAACAACTTATTATTATTATCCATCAATATAATTGGCCAAAAATAGGTGTGAAGGATTATGTTTTGATGTTTACAGTTAGTTGCGAACAGTCAAACTTCATTAGGAATACTTTTGCCAATCAAATAAACGCTCGGTAAAAATTCTAAAACCATGTATACCCTTATTTCTAAATGGACAATCCTGCCCGGCCATGAGCAGGAAGCGATTAAAGCCCTTAAAAAATTGCCTTCATTGGTAAAAAAGGCTGAGCCTGACACATTGATGTACACCGTGCACACACCTGATTTCACTCAAACAAACCTACCTACTCCACCCTCCGGCGAAGTTGTCTTTTTTGAGATATACAAGAACAAAAAAGCATTCGACAACCATGTCAATGGCCAAGTATTCAAAACTTTTGTTGCCACTTATGGCCATTTGTTTTTATACAATCTGGGAGCTCCGTTTGTTACTCTTGAGTTGCTCACCCATCAGGCTGGGTTTATTCGGGAAGGAATTATGTAGCTTTATTGGGTAATTCCTCCCTCAGCCCTCAATTACCTTTGCCCCCGTGCAAGGTAATCGTATCCTTATTATTACTTACTACTGGCCACCAAGTGGAGGGCCTGCGGTGCAACGTTGGCTGTCCTATTCGCGGTTGCTGGCCGATGCGGGCTTTGAGGTATATGTATTGAGCGTAGATGAAAAGTATGCACAGTTTCCCGGCACAGATGACAGCCTGAACGCTAAGGTGGACAAGCGGGTGAAGGTGTTCAAGACTCGCACGAAAGAACTGTTTTGGCTATACAAGAAAACGGTGGGCAGGGGCAATGTGCCGAGTGCCGCATTTGCCAACGAAAGCAACCCAGGCCCGATGAAACGAATTGCCCGTTTTGTTCGAGGGAATTTCTTTATTCCAGATGCCCGAAAAAGCTGGAACAACTATGCTTTGCCTAAGGCATTAGAACTGATAGATACCTATAAAATAGATACCGTAGTAACAGCAGGGCCGCCCCACAGCAGCCACCTGATGGGGATGAAGCTAAAGCTAAAAAAAGGCATTCGCTGGGTAGCTGATTTCCACGATGCATGGACGGATATTATTTTCTACAAACAATTGTACCACACCAAAATTGCGGCTGGCATTGATGCACGACTTGAACGTAGGGTGCTTGAACAGGCCGACATGGTGCTTACCGTTGGCGAGCAATACAAACAAAGACTTTGTGCTAAATCTGATGGCATAGACCCTGACAAGTTCCATATACTGCGAATGGGTTATGATGATGAATCATTTGACTTCGCTCTGGTTGACATTCAAAAAATCGACAAGCAAATAAACATTGTTTATACTGGCACCATCAGCGATAATTACAATCCCGAAGTGCTTTTGGATGCGGTGTCTGAGATTCGGCAAGAAAGAAGCGATCTCTCTTTCAAATTCACTTTCGCAGGTATCCTTTCCGAAAATATTGAAGCCTATTTTCAAACAAAAGGTCTGAATGATTGGCTTGACAAAAGGGGATATGTTTCGCACAGCGAATCGTTGACTTTGCTGAAAAAGGCTGACATATTATTGCTGGTAAATCCACAAGTGGAGCAGGAAGATATGGTGATACCCGGTAAGATTTACGAATACCTCGCAGCTCAAAAACCCACCCTGAATATTTGCAGCCCGACTGCCGAAACTGCTGCCATCATTGAGCAGTGTGGTTGCGGTGTTACCTTTGGCCGAAACCAAAAAGAAGAGCTAAAGCGATGGTTGCTTAATATTGCAGATGGCAAACTAGTTTTCAATCCTGACAAGGAGGAGATTCGTAAGTTTGGCAAGCAACAACAAGCGGCTTCATTGGCCAATAGACTGAGAAAATAATACATGGGCATCTTTTCATTTTTTATTGGAAAATCGAAACCGAAGGTGGTACCACCCATTGACAACCCCATTAAGGTGGATTTGCACAGCCACTACCTGCCGGGCATTGACGATGGCTGTAAGGAAATAGGCGAGAGCATAGCCATTTTGAAAAAGTTGCAGGAACTTGGTTATCGTAAAGCCATTACCACCCCCCATGTGATGGGGGATTTTTATAAAAACAGTCCTGAAATCATTAATGCTAAACTTGCAGAGGTGCATGCAGCCATGAAGGAAGAAGGACTCACTATAGTGCTTGAAGCCGCTGCCGAATACTATGTGGACGAATGGATGGCCGAAAAAATAAAAAACCGGGAACTGCTTACCTTTGGAGATAGCTATCTGCTGATTGAAACTGGTTTTATTGACCCGCCAGGCAACTTGCTACAAACTATTTTTGATTTGAAAATGGCAGGCTACAAACCTGTGTTAGCCCACCCTGAGCGTTATCAATATTTCATTCCCGGCAAGGATATTTACACCCAGTTAAAGGACAGTGGAGTGTTGTTTCAAATGAATCTGTTGAGCATTATTGGTTACTACAGCAAGCCCGTTCAAAAAATTGCGGAACACCTGATTGAACACCGCATGGTAAATTTCATTGGAGGTGATACCCACAACTTGAAACATCTTTTTCATGTGCAAGAAGAAGCTTGCAGGCATCCACTATATGCTAAGGTGACTCAGTTGCCGCTTCTGAATAATAGTCTTTGATTACTTTTATTTCAACAAGGTAATATTCCCAGTCTTCGTCTTGAGTACATTGTCGAATCCCCAGTACTTGATGTAATATACATACACATCCTGTTGGCATGGGTGGTCGTGGAAGTAGCCGTTCCAGCTATTGTCGAGGGAGGTTGATGCAAACATCTTTTCGCCCCATCGGTTGTATATGTGTATTTCAAAGTGCTTGAGGCTTCCTCCTTTGAGTTGAAATAGGTCGTTGAGCCTGTCCTCGTTGGGGCTGAACGCGTTGGGCACCCACACCACGGGGTCGAACGAGAACAGTATT
>SHWZ01000026.1 GCA_009693575.1 Flavobacteriaceae bacterium | reverse complement strand
GTTAGCAAGACTGAATTTGAACGCATCTACAAAAAGAACAACAGCCGCGAATCTAACACCGATGCCAAAAGCATCAATGAGTACTTGGATTTGTATGTGAACTTTAAGCTTATGGTAAAAGAAGCCAAAACATCCGGAATGGATACGCTCGAAGGTTTTGTGCGTGAATTGAGCGGTTACAAAAAACAACTATCGCAGCCCTATCTCACCGACAAGAATGTGAGCGATGGCTTGATAAAGGAAGCTTTCGACCGAATGGGGTGGGAGGTGCGTTGTTCGCATATACTGGTGTTGGTTGATGAAAATGCCTTGCCAAAAGATAGCCTGATTGCTTTTCGCAAAATAGATAGCCTACGACAAATTGTGTTAAAAGGCCAGCCATTCGATTCGGTTTCTAAAGCTGCAAGCGAAGACCCTTCGGCCAAATATAACTTTGGCGATTTGGGCTATTTTACTGTCTTCAATCTTATTTATTCATTTGAAAACTACGCCTACAAAGAACCCGTAGGTCAGGTGTCTCTGCCTTTCCGCACACGCTTTGGCTACCACATCATTCAAGTGAAAGATCGTCGCAAAGCCCGTCCTGATGTGCAAGTGGCTCATATCATGCTGAAACCCTCAAAACTCGCAGTGTCCAAGGCTATGGATAAAGTTCGCATTGACAGTCTATACAATCGTCTGAAAACAGGAGCCGATTTTGCAGAACTTGCAAAACAATATTCGGAAGATGAACAGACAGCCAAAAACGGTGGGGTGCTAAACAATTTATCAAGTATTGGCGGCCCCTGGCCGGTGGAATTCAAGGATGCCGCATACGGCCTTCAAAACCCAGGCGACTATGGGCAACCAGTTGAAAGCAGCTTTGGCTGGCACATTATCAAACTGATAGCCCGCAAACCACTACCCACATTCGACCAAACCAAAGACCAACTAAAAACCCGCATAAGCCGCGACCAACGCTCGGAAGTGAACCGCACCGTGATGGTAGAGAAAATAAAAAAGGAGTATGGATTCAAAGAAGAGAAGATCCCAGCCGATGCTTTCTATAAACTTGATTCGGCCAAACTGCGAACTGAGCTTCCAGCAGGTCGATGGACGCCTGACTCTTTGTGGAAACATGAGAAGCAGATGTTCTCGCTAGGCATAAAGAAATTTACTCAAAAAGATTTTATGGACTATGTGACAAACTACCAATCGCCTAAGCAGCGTTCGCTAGCTGAGTCGATATTGGCAGGGATGTACAAGGATTTTGTAAACTTTCAGTGCATGAGCTACGAAGAAAGTAAATTGGAAAGCAAATACGAAGATTTCCGCAACCTCCTACAAGAATACCACGATGGAATCTTGCTTTTTGACTTGAAAGACAAAAGGGTGTGGAGCAAATCAGTTTCCGACTCTTCCGGACTTCAAAGTTTCTATGAGATGAACAAAAGTGCATACATGTGGAAAGATCGGGTGGATGCCACCATATACGAATGCAACGATGCTAAAGTGGCCAAGCAAGTGAAGAAGTTGTTAAAAAAAGGAATAGCTCAAGATAGCATCTTAAAAAAGTTGAATGCCCCAAACCCCTTAAACTTGACTGCGAAAACTGCCAAATATGAAAAAGGTGAAAACACGTGGCTTGATAGTGTGAGCTGGACGAATGGGATCCGCTTGTTCAATGAAACTACCGGACGGGTGAAACTACTACAAGTGCGTGAAAGTCTGCCAATACAACCTAAGAAATTGAACGAGGCTAAAGGAATTATCACAAGTGATTACCAGCAATACCTTGAAAAAGAGTGGGTTAATGAACTTAGGCAAAAGTACCCAGTGAAAGTTGACGAGGCCGTAAAAGCCAACTTGTTCAAGTAAATTTTAGTAGTGACACGTTTTGCCTACCGCCATTCAGTCAAATTTTTGGCATTGGCTTGCATGTCTACTGTTGTTTTTGTTTCTTGTGAAAACGCTGACGGAGCTAAGAAGGTTGTGGCAAAGGCTTATGGGTTAAACCTGACGGTGGCCGACATTACCGGGATAGTGAAGCCGGGCACTTCTGCTAAGGACAGTAGCAAACTGATGCAGATGTATTTGCAAAACTGGCTCAAACAACAGGTGCTACTGCACAAAGCTCAAGATATCTTGACCGAAAATGAAAAGAATAAGGAACAGCAAGTGGCTGATTACAAAAATGCCCTGCTGATATACGAATTGGAGAAAAGGCTACTGAGCCAAGGCGATACAGCCGTTCCTCTGTCCGAAATACGAAATTATTACCATCAGAACCGCAAGGAGTTTGAACTGAAGAAAAACATCGTTCGACTCAACTACATCAAGGTGAGGAAAAATAGCCCACGGCTCGACAAGGTGAAGCTTTGGTTTTACTCCCCTGCCCCCGAAGCCCGCAAAAACCTGGAAGGGTATGCCGCCCTGTATGCCGAAAACTATTTCTTTGCCGATAGCGTTTGGCTGGCTTTCGACGAGATACAAAAGGAGATACCGCTACGTGGCTACGACGAAGAGCAGTTTTTGCGAAGCAATAACAAAACCATATTGGAAGATGCTGCCTACAACTATTTCATTGACATTCGCGAATTTCGCATCAGAGAAGATGTATCTCCTTTTGCCTACGAGGTGAGTCGCATCCGAAATATTTTGGCCAACAAGAAAAAGCTTGACCTAATACAAAAACAGGAAAACCAACTGCTAAAAGAAGCCCAGGATGCCGGGGATGTGGAGATAGTAAAGTGATTAGTTTAGGCCGTCACTTCGGCACCAAATAGTTCCTTCATGGCCTTGGTAGTAATAGACTTTGGTCTTTCGATGGGCAAGGCAAGCACCCTATCCCAACAGAGAGAAGTCATAACACCGAGGGCTCGGCTTACGCCAAACATTACGGTATAAAAATCTTCCTCCACTAGTCCGAAATGCTGTAACAAGGCTCCGCTATGAGCATCCACATTGGGCCATGGGTTTTTCACTTTCGCAAGGCTTTCCAGTATGGGTGGAACTACATCGTACACGTTCCAAACCGTGTTCACCATATCATCCTCGGGCATGTATTGTTTGGCAAAACGCATTTGCGATACAAAGCGTGGGTCAGTTGTGCGAAGCACTGCATGGCCATAGCCAGGAACTACTTTGCCCTGTGCCAGCGTTTGTTTTACATACGTGGCTATCTGCTCTTTGCTTGGCCGCTTGGTGTTCAGGCTTTCGCACATAGCATTTATCCATCGCACCACTTCTTGGTTGGCCAAGCCGTGCAATGGGCCTGCTAATCCGTTCATGCTAGCTGCAAAGCACTGATATGGGTCGCCTAAAGCTGAGCCTACCAAGTGATTGGTGTGTGCCGATACATTTCCCCCCTCATGATCACTGTGTATAGTCAAGTAGAGCCTCATCAATTCTGCAAAAGCAGGGTCGTCGTAGCCTAGCATGTGGCCAAAGTTTCCAGCCCAGTCCAACTTGGGGTCTGGTTCTATATGATCGTCATTTTTATATGTTCTACGATATATGTAGGCTGCTACCCTTGGAAGGCGGGCTATCAGGTTCATTACATCTTCGTAGGTGGGATCCCAATAATCTTTTTTGGCTGTGCCCTTGCGGTAAGCTGCCGCAAATACGCTCTCGGTCTGCATGGCCATAATGGCTATAGTAAACTGCGTCATCGGATGCATGCTGCGGGGGCAGGCATCCAGCACATTAAACACATGGCGGGGAACTATTGCCCTGCGAGCCCATGCATTCGTCAAGTTTTGTACGTCTTCGTTGCTTGGGAGTTCATCCATCAACATTAGCAGAAAAATAGCTTCGGGCATTGGCTCTGCCCCTCCATCTACAAAGTGTTGCAGTTTTTCACGTAAATCAGAAATTGAGTATCCGCGGAAGCGTATGCCTTCGGTTGGGTCGAGCAATGAGGTTTCAGTCACCAACCCGGTGATGCCCTTCATGCCGCCATACACATCATCTACGGTGTAAGTGCCCACCACCTTGTTGCCGTGGGCTTTTAGAAATTCTTTTGTTTCTGCTGCTACTGCTGCTGCTTTCTCTGCAAACTTGTTTTTAAGGGAATCCATGAAGTGTTAAGTGGGGGTATATCGTTGAAAACGCCCGCAAGTTAGCGAGGGCGAAGCGGTGCTGCAAATTTTTGGATAAATTTGGATTTAAGAGGACTCACTTCGAAAACGAACAACGCAAACCCTACTCGAACTTAAACACAAAAGGAAGAACAAAAGACATACGGACAGGTTTGCCATTATGATTTCCTGCTTTCCATTTTCCCTGCATTTTATTCACCACCCTTAATGCCTCGCTGTCCAATAGTTTATGAACCGGCTTTTTAATTTCGATATTTGAAAGGCTTCCGTCTTTTTCAATTACAAACTTAACCTTGACAATTCCCTCGATACCCATTTTCTGAGCCTTCTTTGAGTACTGCGTATTGTTTACAAGAAAGTCATTTAAGTCTCCATCAAAACTGGCAACTTCTTGAATAGTGGCCAGATTATACACCGTTGAGGTGTCACCGAAGACGCATGGCGGCGGCGGAACAGCATCATTTACTTGCCCTTCGGCCTCAGCAACAACAAAAGCAAAAAGAAAGAAAAGGAGTATTGATTTTTTCATTTTGATTTTATTGGTTTGACGTCAGATGCTGAAACACATTCTCACATTTCCATCCCGATAAGTTATCGGGACTCACATTAAATCTCCCTGTTCACTTCCCACTGCTCAAGGTAGTCGGCAATCCGGCGAAGGAAAGTGCCGCCCAAAGCTCCGTCAACCACACGGTGGTCGTAGCTGAGACTAAGGAACATCATGTGGCGGATGGCGATGGTTTCGCCGTATTCGGTTTCCATCACGGCTGGTTTTTTCTTGATAGTACCCGTAGCAAGTATGGCTACTTGTGGCTGATTGATGATGGGCGTTCCCATCACGTTGCCGAAACCTCCAACGTTAGTCACAGTGAAAGTGCCACCCTGAATATCGTCGGGACTTAGTTTGTTTTGGCGGGCTTTGTTGGCCAAGTCATTCACGGCTTTGGTCAATCCTACCAAGTTCAAGTTGTCGGCATTTTTTATTACTGGCACTATCAGATTGCCGGTGGGCAATGCCGCAGCCATACCAATATTGATAGCCTTTTTCTTGATGATACTTGTGCCATCAACCGATACGTTTATCATCGGGAAGTCTTTGATGGCCTTAGTCACGGCCTCAATGAAGCAAGGAGTGAAGGTGATTTTTTCGCCTTCGCGTTTCTCGAAGCTGGCCTTGTTTTTCTCACGCCATTTTACCAGATTGGTCACATCAGCCTCCACAAACGAGGTAACGTGCGGGCTGGTCTGCAAACTCATTACCATGTGGTCGGCTATCAATTTCCGCATGCGGTCCATCTCGATGATTTCATCGCCAGGTTGTAGATTTTTTCCGGTAGCTATTGGAATTATAGTTTCTGATTTCAGATTCTTAGTTTCCTGTGGCTGAGCAAAAGGCTCGCTAACTTTTTTAACATACGGCTCATCTTGAACTTCTGGGCTCGGGGCTTCGATAGTTGAATTTTCAATAACTCCAAACTCGTCCTCCTTCCTTCCTCCTTGCAAATAGGCCAAGATGTCCCGTTTAGTCACACGGCCTTCGCTGCCAGTGCCGGGTATTTTTTCCAATTCAGCCATGCTGATGCTTTCGCCTTTGGCTATATTCATCACTAAGGGGCTGTAAAATCGGTTGGCGGAAGACTGAGATGCCGGAGGTGGGATGTGAGCAGTGGGAGCAGCAGCTATACTGAGCGGAGTTGAACCGTCGATTGCTGTTTGGATGGTTTGCTCAACTTCTAGAACGTGAGTAGCCTCACCCTGCCCCTCTCCAAAAGAGAGTGGAGAAGCCGACTCAGAAGTCGACTGCTGAGTGTCGGCAGTTGACAGTTGACTTATCACCGCTATCACCTGCCCCACAGGCACTACATCACCTTCTTTGAAAAGTAATTGGGTGAGGATTCCACCCCTCGGTGTTGGTATTTCACTGTCTACTTTGTCGGTTGCTATTTCCAGCACAGTTTCGTCCATTGCAATTGTATCGCCCACGTTTTTCAGCCAGCGGATGATGGTGGCTTCAGCAATGCTTTCGCCCATCTTGGGCATTATGAGTTGGAAATCGGACATGGTTAATTCGGTAATTTATTGATTCGGCAATTCGTTAATTGGTGTGCATTTGCATACCTTTTAGCAGGCAAAAATAAAGGCTACACTTTTAGGCTATGCCTATTGTGGACAATCTCAATAGACGAATAGTTTTTGGCAATAAACCTCACCTTCATTTTTAAAAACTAGAAGGTAAACACCCTCCTTATTCACCGAAACACCTTGGGTATTGCAGGTTTGATTCAGTTGCTTCCCGTTTATATTATACACAGAAACCGATACCTTTTCAGGCAATCCCTGCCAAGAAATATACCGTTGTCCGGCTAGGCAGAATGCTTGAAATTTCTCGGCCAACGGTTCATCCACACCCGTGTTTGTTCCCATTTTGTATGTGATGGTTTTTGTTGTGGTATAGGTATAATCAAGAGTGTCGGTTGCATCGTTGTTGCCTGCCAATGCCGCCAGATAAAACACTACTTCGCCATTGCCAGTTGCTGGGGCTCTCCAGTTGTAAGTCCACCCCAGACTTCCAGAGTTTGCAGCGGTTATTCCAGCGGCTTTATGCCCTACCCATTCGCGGCTTGGGCAGCAGCCCCAGCTCACATTTTTCTTGTCACGCAGTTGTGTGCGAATGGTATCAGTAATTGTCACAGTGCCGGCTGGTTTCCTATCCGATTTGAATAAAGCCACTACCTGAAACCCATATTTAACAAAGGCCGAGTGCGACACTTTTATCTTCACCTGATAGGTTTTGTTGTTATCATAAAAATCGTTGCCACCGTCAAACTCTACATCGCAACTGCCGGAGCCGCTATTCACAGCCTCGGTCACCCCATCGTGGCAGGTGGATTGAGCACAAGTAAGTTCGTTGGGAGCTCCGGTGCTGTATGGCGGCGGGCCCGCTATCTTGGTGGTTGCGGTATAGGCAATGGCAAGGCCACTGCCTATAAACAAGCTATAAAGTAGTTTCCTTTTCATGGCAGCATCAACTTAAGGGTTTCCGTTCCGTAGCTGCTGGTAAGCCTTGCCAGGTATATGCCTTTCGGCAAATAGGAAAGGCTGATATTCTCACTCACTTGCTTGTTTTGCAGAATTAGTTTTCCATTCAAATCGAATAAATTCAGCAGCATTGATTCTGCTACGTAAATGCTACTTGTAGAGCAGCAAAAGAAGGCATCTGTTTTGTTTTCCAACTGTCCAACACCAATAGCCTCGCCTATAGTTTTTGAGGTAGTGAATACATAGTCTCCCGCTTGTGTGCCATCACCGTCGGCGGCTGTGCCTGCTGCGTAAAAATGAACAGCTCCAATACTGTTACCAGCTTTCCATTTCATTTTCCAAATGCCTGTGTTGTTGCTCACATTAGTCCCATTAGCGGTGTAAGTCATGTAGTTTCTATTGGCAAATTTTCCAGTCCCTGGCAGTAGCTGTGTGCGGTAGTTATCTGTCGGTTCAAACGCACCAACCGCATTTCCAACATCGTCCAAAGCTGTCAGTTCGTAGCCCGTTTTTTTCATTGCGGCATCAGATACCTGCACAGTCACCTCTAGTTCTTCTTTTGGCGAATAGTGATTTTTGGGCAGAAGGATTTCTACTTTTCCGCTGCCGCTATTGGCTGCAAAATCAACATGGCAGCCCGGCATGGAGCAATTGCCTTCGCCCGGAGCACCTGTGCTTGCGGTGGGAGCTCCTGCACTGCTTTGGCTGTATTGATATTGGCTTATCCATACTAAAACCAAGAGGCTTATTGCCCATACTTTTTTCTTCATGGTGGCGTTATTTACAGGCAATAATAACGCAAATTTTGGCCAACACAACACAAATGAATATTGCCGCTTCAGTCAGACCTTTGCCGCCTATGTCACGAAACAGATTCTACCTTTTTTTACTCTTAGGTTTTGCCTCTTGCCAGCACGACTACACCCCCAAGCCAAGAGGATTCCAGCATATTGATTTACCAAAAAAGGAATATGAATTGTTTGATGTAGGATGCCCTTTCACTTTTGAGTTCCCCAAGTATGGTGTGCCTGTGCCCGACACCGACCCCAAAGCCGAAGCCTGCTGGATGAACCTGCATTTTCCTGACTATATCGCTACGCTACACATCAGCTATAAGGATTTAACAAAAACCAAGCTGCACGACGCCATTGCCGACAGCCGCACCTTCGTGTATAAGCATGTGATAAAGGCCGAAGCCATTGATGAAATTCCTTTCCAGTTAGACAGCCAAACGGTGGGCATACGCTACGACTTGCAGGGCAACACAGCCAACCATTACCAGTTTTATGTCACCGACAGGAAGAAGCATTTCCTTCGGGCAGCGTTGTATTTCAATGCCCAAACTATCCCCGATTCTGTTGAACCCGTCTTGGAATTCCTGCGGGCCGATGCCGAACATTTGTTGAAGACATTGAAATGGAAGAATTAACCAACAACAACCCTTCGACTTCACTCAGGGTGGCATTATCAACGGCCATCAAAAAAGGCAGCAATGTGTTCATTGCACCTAATGCTACTGTGATTGGAAAGACCACATTGGGTGATAACGTTACAGTGATGTTCGGGGCGGTTATCCGAGCTGACGGTGACACCATCACCATTGGCAGCCGCAGCAATGTGCAAGACAATGCCGTAATCCATGTGGATCCCGGTTGCCCCGTGAGCATCGGTCACGATTGTATCATCGGCCACTTGGCCATTGTGCATGGAGCCACCCTTGGAAACCATGTGTTGCTGGGCATGAATGCGACGGTATTGAACAATGCCAAGATTGGCGATTGGTGCATCATCGGGGCAAACACATTAGTGCCCGAAGGCATGGAAATTCCTGAAGGCTCTTTGGTAGTGGGCACACCCGCCCGCATCCTCCGCCAACTCACCGATGAACAGAAAGAAAAGGTGAGGCTCAACGCCGAGGCTTATGTACAATTGGGTGAAGCCTATTTGGAGGCTTTGGGCTAAGAGGCAAAATCCTCCGAATAATTTTATTGGAGCTTCTTGATGTTGTTGGTCGGGAGACCAACAAAGGCTAGGGCTTTTGAGGATTGACTATATGTACTTATGTGCAAGAGGGACTGAGGTAGTCATGCTGAACTTGTTTCAGCACTTGTGTAAAAAGAGTCCAAATCACGTTCGGAATAACTTTCTCCTGTTCACTAGTTCAGCAATTTAGTTCATCGCTTTCACAATGTCAACAAAGCTACGGCTTTGCAGGGCTGCACCGCCTATCAGGCCACCATCAATGTCGGGCTGAGAAAACAACTCCACGGCGTTGTCTGGCTTCACACTGCCGCCGTATTGGATAGTCAGGTTGTTGGCTACTTCAATACCGTATTTTTCGCTTACTAAACCACGGATAAAGGCATGGACTTCCTGTGCCTGAGCAGTGCTGGCGGTAACTCCTGTACCAATTGCCCACACTGGCTCGTAGGCTATTACCACATTGCCAAAAGCCTCACCTGAAAGATGGAACAATCCTTCTGACACCTGCGATTTTATTACCTCAAAATGCTTTTCTGAATTACGCTCATCCAAGGTTTCGCCACAGCAATAGATTGGGTTCATGCCATTGGCAAGTACAGCATCTGTTTTCTTGGCAAGGGTGGCGTTTTTTTCAGCAAAATACTGACGGCGTTCGCTGTGGCCAACGATGATGTATGAGCAGCCAACACTTTTCAGGATAGCTGCACTCACTTCACCTGTATAAGCTCCGCTGGTTTCGGTATAGCAGTTTTGTGCCCCTGTGCTCATATTGACTGCATTGCCAATCAACCCCGCCACCGCATTCAGGTGTGTGAACGGTGGGCAAAGTACCACTTGTGTTGCAGTATGTACCTCGTCACGCACCATGTTGATGATTTCAGAGCTGAGGTCAAGTCCTTCTTGGAAGCTCTTGTTCATTTTCCAGTTTCCGGCAATAATTTTTTTACGCATAAATATAGGGTAGGGGTAATTTTAAGTGGGCAAAAATAAGGGAGGTCTTTTCGTTGAATCGTTGATTTGTTGAATCGGGGTGGGCTGATACCTTGCAGGCGTCAGCCAAATCGTACCTCTTAAATCTAAACTCCTACATCCTCTCTACTTTTGCCCTGCAATGAACCTGAAACAATCAACCATCAAAAAAGCAGTGACCATTAGTGGGGTGGGGCTGCACACAGGCGTAGACGTAAACATGACCATTTGCCCTGCAGCTGAAAATCACGGTTATAAATTTCAACGTACCGACTTAGAAGGACAGCCAATCATAGAAGCTGATGTGGACTATGTCACTGACTTAAGCAGAGGCACTACATTAGAGAAAAAAGGAGCAAAAGTTGCCACCGTGGAACATATCCTTGCCGCTCTTGTGGGTTTAGAAATTGACAATGTAATGATACAACTGGATGCGGCCGAAACCCCCATTATGGATGGCAGTGCCCAGCCTTTTGTGGATGCACTATTGAGTGCCGGGATTCAAGAGCAGAAAGCAGAAAGGGAATATTTTGTTATTCCACAAAATATACATTATGCCGAACTGGAACGTGGGGTGGAGATGGTGGCAATGCCCGTGGACGACTACCGCCTTACGGTGATGGTAGACTACAATAGTCCTGTACTAGGGAGTCAACACGCCAGCCTTACTGATATTAAAGAGTTCAAAAAAGAGATAGCAGGATGCCGCACTTTTTGTTTCCTACACGAGCTGGAAGCCTTAGTGAAGGACAACCTCATAAAAGGTGGAGACTTGAATAACGCCATCGTGATTGTTGACCGTGTAGTAGAAGACAATGAGCTGGATTACCTTGCTAAACTATTTAACAAACCCAAAGTAGAGGTTAGGAAAGAAGGTGTTTTGAACAATGTGGAGCTGCATTTTCAAAACGAACCTGCTCGCCACAAATTACTTGATTTGATTGGGGACTTAGCCCTTGTTGGCATGCCTTTGAAAGGTCAGATAATGGCAGCCCGCCCAGGCCATGCAGCCAACGTAGCATTTGCCAAAAAGATAAAAGCTCTCATCAAAAAAATAAAGAGCAAAAAGGGAATCCCCAAATATGACCCAAGTGCCAAGCCTTTGTACGATACTCCAGCGGTATTAAAAATGTTGCCCCACCGCCACCCTTTTTTAATGGTTGACAAAATCATGTCCATCGAAGGCAATGTGGTGATTGGAATAAAGAATATTACCCACGACCAGTACTTCTTTGCTGGCCATTTTCCAGGAGAGCCGTTATTCCCTGCAGTGCTGCAACTCGAAGCTATGGCACAGGCCGGAGGCATCCTCATACTGAGCCAAGTGCCCGACCCAGAAAACTATATAACCTACTTCATGAAAATTGATAACGCCAAGTTCAAGGACAAAGTGGTGCCGGGTGATACTTTGGTAATGAAACTGGAATTGACCGAACCTGTCCGTCGTGGCATCTGCTTAATGAAAGGAGAAGCATACGTGGGTGAAAAACTGGTAAGCGAAGCCGAGATGATGGCTATGGTGGTGAAGAAACCTAGTTGATTTGGAGATGAGACGATTTGAAAATGAAGAAACTTGATTTGACGAGTAGTTAATTTGAAGATTTGAAAATTCTGTTCGGATGAAATCAGGAGAGGATAATTTAATTGTTCAATTGAGTTTCGATTTAGCATTGAAAGTAATGAAATATTGTGAGCTATTGAACCAAAATAAACAATTTGTGCTGGCAAACCAGGTGATGAGAAGTAGTATATCCATTGGAGCAAATGTGAGGGAAGCCCAGAACGCAGAAAGCAAAGCAGACTTTGTTCACAAACTTAAAATTGCAGCAAAAGAAGCGGATGAAACCCAATACTATCTTCAACTTTGCGAAGCATCTCCCAACTATCCAGACACAAAAGAAATGTTGCAAAAAATTGAATCGATAATCAAAGTGCTTTCTAAAATTATTGGCTCAACAAAGCGAAACCAAAGCACAAAAGAATAAAACGGAGTTCTTCTTCATCCCGATAGCTATCAGGACATCTCCTCATTTCCAAATTTCCAAATCGCTCGACCCATTTCCAAATCAACACATCATCAAATCTCCAAATCAACAATGATTCAGCCACTTGCATACGTTTCCCCACAGGCCAAAATAGCCGACAATGTTACCATTGACCCGTTTGCCGTTATACATAAAAATGTAGAGATTGGCGAGGGCACATGGATAGGTTCGAATGTCACCATCTTTCCCGGTGCCAAGATTGGTAAAAACTGCCGCATATTTCCGGGGGCGGTAATATCTGCAATTCCTCAAGATTTAAAGTTTGATGGTGAGGAAACCACAGTGGAGATAGGAAACAACGTGACCATTCGCGAATGTGTGACCGTGAATCGTGGAACCAAAGACCGTTGGAAAACAACTGTGGGCAGCAACACTCTATTAATGGCCTACGTGCACCTTGCCCACGATTGTGAAATAGGCGATAGCTGTATTTTGGCTAATTCCGTGCAGCTTGCTGGCCATGTGAAGGTGGGCGATTTTGCCATACTCGGTGGACTGAGTGCCGTGCATCAATTTGTGAATATTGGTACGCATGCCATGATAAGTGGCGGCTCATTGGTGCGAAAGGATGTGCCACCATACACCAAGGCTGCCCGCGAACCCCTAAGCTACGAAGGTGTAAATAGTGTGGGTCTTCGCCGCCGTGGTTTTGGCCCTGAAAAGATTGCGGAGATACAGGAAATATATCGCACACTGTTTGTACGTGGCCTCAACTACACCCAAGCCATGAAACGCATTGAAGCCGAAATGCCTGCCACCACAGAGCGTGACGAAATACTAGACTTCATTCGCCAAAGTGACCGTGGAGTGATGAAGGGTTATTCGGGGAAGTGAGCGATTAGGTTGCTTTTGTTTGGTTGGTGGAAACACCTATCAATTTGGATACAAACTCGATAATTTTTGCAAGCAGAATACAAGTCTGCTCTGGTTGGTATCCCTCCAACTAAAAGCATAAACGGTAGTGCTATAGATTATTGACGCTGAGTCCACCCCGCCTTCAAGCACCTACTGTTTCAAGTCGTCAGTCACTGGTTTGGGCTCAGCCGATCAACAAGGTATTGCCCAATCCTTTCCACACCATCTTCGCTTTGCTTTCGCCCACGGCCAATACCAAATCCTCCAACTTTGCTTCCTTAATTTTTTTTACACTTTTGAAAGTCCGCAGCAGTTTTTGGGCAGTAGTAGGGCCAATCCCTTCAATGCCCTCCAACCCTGTGAGGATAGTGCCCTTATCTCGCCGCTTGCGGTGATGGGTTATGCCAAATCGGTGGGCTTCATCGCGTAGTTGCTGAATAATTTTCAGCGTCTCGCTTTTCTTGTCAATGTATAAAGGAATGTCATCACTGGGATAGTATAATTCTTCCAACCTTTTGGCGATTCCAATGATGGGTATTTTGCCATACAGACCCAATGATTTCAAAGCTTCACAGGCCGAGCTAAGTTGACCCTTTCCACCGTCCACGATGATGAGATCGGGTGGAGTTAATTGTTCCTCCTGCATCCGCGAATAGCGGCGGTATATCACTTCATACATTGTTGCAAAGTCATTAGGGCCTTCCACTGTTTTCACATTGTAGTGGCGGTACTCTTTTTTGGCAGGTTTGGCATCAATAAAACATACCATGGCACTCACTGGGAAAGCTCCTTGAATATTGGAGTTATCAAAGCAGTCTATCCGCTTCGGCGGCTTAGCCAGCCGAAGATCTTGCCGCATCTGAGCCAGTATCCTATCGGTGCGAACTTCAGGGTTTACCTTCTCATATTGCTCCAGCTTTTCCTTCTTAAAGTATAATACATTTTTTAGGCTCAAGTCTAGCAATTTTTTTTTGTCGCCAACCTTTGGAAGGGTTAGCTCCATTGTGCCCGATTCCAATTCTATATTAAACGGCACCACCACTTCTTTTGCAGTCATTCCGTACCGAGCCCATATTTCGGCCATGCCTGCCAACAGCAGTTCTTCGGGCGGTTCTTCCATCTGCTTGCGAAGCTCCACCGTTTGTGTTTGTATAATCATGCCGTTCACCACCCGCAGAAAATTGACAAAGGCGTAGTTGCGTTCAACGGCTATATTGAACACATCCACATTGTGTACCGAACGGCTCACTATAGTTGATCTACTTTGGTAATCGGCCAGTCGGTCTATCTTGGTTTTGTAAAAGTGGGCATCTTCATATTTCAATGCAGTGGCGGCCTTCTGCATCTCCTCCTTTAGTTTGGTCAGCACCTCATTCACGTTTCCCTTCAATATATTTTTGATGGCGGCAATGGTTTGCAAATAATCATCCTCCGATTGCAACCCTTCGCAAGGTCCTTTGCAGTTGCCTATCTGATATTCGAGACAAATACGAAATTTTTTAGCTTCTATATTCTTTTCGCTCAATATTAGGTTGCAATTCCGTATTGGATACGTTGCTTTCACTAAGTCCAGCAAGGTGTGCATCACAGTGCCTGAGGTATAGGGACCAAAGTAATCGCTACCATCTTTGATATATTTTCGGGTAGGGAAAATCTTAGGGAAACGCTCGTTGGTAATCACAATGAAAGGATACGTCTTGTCGTCCTTTAAGAGGATATTGTAGCGGGGTTTAAACTGCTTTATGAGTAGGTTCTCCAGCAGCAGGGCATCCATCTCTGTATCTACCAATGTGAACTCTATTACTTCAATTTTGCCGACCATCAGGCGGGTCTTGAAGTTTTCGTACAGCACTTTATTGAAATAGCTGTCTACCCGTTTCTTCAGGCTTTTAGCCTTGCCAATGTATATCAGTTCGCCTGCCTTGTCATAATACTTGTACACCCCCGGACTGTCGGGAATGGTTCTAAGTGTTTCTTTGAGATGGTCAGGAGACAAGGATGAAGTCAGATTTTGGATTTACGAAGAGAGACGTTGCATGCAACGTCTTTACGAGATACGACCTATTCCTGCCAAAGTTCGATATAGTTTCCGTAGGGTCTTCGCACCAGGCAAAGCGGCCTTGTGGAGGGGAGTCTTCAGGGCCTTTCACCTCCACACCCTTGCTGCGAAGATGTGCAACCAAAGTATCCATGTGATTGGTGCGGTAGTTCACACAAAAGACCTTGCCTTGAAACTTTGGGCGTGTATCGTTGGGCAATATGCTCCAAGCGGTGCTGCGTTTCTTGCCGGTTTCTATTTCCGTGTATTCGAACGATGCATACCATGCCTTATATTCAGGATTATGTTCCCATTGAATTCCAAGGTGTTCCTTGTGCCATTCAGCCAAGGCGGCGGGTGTGGCGGAGTAAATAAAAATGCCGCCAATATTTGCTATCATACTAATTTGTTTTAGTGAACAAATTACGATATCAAAGGCCAACCGGCAATTCGCTTCTAAAAAAGATGCTAGGCTTTCTTACCTGTCTTTTTGCTGTTAGTCGGGATTTGTAATCCGGACTTGTTGAGAATGGGATTGCAAATCCCCAGTTTCTCGGGAGCGAATCCTTAGTGCATGCTAAGGATAACGGGGTTATCTATCCAACATGTCAAACATAAAAATGAAAATCAACACCGAACATTCAATCAGAAATGGCCACAAGTATTTTTTTGAAAAATATTGAATAATAAAATCAATGCCGAGCAGCATTAGAATAATTGGACCAGCCCTACGCATTACCTGCCATCCAAAGTATTGTGATGGGGCAAACATATAAAAAAGAACAGAAAGAAGCAGAGCAAGTTGATTGGAGTAAGGCGGTATTTCATGGTTTCATCAATAGGATTTGGGTGATGATGGGTGGGAACACCCGACACCTCATAAAGTCAAGGGCAACCGCGAGGGTTGCCCCTACGCTACACTCCGCACCAATTCCAGAAGCTTGTCCACTTCATCTTTGTTGTTGTAGATATGGGTAGAAACCCGCAGACTATTTAGGCCATTTTCGGGTACGGAGCGGATACGGATTTTGGCTTCGGCGGCCAGGGTGTAAAAGTCCGTATTCGATTTGGCCTTAATGCGAAAACCCACCACAGCTCCGCGGCTTTTTTCTTCGGTGGGTGTAAGCATATCTATTTTGCCTTCCAGCTTCAGCAGTTCATCCTGAAAGTATTTGGCCATGCCTCGAATGCGTTTTTCAACCACGTCCTGGCCAATTCCATTCACAAAGTCAATAGCTGCATCCACACCTTTGTACAAAGCCCTGTTTTGCGTGCCATAGTAATAGCGGTGGGCGTCTTTGGTATATCCATCGAAATGGGGAGGCTGCGTGGCCATGTTCCAATCTGCCGTGCCACCACCGCCCACCATCAAGGCTTGCAAGGTGTCGAGCATGTCTTTTCTCACATATAAAAAACCTGTGCCCTTTGGACCCATCAACCATTTGTGGGTGCATGATGCATAGAAATCGCAACCCATATCGTGTAAGTCCAGTTGCAGTTGCCCCGGGCCGTGAGCCCCATCTATGAAAGAGAACAGCCCCTTGTCCTTGGCCAATTTACATATTTCTTTCGCTGGCAATATCTGACCTTGTGTGCAGGGGATATGCGGCACGGCAATCGCACGGGTTTTTTTAGTTATCAAGTCATTAATCCGTTGAAGGGTTTCCGCAGCTGTCGGAGCAGGCGAAAAAGCTTTCACTACAATGCCATCAAGCCTTGCACGGTTCATCCAGGGACCCACGTTGCCCACATGTTCGTGGGTAGTCATTATTACTTCATCACCTTTTTTCAGGGGCAAGCCCCAAGCCACGATATTGATACCGTCAGTCACGTTGTGGGTGAGGGCTATTTCTTCTTTGTCTGCATTTACAAATACGGCCAGTTTCTCGGCGGTGCTTTCCCAGCCACCGTAGTTGCCCTGTTCGTCGGCATCACGCATCCAGCGGTGCACGGCATCTATCACCGGAAAAGGACTTGGACCCATTGTTCCGTTGTTCAGGTATATGCGGTCGGTGGTGAGCGGAAACTGCTGGCGAATGAGTTTCCAATATTCTTCTTCGTTGGTTTGCAATAATTCGGGCGAAGGCAAGCTCGGATTAATATTCTCAAAATCCCTTGCGAAGGCCGGAATAGCCATGCTGCCAAGGATGCCTGCACCCAAAGTGCCTATAAATTTTCTGCGGTTTGCCATGATTTTTAGTATTTGGTATGGCAAAGAAAGGGGAAAGTGCTACATATCTGGATTTCAATGCAGAACTCACTTCTCCATGATGACGCCCAGATACACAAGGCTATCGAAAATATAACGGCCATCCGTATTGGAGAGGTCTTCGCTGGCAGCCCTTTCGGGGTGAGGCATCATGCCAAACACATTGCCAGCTTCGTTGCAAACCCCCGCTATGTTTTCAAGCGAACCGTTGGGGTTCGCTTTAGGGGTTACTTCACCATTTTCATTGCAGTAGCGGTAGAGAATCTGCCCATTTTTGTTCATGGCATTCAAGGTGGCGGCATCGGCATGGTAGCGGCCTTCGCCGTGGGCTATAGGTATTTTTAGTGCTTTGCCTGCAGGCACATGGGCTGTGAAACGGCTATTTGCATGTTCCGCTTTAATATGAACATTTTCGCATTGAAACAAGCGGTTTTCGTTGCGAAGCAAAGCTCCGGGCAGCAGGCCGCTTTCGCACAGAATTTGAAAACCATTGCATACCCCCATCACAAAACCACCATTGGCTGCAAAGTCTATCACCTCCTCCATGATAGGCGAATAGCGGGCAAGGGCTCCGCTTCGCAGATAATCGCCAAAGGAGAATCCACCAGGCAGCACAATGAAGTCGCAGCCTTGCAGGTCGCGGTCTTTGTGCCACAGCTTAGTTACAGGTTTGCTGTATGTATCGCCCAGCACATGCAACATATCATCGTCGCAGTTGCTGCCAGGGAAAATGACTACTCCAAATTTCATATCTTTACTAATTTTAGGGCAAAAATGCGGCAGGCGGCTTGAAACTTGCAGGGCTATTTTGCCACATTCTTTTTGTGGATACAACCTTTTTGCCCCAATTTTCATCTACACACCTGTATGAAGTACACCATCTTGTTTCTGCTGATAACTATTTCCAACTTCAGCCTTTTTTCACAGCCAAAACAATTCCCAAAACTGTCGCCAGCCAAGGTAGCAAAGCCTCCACTGCCGATGCTTACTGATATTGGAGGCAAGATTTCTGGGCTTGCTAAAAATTATATCTTTCTTTCTTCGATTACTGGCAACGAACTTACTTTCATTGACAGCATTAAGGTTGGGATGGATGGTTCGTTTTCATATAAGAGATTAAATGCATTGCGGCAAGGGCAGTACCGCCTGTTTATGGATGCCGAAAATTACCTGGACCTACTTTTCACCAATGAAAAAATAAACTTCAACACCAACATGGCTGACCTTGTTGGCAACATGAATGTTACAAGCAGCCGCGAAAACCAGTGCTACTATTATTACCTGAAAAAGATGAGGGAAGTGGAAGGCCGCCTGGCAGATGTGTATGAAAACCATCCGGAAGACACGACTTTGCTTTCTGCCATTACCGACAGCGTGATAAAGGCCAAGAATTTTTACAGCAAACAGATTATTTCGGAGTATCCAGGCACTTTAGCCAGCCGAATTATTAATGCATACATGATTCCTGTGCGTGATTTTTACCCGCTGCTGGAAGTAATAAAATATCCGGACCGGATGAGCTTTTTGGCGGCTCACTTTTTTGATAATATTAACTTTGCCGACACTAATTTGGTGCGTACGGATTTGTTCTACACGGCTTTGCAATACTATATGGACAACCTGGTGATGCCAAAAGACGAAGAGCATTTCATAACCGCCGCCGATATGGTGATGGCCAAGGCCAAAAATGGTAAAGTATATGAGCATGTGCTGAAAGTGATGATGGATGGCTTTGAACAAAGCAGGCAAGAGCTGGCCTTTGCCTACCTCAGCGAGAAATATTACTTAAGCGAAACATGTGACAAGCCGAGCGACAACAGAGCCAAAACCGTAAAAGAAAAAGTGGCAATGCTGCGGATGACTTCGCTTGGAGCCAAGGCTCCCGCACTCAGCCTACCAGACCCTTTAGGAAACACCATTAACTTGTTGGACCAACATGAAAAGTTTACACTCATCGTGTTCTGGACTAGTAGGTGCCACCACTGCGAAAGCTTGATACCGCAACTCATTCCAGTTTACAACAAATACCACAGAGCAGGATTTCAGGTCTACGGAGTGTCCATCGACAGCTCAGTTGCCGACTGGAAAAGAGTAAGCACAATTAGCAGAATGCCTTGGCTGAACGTGAATGCTAGCGGCGGAATGGCCGAAAAGCAATTACAACCATACAACCTGCATGGAACCCCGAAAATGTTGGTAATGAGACAAGATGGCATTATCGTATTCAATCCACGAACTTTCAAAGAGCTAGCAAGTTTTTTGGAAACAAAGTTCGGACACTAAAAAACCAAGCCGCGGCTTGGTTTTTATACAATTTTTACTAGATGATTTACTTAGGGAAAACAGTACCCAATCCGATCTTTTTCCTAACAAGTGGCAGCAGGTCGTCAGCAGGGTTGGTGTACACCAATATTTCGGCACTACTGTCTATCACCATCGTGTAACCACCTTCTTTAGCTACAATAGCCACACCTTCTTTAGCTCGTTTCACTATGGGTTCAAGCAATTTTTTTTGCTGTGCCTGCAAATCCTCTTGTGCAGTTTGATTTAAACTCTCGGCTTTGCCACGCAAATCTATTATATCCTTTTCCTTAAGCGATTTTATAGTTGGTGTCCATGTGGCTACATGAGCCTCATAATCTGCCATCTTTTTTTGTATATCTTCATTCGTCATTTTGATAGTTTCCTCCCATTGCATGTTTAAGGAATCCATTTTTACTTTGACTTTTTTTATCTCTGGCATATCCTGCACCAGTTCCTGAAAATTGAGGTAGCCCACTTTTTGGGCGAAGGTAGAAGAGACTGCAAGTATGCAGATGAACAACAAGGCGGTTTTGAGCAAATGCTTCATTTTATAAGTGTGTGTTATTGATAAAAAAATAAATTTCGTTTTTGGGTTGGCAAAAGTAAGACCAAAATCAGCGGGGCTTTTGCGGGGGTGTATTTTTGGGTGCTTGCGGCTTTTCTTTGGGGTCTTTTGGTGCTTCTTCTTTTTTGCGTTCTGCGACGGTTACACCAAGGTCTTCTAGCACTTCGTCACTCTTGTCGAACTTGGCATTGGCAAACAGCATGGTCATGTCGCCACTTTTGTCAAAGATGAAATCAAGTCCGCTTTTCTTAGCTACTTTTTGCACGGCATCGAACACCTTGTCTTGAATTGGTTTTATGAGTTCCTGACGTTTTTTGTATAGCTCACCATCGGGGGCAAAGCGTTGCTTTTGCAAATCGCGGGCAATCTTCTCCTTGTCATCAATAGCTTTCTCTCGCTTCTTACGTAGGTCATCGGTCAACAACACTTTTTCTTCTTGGTATTCACGATACAACTTGTCCACTTCAGCCATTTTGCTTTCAATATCCTTTTGCCAGTCAGCCGCTATGTCGTCTAGTTGTTTTTGAGCTGACTTAAATTCGGGCATCTGTGCCAAGATGTATTCTGCATCTATGTATGCAAATTTTTGGGCATTGGTTGCACTGGCTACAAAAAAAAGAGCCAGAGCTAACAGAAGTTTTATATGTTTCATGCTATTGAATTTTTTTAGAATTGCTGGCCAAGGAAGAAGTGAGGCCTCCAACCACTGCTTGTGCCATCGAAGCCGTAGGCATAGTCGAAGCCCAGCAACCCAAACATGGGCAAGAAGATTCGAACACCCACACCGGCAGCTCTGTAAACATTGAAGGGATTATAATTTTTGATAGAACTCCATCCTCGGCCTGCTTCGCCAAAGCCCAAGATATAGATAGTGGCACTTTGATTGAGCGAAAGCGGGTAACGCAGTTCAGCAGTATAACGTGAGTATATATTTGAGAGGCCAGTAGTTCCATCGAGTCGGCTCATAGTGCCATCGTCGTATCCCCTTTGCGAAATCACTTCGCGACCATCGAGGTTAAAGCCTGTCAGTCCATTACCCCCTAATACAAATCGGTTGAAAGAGGGAGTTCCTTTTTGTTGGTTGTATGCACTCATGTATCCAAAATTTAGTCGGGTAGCCAATACCAGTTTGTCTAACAAAGTATTAAACCATTGAACGTCAAATTTCATTTTATAGTATTCAAGCCACTTCATCCGTTCAGCTTCGGGCAAATCCTTGTAGTTTTTATTAGTGAACGAAGAATACGGAACCGTCATCTGCAATGATAGGGTAATGTTTGAACCTGAACGAGGAAAAATAGGGTCACTCACAGAGTTGCGGCTAAGTATGCCACGGTAGTAAAGATCATTGTATTTCCCAGTTGCTAAACTTTGCCCTCCGTTAGAAAGTGGAAAGTTCTGATTGTTGTATCGCTGAAAACTTAATTGGTTTTGGAACACAAAAAAGTCGTCTGGTTTTTTAAGCCTTTTACCCAAAGATAGTGTTAGTCCTGTGGTTTTTAGCCAACGTGTAGTAGTGTCTGATTTCATGGCCCTAAGCCCATCCATCGACTGAATGGAATGGAAAGTACTGACTGAAAAGGACTGTGGTTTTCTTCCACCCAGCCAAGGTTCTGTGAAGCTAAAATTGTATGATTGCCAAGTCTGTCCATTTGATTGAGCCCTAACAGAAAGCCTTTGGCCGTCGCCACTTGGCATGGGGCTCCACTCCTTTCGCTTGAACATTTTTCGGGCTGAGAAATTGTTAAGGGTCAAACCAAGCACTCCCACCACACCCCCTACGCCGCCATATCCGCCTGAAAGTTCTATTTGGTCTGAGGGTTTTTCCTCCACCTTGTATTCAATATCTACTGTGCCGTTGGCCATGTTCGGGATTGGGTTCACGCCCAATTGCTCCGGGTCGAACAAGCCAAGCTGTGACAGTTCGCGAATGCTACGTGTCACATCGCTGCGGCTAAATTTATCGCCCGGCCTTGTGTGCAGCTCACGTAGTATCACATGGTCGCTGGTCTTGGTGTTGCCCTTTATGATGATATTGTTGATGATAGCCTGCGGGCCTTCCATCATCCTAATTTCTATATCTATCGAATCATTTTCAACCAAAACCTCCACTGGTTGCACCTGAAAAAACAAGTAACCATCATCCATGTACAGAGAAGCCACATCAAATCCTTGTGGGTTTCCATTCAATCGGCTATCCAATACACTTTGGTCATAAACATCACCTTTCTTAATACTCAATGCACTGTCCATATATGATTGTCTGAACTTTGTATTTCCGCTCCATTTGATATTGCGGAAATAGTATTTGTGGCCTTCGTCAATATGTATGTGAATGTTCACAAGTCGTTCGGCATAGCTGTACACAGTGTCGCTCACAATGCGGGCATCACGAAAGCCAAGGGCCATGTAGGGATATAGTACCCGGGATTTTTCAGCATCGTATTCCGCCGCTATAAACTTGCTTGATTTAAAAAACAGCAGGCTTCGGCGGTTGGTTTCTTTGAAGCTGCGACGAAGCTTACCAGCACTCACATTTAGGTTGCCTGTAAAAATAATATCATTTACTCGTATCCTGCGGCCTTTGCTGATGCTTATCCGCATGGATGAATAGTTCTTCTTTACAGGATCTGAAGTGGCCTCAATCTTCACATCAGTAAGCATGAAGCCTTTCTTTTTGAAATAGGCCAGCACTTCGTTGCGGGTTTTGTTTATCAAGTTATCATTCACAATGATGCCCGAACGCAGAAACCCCAACTCGTCTTCTCGCAAGGTCTTCGATTCGCTTTTTCGGAGTCCCTTAATGCTAAAAACAGAAAGCCGGGGCTTCTCTTCCACATATATTTCAAGGTATACTTTAGTAGCCTCCACCCGTGTCAATAATATTTTTACGTTTTCAAAAAGGTTCTGCTTCCAAAGATTGTCAATGGCCTGTGAAATTTCTTCCCCTGGGATTTTTATTTTTTGACCAACATACAAACCCGAAAGTAGGGTGAGCACTCCTTTGTCCAAAAACTGAGTGCCACCAAGGTCAATTCCTCCAATTTCAAATTGCAGTTGGTGGTCGTAGTCTATGATTGGAAGCGTGACTGTGTCTTGACTTTTTGATTGCAGCGGACAAGTCAAAAACGCTGACAGGAACAGCGGGGCAAAAGCCCAAAACCTTAGTAGACCAAACACTTTATGCATTCTGAAGCAATTGTTCGCTTGTTTTTCCAAATCTCCGTTCCCTGTTTTGATAGTTAAGTATAGCTTCATAAAGTGTTTCGCGATTGAAATCGGGCCACAGCACATCGGTGAAATAAAATTCGCTGTAAGCTATTTCCCACAGTAGAAAGTTGCTCACCCGATATTCGCCACTTGTGCGAATAAGCAATTCGGGATGCGGCCATTTGCTGGTGCTCAGGTATCCATTTATTGTTTTTTCGTCAATGTCAGAGGGTTTCAGAAGCCCATTAGTTACATCTTGGACTATTTTATGGGTGGCATTCACCAAGTCCCATTTGGAACTGTAGCTGAGAGCCAGCACCAGGTCCATTTGCTTGTTGTCTTTAGTTTGCTCCATGCCTTTCAACAAGGCATTCTTGCATTTATCTGGCAATGTTTCTGTATTACCAATTGTTTCAAGCCTGATATTGTTCTTGTTCAATGTGGGAATCTCCCCTTGAATGGTTCGCATCAACAGCTCCATTAGGGCTTTCACTTCCAGCTTAGGGCGATTCCAATTTTCTTCCGAGAAAGCATAAAGGGTAAGGCATTTCACCCCGAGTTCGGCACAGCCTTCTGCGGCCTCTCTCACGGCGTTCACTGCACTTTGGTGGCCAAACACCCTGAACTTTCCTTTGCTTTTGGCCCATCTGCCATTGCCATCCATGATAATGGCAATATGTTGTGGGACTTTGTCAGTGTCTATTTGTGTACGAAGGCTCATTTAGAAAAAGGAGGGCAAAAATACGGTCTACCCAAAGACTGCTTTAGGCAAAAGCTCAAAAACTTCCCTTGTTGCAGGTCACTTTCACTATACGATAGGATAGTGTGCCGCCAATAGTTATAAACCAGTCTTTATTTAACGGGTTGCCACGTTGCTTTCCAGCGAATCCTATTGCTGGGTCAGTAATTCCCTCACTACTGCGGTCGCTCAATTCAATGGCCAATTGGCGAGTTTGGGCCGTAGTCATGGTTTGGTCAAGATGAGGCATTTGGTTAAACTTGCTCATGTCTACCTTGTCGGGGTATCCTGTGTAGCGGGGCAAGCCTTTATCGTCGGTAGTGTATAGCCCGTTGCTCATATCGTCCAAATAGTCAGTGCCAGTCCTTCTCCAAAAAGACTCTAGAGCAAGCACCATTTTCTCTGATAAATGAAGTTTGAATCCAACACCAACGGGTATTGCCCAAGTTACTGGTAGATAGGTGCGACTATGCCTCATGTATTGTCCTTCAGTCCCGTATTGGCGTAATAAAACTTCACCACTTCGATATGTAGCCTTTGGTTCAAACTTGAACATAGAAACCCCGACTCCAAAAAAGAACGTAGCTGGCTGCACAAATTTACTCCAGCCAAACTTCACAAAGTTTATTTCAGCGATAGAACTCACTTCATAAATATCAGAATAAAAATGCAGGTTACGTCTGCGGTTGAATTGCCAGTTTTGGTCGGTGCCCGCCACAGATCCATAATTGAGGCTGTATCGCATGGCAAAAAAATTCACAATGTTGTCGCGATAAAACACCCCATACGAAGGCTTAAACTCAGTCTTAGATAATCCTGGGGATAGGTCTCCAATGTAATTCATCACACCAGCTGACACCCCATACTCTTGCCTCTGCGAAAAGCAATCAAGTTGATTAGCCAATAGATATATCAGAATAACGATCCTTTTCATTTTTCTTCGATTAAAAATTCGTACATTTCACGCCTGGTAATGGAAAACGGTAACATATATTGGCAGTCATGAGCATGAAGAAATCCGTAGGTGTATTTTTTTTGCCTCGCGTTAATCCTTTACCGTCAGCATCCAGCCCCACATTCACCCCATTATTCACTTCACCTGAGCGGTCAGAAAGTTCAGCAGCTGGATTATCTCCTGAAGTATTTTGGCGAAGATAATCTGGGTCAACATAGGTTGAACTTACATCGTCCAAATAATCTGTAAATGTAACCCGGTAACTAAGCTCCATCCCAAAATTTACATAATCCGTCCACCGCCATTTGAAGCCTAAAGAAAGTGGCATTGCAAATTGAGTCAAGGCATAGGTTCTTCTGTCTTGAAATAAAGTAGTGCCTTGCCCTTCTGTTTTTAAGGGCTGCAATTCATACCACTTTCCTTTGTAATGTGCCTGTGGGTTAAATTTGAAAACACTAATGCCAACTCCGGCATATGGTGAAAAAGCATATTTCTTATTATAGTCACCAAAGCAGAAACCTGCCAAATTCCATTCAGCCTGCACTGTAAAATCATAAATAGTAGATTTGAAACTCAAGTTTCTAAGACGATGCTCTGCCTTATTACTCAGTGAATCAGCTCCTCCAATAGTGCCATAAAGAAATGAACCTTTTAGAGTCACATATCTGTCTGGACTAAAGCGTATCATCATACCGCCTGCTGGTTGGTACTGGTCATTTCTCAACTTAAAATCACTAAGGTCGCCCATGTAGTTGCACACCCCGCCAATTACCCCAAACTCCAAACTTTGTGCATTGCCAATCAAAACAGAAACCAGGAAGGCTATTGCAAACGGAACGCTTTTCAACATAATTAATTCTAAACGGAATTTCTAGTATTTTAGTACAAAGTAACTACAGAAAGTTGCATTGGGCAAAAACTAAATAAATAAGTCAAAAAAAAAAGCCGGATAAACCGGCTTTTTTTGAATGTCATTAGGCAATTTGCTTAGAAATTAGCACAACCGTATGGGCGTATGGTTTTACTGATAGTGAAACCTGTGAAGATATATGTGTCTTTATCATTCGGATCGCCTCTGTTTACTTTTTGTGCATTTGGATTAGTTTTCTTCCACATATCACCTGAGTAGTTTTTTCCTGTAGCAGGATTAATTACCTCTCCTGAACGGTCGCTCAATAGCTGATCAGTAGACCCTGCTGTAATTGCAGTACCAGGCCAATTGGCATGTGTATCGTCTAACCAATCAGTAAATGTTTTGCGGCCAGCCATCTCGAAGGCAACGCTCCACAATGAACCAAGATTGTATTTAACTCCAACTCCTGTAGGTATGGCAAATGAAATCAAACTGTATTTTTTTACAGCGCCGTTAGGGCCAACTTTATCAAGTTCTGTAATATAGTTTCTCAATTTGTAGGTTGTACCATTTAACTCAGTCTTAGGATTGAAACGAAAAACTGAGAAGCCAGCCAATAAATATGGTGTCCAACGGTAGCGTCTGCTACCTGGAATAAAGCGAAAGATATTCCACTCTACCTGAGCGGTTACTTCAAGAATGTTACTTGTGAAGTTAAGGTTACGCTTACGACGATCGTAGCGACTATCGTCTTCCTTACTTGATGTTGTTGTACTTCCATACACCCAACCTGATGCTTTGAAAGCAGCTACCGTTGCACCATCCTGCGACCATTTGTTGCCCGAAGCTTTGTCGTCGCCTTTAACGTTGCCGTAATTGATTCCTCCTTTGAAACAAATCCGGGGATTGAGGTTGTAACGTGCAAAAGCACCACCTTGAGGACGGGTGTATTTCCACGTCACCTGCGACTGAGATAAGTCACCTTGATATTGAGCTGGGCCAATGAACAGGCCGTATTCCCAATCTTGTGCAATAACAGAACCTGTCGTGATGCAGAGGCCAATGATAAGTGCAGTAATTTTAGATTTCATTTGCGTAAAATATTGAGGTCTTTCGATAATTTTTTCTAATTTCAGTCTACAAAAGTAATGGGCGAAAGTGAAACTACAAAAAAAAATCTTTCAATTCCGCTGATCAGCACCCCAGTTCATTTTTTTTCGGAGTGTGTCCATGTGGTTTTTGTCATGTAGTTTCACAATACTCAACTGGCAATCAGCTTTTCTGACGGCAATCTGGATAGTACTATCCACCGTGTGTGATCGTGAGTCGAGGCTGATTAAAAAATTGTTCCCTCGCCCTTCCACTTCAAATGAAATTACACTTCCATCAGGCACCACGACTGGACGCACATTCAAGTTGTGGGGTGAAATGGGTGTAATGGCAAAACTGGCCGAGTCGGGGAAAAGGATGGGGCCGCCACAACTGAGCGAATAGCCTGTGCTACCAGTGGGTGTGGCCACTATTAGGCCATCCGCCCAGTAGCTGTTCAAGAACTCTCCATTCAAGTAGGTGTGTACAGTTATCATGCTGGAGGTGTCCTTTTTATGAACTACAAAATCATTCAAAGCCAAGTTGTTATCACCGAAAAGATCTGAATCTGTCTCTAGATAAAGTAGGCTGCGTTTTTCTTTAGAGTAATGGCCTTTTAGCAAATCCTGGATGGCCTGTTTGGTTTCTTCGCGGGGGGTGCTAGCCAGAAACCCGAGACGGCCGGTATTGATTCCAAGAATTGGGATATTGCTACTTTTTACCAGCATCACAGTGTCCAGAAAAGTACCATCGCCCCCTACAGAAAGAAGAAAATCTGTGTGGCTATTCAACGAATGTCCAGGTTCAAAAAAATCTGCAACTCCCTCTAGTTTTAGGGCTGAGTAGCTTTGCGGAAGCGAAACCGAAACCCCCATATCTGCCAATTGACAGCAAAGCCCAGCAATGCATTCAAGGCTGGAAGTGTCGGTCTGTTTGGAGTAGATGGCAATGTTCACAGCCACAAAAGTAGGTCAATCGCTGAAACGCCAATTAAATCCCAAACGCAACATCATGCCCTGCATTGGGTAGCCGTAAGTGCTATTATAATCTACAGGCAAAGCCCCAAAAAGGCGGGTATATGGCGAAATCAAATCGTGGGTATTAGCTAGTGCATGTTCCAGTTTTACAAAGAAGGAAAAGGTTTTTATCTGGCCAGAGATGTAAACGTCAAGCATGGGGTAGCCTCCTATTCGGCTTGGTTTTATTTGAGGGTAGTATTGCTTGAGAATTGGATGCCAGCCATAGCCGGTGAATTCGGAGAAATAGTTTAGATCAAGTCCAATCCGATAAGTTAGGGAACTCTTCAAATATCGGCCCTTGTAGCAGGCATTAAGAAGAAGTCCCCAACGTGGTAACGGGGCAGCTAATGATGATCCTCTCCCCAATTGCCATAAACCTCTTCCAGAGGTGAACCAATGCTTGCTCTCCAGCTTTTTATAAGTCTCTAATTTAAAAATCGTTATTGCCGTTGTTTGACTAGGAGGCCAGTTTTTGTCTAAGATGACAGCATGATTAAACTCTTGCCTTGTGAAACTAAAATAGTCGCCATTTTTTACCCTAATTTTTAGCGTAAATTCATTTAGAAATTGTCTTTTTAATTGGTTATTCCAGATAAAGTGATTCGAATAAAAATGTTGAAGGGTGTATGCTGGCATATAACCTTGAAGCAGCAGATCAGCCGAATAAACTATTTGCCTTTTATCAGTATATGAGTACGCCGCAGTCAGCAAGTGGTCGCCTGCATTGTAGCCCGTCAGATAATACTTCCCAGAAATCTCTACCCTCTGCCCCATTCCAAATTTTGAACTTGCACTGCCATAGATAGCATTACTGGTGAATCGAGAAGTCCAACCATTCAAATAAGCATTCACATGTTCTGACAAAAAACCAACAGTAAGGTATGTGCCAAGTCCTCCGGTGTCGTTGGCTTTTTTTAGAAAATAATTTGCCTCGAACCTGTTCTCAAATGTGCCAAAACGAATAGAGTCAACGGTTTTGTTGGTATCCAGATACGTATTCCAAAAATTAGTTTGGTCAAGTTTAGTGAGGCTGTCCACAAACTTCTCTTCCCGATAAAGCAACGTATGACTCAGCCAAAATGTTCTAGGTTTTGGAGGTAAAATGGTGTCTTCTGCATTTCGTTTTCCTGGGCTCCAGCTTTGTTTCATGTATATCTGTCTATCCTTTACCAAGTTGGCCGATTGCACAAAACGCATCTGTGCCGATTGCCTTTGCAAACTGCTACCTTGGCTAAATGCAGTGGGGTCGGCCAATCCGCCGTTTTCTTCCACTTGTCCGTTGGTAATAGTAAGGTGTGCGGCAATCAGGTAATGCCCACCTTTTGACCGATAGCTCTGAAAAAATCGCACGCTATACCAGTCCGTGTTTTGGTTCAAATAAAAGCCTTTGCTGCCCAGCCGTTTAAAATCCACTCCGACATTCCAGCGGGGGTTGATGCTTTGGGTATGAAGCAAATTCATGCGTAGCAGTCTGCCTGTTCCTTGGGTGTATTGCACCTTCGTATATGGCCTCTTGGTTTGGTAATATTTCACTGAATGCGGGTCGAAGCCATATAGTTTGAAACTTTCGAAGCCATGCCTGAAACCTGCAGCAGGAACTGGCAAACCGACAAGTGCCAAAACTGGCGTTCCATAGTTTCCCAAATCCTGATAGAAACCAAACGCCTGCTGTGCTGGATGAAAACGATGGATGAAAGCAATGCCTGTGTCTTGCTGTTGGCCTTTTTGATTCCACAGAAACTGATGGTCGCTTTTTTCCCATAAGGGCAGCTGGGCTTGGGTATAACGCCCGCCTGCAACCAACAATAGAAATATAAACAACAGCTTCTGCACCTATGGCGGCAAAGATAGTCAGCCGCAAATGAGCCTTCTCAGGGCTAGGCGGTCGGGCTTGTGAGTGGCTGTGAGCGGGATGACAGCAACCACAATGATTCTTTTAGGACAATGGATTCCGCCTACCTTCTTCCTGATTTCATTCAACAGTTTTAGTTGGTCAATATCCTCTATGGATTCCAAGACCATCACCACTTCTTCGCCATATACTTCACTTGGCTTACTGCTAACCATAAACGGTCTACCAGCAAACAAAGTTGCTATTTCTAACTCTAACCATTCAGGATTAATTTTTACGCCACCACTATTTATAACAAAATCGGCACGACCAAGAAAGTCGAAGGAATTGTCATTATGGATTTGCACAAGGTCATTGCTCTTTATCCATTCATTGGTGGTGGCAGGACAGCAAATCCTAAGGCATCCATCATCATCTACAGCAATTTGAACCCCTGGTAGCGGTTTGAAATGATCCTCCGATAGTTGACTCAATCGCATCATAGCTATGTTGGAACATGTCTCTGTCATGCCATAGGTTTGGTAAATACTGTTTTTGAATCCCGAAAGTTTCTCTTTTAACTCTTTATTTACCCCAGATCCACCAATCAATATTGTTTTGAATGAAGAAAGGATTTGGTGGCCGTTGGATTGGTTAAGAATTTTTTGAGTTAAGTGGGGAGTAAGGGAGGTGTGAGTAAATTCATTTCTGGCCTCCCTCTTCCCTTTCCACAGTATAGCGTGAAACATCGACCCAAAACCTCCAGTTTCCCGCTCCCTGCTTCCAATTTCAATCTTCACAGTCATTTGCCACTCCATCGCCCTCACCAATTGCATCATGCCACCTATTCTATTAGTTGCAAGGCACACCAGCATAGAATCACCTTTTTGGTAGCCAAGGAAATCGCCGGTGGTTTTTGCCGAAGCAAGAAGCTGTTCACGGCTTAGAGAGATAGCTTTTGCTGGGCCAGTAGATCCGGAAGTATTGATTGTAAAATCCGTATTCCCTTGCATCCATTGTTGGCAAATGCGTAGGCTGTACAATATTTCGGGGGAGGCTTCTGGCAGTTCGCCGCTGGCTAATTCTTCTTCAGAAATGCTTTTCCCTTCAAAAAAAATCATTGCTTTATTTCTTTCAACACAAAACGGATGAAAGCTACACTAAACAAGGCATGAGCAAAAGGCAACACGTTAGGCACTACTCCTTGCAGGGCATTGGCCAAATGTGTGAGGGCAAGCCCCACATGAAACACAGACAACACGAATAGTCCCATCAGCAATGCTTGCTTATTCTCCAGGAGCCTGCCCATGAACATGCTGAGAAATCCGACACAAACTACCGCAAAACCGAAAGCCTTGGCCAATGCCGCCGTAGCTGCTGCGGGATTTGGACTATTAACAACCACCTGCGGCACAAACACCATGATGGCAGCAAGCAAGAAACAAAAAACCGTGTTGGTAATGAGTAGATATTTCATTGTAAGTACGATTTGCGAATTACAAGTTACGAATTGTTTACCATTCAGCTATTACAGTTTCGCCGCCCACTGTTTTGTCGCCAAGGTTCACGAGCATTTTGCTGCCAACAGGTAAAAACACATCTACCCTGCTGCCAAACTTGATGAAGCCCATCTCAGCCCCTTGCTTCACTGCTTGTCCTTCATTTAGGTAATTCACTATCCGCCTTGCCATGGCCCCCGCTATTTGCCTGAACAAAACAGACTTCCCCGACTTTGGGTTCTCAATCACGATGGTAGTGCGTTCGTTTTCGGTGCTACTCTTCGGATGCCAGGCCACAAGGTATTTGCCGGGGTGATATTTGGAATACTTTACAATTCCCGAAGCAGGGTTGCGGTTCACATGCACATTGAAGGGGCTCATAAAAATAGAAACCTGAATGCGGCGGTCTTTGAAATATTCTGATTCTTCTACTTCTTCTATCACCACCACCTTGCCATCGCATGGGGCATACAGTTTACTATCATCCAACACCGTTGTTCGGCTGGGGTTTCTGAAAAATTGCAACACAATTACAAACAGCCCCAGCGACAAAATGCCCGCCGAAGTAAGCAGCCACTCTGCTGTGCAGATGTATGGCAAGCCAATATTGACCAAGCCTAACACCAATGCGGCAATAAACAAACTGGCAAATCCTTCGCGGTGTATCATGCGGCAAAGGTATGAACTCCGGTCTTTAGTCAGCAGAAGGTAGGTGACAGTAGGCAATTGGCAGTGAGCAATAAGCATCAAATTGGCAACAGTAAAGCTCACCATCTTCAAATCTTCAAATCAAATCATCTCCAAATTCCCTTAACTTTGCCCGGCAAATAACCTATTTGCATGCTTTCACAAAATAAGATAGCAGGAGAAGGCCTCACGTTTGACGACGTACTTGTGCTTCCCGCCTACTCCGAAGTACTTCCCCGCGAAGTATCAACCCGCACCCAACTTACCCGCAGCCTTTGGCTCAATGTGCCCATTATCTCCTCGGCCATGGACACCGTGACCGGGAGTCGGCTTGCCATTGCCCTTGCCCGCGAAGGCGGCATGGGCATCCTGCACAAAAACATGAGCATAGAGCGGCAAGCCGATGAGGTGCGAAGGGTGAAACGCTCGGAAAGCGGCATGATAGCCGACCCCGTAACCCTGCCCGAAACAGCCATACTGGCCGATGCCATGAAGCTATTGAAAGAGCAAGGCATTAGTGGTTTTCCAATCATTGATGGTAACCGAAAGCTGAAAGGCATTCTCACCAGCCGCGACCTGCGTGACCAAAAAAACCTGAACCAACTGGTGACCGAGGTGATGACATCGGACAAATTAGTGACAGCCCCCGAAGGCACTACCATGGAGCAGGCAGAAGAAATACTCAAAGAACATAAAATCGAAAAACTGCCCATCATTGACAAAGACGGTAAGCTGGCTGGCATGATGACCTACAAAGACATTCTGAACGTGAAGCACCACCCCGACTCGTGCAAAGACAGCCGTGGCCGACTGATGGTAGGTGCAGCCGTAGGAGTAACCCCCGACACGATGGAACGAATAGCCGCTCTCGTAGCTGCCGGAGTGGATGTCATAACCATTGATACCGCACATGGACATAGCCGTGGGGTGCTGGATGAGGTTCGCAAAGCGAAAAAGCAATTTTCCAGTACCCAATTTATAGCAGGAAACATTGCAACCGCAGCTGCTGCCAAAGCTTTGCTTGATACTGGTGTGGATGGAATAAAAGTAGGCGTTGGCCCCGGAAGTATATGTACCACTCGCATCATTGCCGGTATTGGAATGCCGCAGCTAACAGCCATTATGGAGGCCGCAGAAGCAGTGAAAGGCAGTGGTGTACCAATTATAGCCGATGGCGGCATTCGCTACAGTGGCGATATGGTCAAGGCTTTGGCAGCTGGTGCTTCTTGCATCATGGCGGGTTCGCTGTTTGCCGGCACCGAAGAAAGCCCCGGCGAAACGGTGCTGCTAGAAGGAAGGAAATTCAAAAGCTACCGAGGCATGGGTAGCATAGAGGCCATGAAAGAAGGCAGCAAAGACCGCTACTTTCAGGATGCGGAAGACGAGATAGCCAAGCTGGTGCCCGAGGGCATTGTTGGCATCGTGTCGTTCAA
>SHWZ01000025.1 GCA_009693575.1 Flavobacteriaceae bacterium | reverse complement strand
GTGTGGCCAAACTGTTCCAAGATACTGATATTATCTATGTTGATGGCGAGGCCAAGTTCAACACCAGCTTTTATTTCATCAAATGAAACACAGTTGGGCGTGAACAATATTTCGTGGGGCTGGAAACCGCAGTGCAAACCTATCTGTGCTTCTTCGATGCTGACCACATCCAAGCCGCAGCCTTCGTTGCGAAGCAGGCGTAGGATATTGGGATTGTTCAAAGCTTTACATGCATACTTTATCTTGACCTTCACACCTGAAAACGCATCACGCAGGCGGTGATACTGGCTAATGATTTTGTCGGCATCATACACATAAAGTGGGGTGCCAAACTGTTCGGCTGCTTCAAGCAATTGTTGGTTTGAGGGCATTTTGGTTTAGATTTCGTAATCCCGATAGCTATCGGGAGGGGTGCAAATTTCCGTGATAATTGCGTTTGAAACAAATGTAGGCTGAAATCCGTTCAATAAAGCAACTTTGATTTTTCGCAAACTCAAATGTTTCAGTTTAGGATTAGTGGTAGCTTAGCATTGACAAATGCTGCTTTAACCAAAGAAAAACTCTACCCCATCCACGGACAGGGCGGTGACGAGCACCCCTTTTCCATACTGGAAATAGATACAGCATAATATGATACAGTTCTGCTAAAGTTGCCGATTCCAACCGAAATTGAAACAATAAAGACATATACAATGCGGGTTAAGAAGCAAAAACCCAAGGTTTTTGAAAAGCAGCACCAGTGTTATCATTAGATAGAACTGAAAAAATTTGCCGCAAAACATAGTACATATTCACGGTACAAATGACCATACTATCTCTTACAAAAGACGATCAAAAATGTTGGTAATAGTCGAGGGCTCGCACATGATGACGCTGACCCGTGCCAAAGAAATAAGCAGGTTGATTGATGAAGTTTTGCAGGAAAGCAACTAAATTTGAAGAAAGATTGCCGGGCGGTGCAACCGTTTTCCAATACAATTCGTTTGGGTGTATTGAAGGTAGTTCGGACTAAAAAGCCTAACAAAGATGGACGAAACCAGCCACCATTAAAGTATATGACTTGGTAGGCAAATGCCTTTGGCAAAGTATTTCTGAACCCACTACTGGGCATCACACCATGATCATCAAAGCACCATCTTCTGGTAATTACCTAATCGCCGTTTCAGGAAGTAAAGGGGTGTATTGTTCGAAATGGGTAGTGGAGTGATTGGATCTGTAGCCTTTCCGACTTATACTACTCACCTAGCCCATCCATCTCCAGCAACTTCCACCAGCTGTGCTGCACATGGTTCCAAGCAAAGGTTTCAGCCTTCTCGCGGGAATGTTGGCTAAGGGATTTTGCTTTGCCTTCATTTTCTAGTAGAGAAAAAATGGCTTCACTCATTCCGATAGCATCGTCCACATCCACTAGCAAGGCGTCTTTGCCTTCATTCACCAAGAAAGGGACACCACCTGGATTAGTGCTAATAATGGGGAAGCCCAAGGCCATGGCTTCAATTAGGCTGACCGGTTGGTTGTCGGCATTCGTGGTATTGATGAATATATCGTAGTCTTTGGATAAGGCAATCCACTCTTTTTTGCTGATAAACCCTGTGAATTTTACCTGCTTTTCCAAATCATGTTCTTTGGCCAATTGCTGCACCTTGCCCATGCTGCCATCTTTGTCGCCACCAACCATACAAAGTGTTGCTTCTGGATATTTTTTACATGCCAAATTGAGTACTTCAACAGCCATCTGTGGGTTGTAAATTTCATGAAATGAACGAACCCAAAGCAGTGTCGGTTTTAGATGGCTGCGTTCTATGAACGAATACGCCTCCAAGTCGATGCTATTGGATATGAATTGCACTTGGTATCCTTCTTTTTCAAAGGCTTCCTTGAGGTAACGCGAAGGAGATACATTGGCATACGCATTACTAAAGACCTTGCGGGTGCTTCGTGGCGACTGTTGCAACCTGCTTGGAAACATGCCACCGTGTAGGATTGGTATATATGGAATAGTGAGCCTTCGACAGAGCCAAGCTGCAAGATAGGTGTACCAAAATGCCATAGTACTGTACGAATCAATTAATACTACTTTACACACTTTTCGATGTTTAAAAATAGTGTAAAGCATGTGCAACAAGCGGATGGCTTGGCTCTTTTTGTCAGACACAGCAACAACAGTGTGGCGAGCGGCAAATCGTTGCGAAAGCGTTTCGATGACCCCAACGGAGCCCCCATGCTTTGACATCATATTACCGATATAAACTATCATTTTTTATTAGTGCAATTATAACACTTTTTTAGTATCGTAGCAACTCCTTCAAATCTCCTTTGCCCTCACGAATGATTTCAACCTTGCCGCCAGTGCATTGCAATACAGAGGTTACCTCTTCCTCACCAATGCCTCCGTCAATCAACATATCCACCCGATTGCCCCAGGTTTCATATAAATCTTCGGGGTTGGTAGTATATCCTTCCTCCCCATTTTGGTTATGCACAGTAGCACTCACAAGCGGCACCCCAAGAAGCTTCACTACTTCGTGCACAATAGCATTGTCAGGCACACGGATACCTACCGTTTTTTTGGACCGGTTGCGAAAAACTTTGGGTACACGGTTGTTGGCGTCTAATATAAAAGTATATGGTCCCGGCACACATTGTTTCATCAATCTGAAAACCTGATTCTCTACTTGAGTGCAATAATCCGCTAGGTGTTTAAGGTCATAACAAAGGAGAGAGAGATTCGCCTTCTCAGGCTTCTTGCCTATCAGCCTGCACACCTTTTCTATAGCATCATGGTCTTCGCTGTTGCAGGCAAAGGCATATACAGAATCAGTAGGTATGATGATAACACCACCCGACTGCAGACATTGCACGGCCTTGGCCACTTCTCGTGGCTGCGGGTTTTGGGGATGGATGGTGAGGAGCAAGAGTGATGGATGTTGGTAGTGATTCAGTAGGCCGGGGCGACATCGCAAAGAACGACTACGGATTTCCAACGGTAGTTCAATTCAACCACCAAGCCTATAAACTAGTCCACCTTTTAGGGAAATATATGTAGCCCCATCAGGTTTGTAAAGGGCAAAAGGAAGGCGTCCAGCAGCTAGTCCAATGTAGTAGCTCCAGTTTTTATTCCACGAATTGTAAAGCTCCAAGCCTACCCGCATACCTAAGGTTTTGTAGGTGAGCATATCGCCAAATTGTGGTGGGGCGAGATGAGGGTTTGGAATATCCACTATAATATTTGATCCAAAGAAAATATCGGCAAAGAAGCGGCAATAGTCTTCGGTGGCAAATGCTTTCACTGGCTTTTCATTGATTTGATATTTCAGGAAACTCTTAACCAAACAACTTAGCCCAAAAAAGTAGGAATTGGACAGGTAGCCGTATTCCAGCTTGCTACTGTCGTGCATTTGCTGGTACTGATTGTTTTTCAAAAAACCACCGTTGATACCCAGTTGCATCCGCTGTGGTAGTAGCATTGTTATTGGTTCTAAGTTTGTTTTTATTTCCCTATCTTTCTGGTAATCTTTACTAAAAAACCATAGCCTGAAACCACCATCAAACATAATGCCTTTGCTTGTGCTACCAGGTATGTTGGTAAATCCGTCGAGTCCAACATAAAAAGTGAAGAAATGTATGAAAGTGGCCTGTGCTTGTGCCCAACCAATGTAGGTGCAGCTATTACTGAGGGTAGCCAATCCGGGCGATACAAATAGAAAGTATTTACTGCCATCGTTTTGGTCAGTGTCGTGGATGGTAATTTCGGGAAGGGTGTTTTGACTATTTGCCTTCCAAGAAAATACTACTATGCTAATCGTTAGCGTTATTTTTATAGCAGATGAACACAGATTTGAAGGCACGTGGATTTGTGGGATTTGATTTCGACAAGTTTTCCTTTTCTCGCAGTTGAATACATATTTCTAAAATTAGGAACCTTCGCATTACAGCTTCCGTCTCCCCGCCTCTCCCACTCCCTACACCAACTTAAACGTATCCATAAATGCAGTCGTAAAATTACCCGCTTTGAAATCGTCATTACGCATCAGTTGTATTTGCAAGGGGATGGTAGTCTCCACTCCTTCCACAATGAATTCTTGCAACGACCTGTCCATTTTTACGATACATTCTTCACGGGTTTGTGCTATCACTATCAACTTCGCTATCATGCTGTCGTAGTTGCTAGGGATTGTGTAGCCAGCATATATATGTGTATCTACACGCACCCCATGTCCGCCCGGCTTATGCAGGCTGGTTATCTTGCCAGGGCATGGCCTGAAATTATTGTAGGGGTCTTCGGCATTGATACGGCATTCCATGGCCCAGCGGTCTTTAGGGAAATAATCTTTGCCCGAAATGGGCACTCCGGCAGCTATCAAAATCTGCTCCTTTACCAAGTCGTAGTTTATTACCTCTTCAGTCACTGGATGCTCTACCTGTATACGGGTATTCATTTCCATGAAATAGAAATTGCGGTGTTTGTCAACTAAGAATTCTATAGTTCCAACACCTTCGTAGGCAATCATTGCTGCACCTGCTTTGGCTGCGTTGCCCATCTTCTCCCGCATTTCAGGTGTTACAAATGGGGATGGACATTCCTCCACCAGTTTTTGGTGGCGGCGTTGTATACTACAATCCCTTTCGCTCAGGTGGCACACTGTTCCATATTGGTCGCCTGCCAGTTGTATCTCTATGTGGCGTGGCTCTTCAATATACTTCTCAAGGTAAATACCATCGTTGCCAAAAGCGGCCTTGCTTTCCTGTCTGGCACTATCCCAAGCAGCATCAAAATCTTCCTCTTTCCAAATGATACGCATACCCCTTCCACCACCACCTGCCGTAGCCTTGATGATTACAGGATAACCCACTTCTACTGCCACCCTTTTGCCTTCCTTTGTATCTTCAAGCAATCCATCACTACCCGGAATAAGTGGCACACCAGCATCTTTCATAGTTGCCTTTGCATTGGCTTTGTCGCCCATGCTGTTTATCTGCTCTGGGGTTGCTCCAATAAACTTAATACCATGTTTGCGACATATCTCCGAAAACTTGGCATTCTCGCTCAGGAAACCATAGCCTGGATGTATTGCGTCGGCATTGGTTATTTCAGCTGCAGCTATTATATTGGGGATATTGAGGTAGCTAAGCGGACTGGGGGCTGGGCCAATGCACACAGCTTCATCAGCAAAGCGAACGTGCAGACTTTCCTTGTCCACAGTGCTGTAAACAGCAACGGTCTTGATGCCCATTTCCTTGCAAGTACGAATAATGCGGAGGGCTATTTCGCCACGGTTGGCTATAAGTATTTTTTTGAACATGGGTTGATGTGCTGATGCGGAGATATGCTGATGAGTTGATGTGCTAATATGCCGATGGGGAGATGTGCTGATAGCAGATAGGTTGATGGGGTTATTTTCCTCGGTGGACACTTGCAATTATCTTTGACAGAACTTTCATAATTGATAGTAACTGATTTTTGTGTTCACTAGTGTCGTAGTATTTCTTAGCTGCGAGCAGGTCAAGCCAATAGTGTGTTTCTTCTGCTTCTTTGACGGCTATTTTCATCTTGTGAATGAAATCAGCCCTGCTTTCGCAACTCTGCGATTCCCGGACGTTTGCCCAATTGATGTTCCTGATTTGGTTAGCTGATTCGCCAAAGCGTAACGATGCTTTGCTTCCAATGCTTCTGTTACATCCAGCACATTTACGGCAAAATCAAATGTGAGCTTCACAATTAAATTTTCCTCTTTGGCCATCCTGTTAGTACGGTAATTATTTAGGGTTGAAAGGTATTAGCACATCAGCACATTGGCTTAAACCGGCTCAACAAGGAAAAGCGGTTGGTCATATTCCACTGGGTTGGCATTGTCCACCATCACTTTCACAATACGGCCAGCCACGTCACTTTCTATTTCGTTGAATAGTTTCATGGCCTCGATAACGCAAACTACTGAGCCTACTTTTATTTCGTCGCCTACGTTGAAAAACGGCGGCTTGTCGGGGCTACCACTTCGGTAAAACGTGCCTATCATGGGCGATTTTACGATAAGCGTATTTCCTGCACTTTCGGCAACAGGTGCGGCTGCAATGGCTTCAGGTGCTCCTGCATTCTGAACTATAGGTGTGGCTATTTGCTGAGGTGCTTGAGCATAGATAGGTTGCTGCTGCATCACCATGGGAGCCATGCCATTGGTGGTTTTAATTACAAGCTTAAAATCGCCTTGGTTTAGCTCCACTTCGGCTACACCGCTCAGCGATACAAACTTGATTAGCTCTCGTATTTCTTTAATTTCCATTATGATGTAAAGATTGGGGTTAGTCTTTTGAAGGGCAAATGTAGGGAGATTGAGCAATTTGATAATAAGATTATTCGATGATTCGGTAATCTGCTGAAGTGCTGATTATCTAAGCCATTGATTTGCAAATTGCCAAGATTGCCATTTGCACTGCCATTAACGAATTAACTAATTGCCAAATCAACGGATCAACTCACCCTATTTTCGCAGCACAATGACAGACAACGAAAATGAACAAAAGATTCGCGAGGCATTTGAGCACCGCAACTGGCCTGAGATAAAAATTACCGATTCGTGGATGGTGTTCCGCATCATGAGCGAGTTTGTGGATGGCTTCCAAAAGATGAGCCGAATTGGGCCTTGTGTGAGCATCTTTGGCTCGGCTCGCACCAAAACTGACAACCCATATTACTTACTTGCCGAAGATATTGGATGCCTATTAACCAAGAAAGGTTTCGGGGTGATAACAGGTGGCGGCCCCGGCATCATGGAAGCAGGTAACAAAGGTGCAAGGCGTGGAGAGGGCAAGAGTGTGGGGTTGAACATTGAACTGCCTTTTGAGCAGTATAACAACCCATACATTGACCACGACAAACTGCTCAACTTCGATTATTTCTTTGTCCGCAAAGTAATGTTTATGAAATATTCCCAAGGCTTCATTGTGCTGCCCGGCGGTTTTGGCACTATGGACGAATTGTTTGAAGCCCTCACACTCATCCAAACCCAAAAGATTGGCAAGTTTCCAATTGTGTTGGTGGGCAGCAGTTATTGGGGTGGCTTGGTGGACTGGATAAAAAAAACCATGCTTGTCGAAAATAACAACATCAAACTCGATGACCTTGACATGTTCAAGGTGGTAGACAAGGCCGAAGATGCGGTACAGGTAATTGTTGATTTTTACAGCAAGTACAATACGCAGCCCAACTTCTAACGAACTACAAGGTATGATTTTATTCTTAAACCAGCCTCAGCGTTTGTCCTTCGCCTCCATTCAGCGTGATTGATTGTAGCAGATAAATCTACCAGGTAAAGGCAATTGATCTCCAAAATTTGGTTGGTCAAATACACCTAACTATTTATCACGATTGTTACTTGTCAAACAAGATAGACCCTTCTTTTCTTGAAATTTTGTACTACACTTTACTTATTTGATCGATGTCGAACGGTTGTTTGATTCAGTCCTAATTTTTCTCTAATGTTGGTAACACCTTCCACTTGAGTTGGTAGTCCTTCTTTTGCATCTACTACCAGATTTAGTAGTTCCAGAGCATTGAGCTGCAGTTGAGCTGCTTTTTGTAGGTTCATTTGACTGGCTCTTAATTTCTTGGGTATTGTTTTTCGGAGTGTCGCTATTTATTTGCCCTTCGTGATGATAACAATATCCGCTATGGTTCAGTGTTTTGTTTTTACATCTCTCTCCAGCTTTTGTTATTCCATTACATTGAGCGGATTCTGTTGCTTTATTTTTGTTCTTTTCACTTGCTGTTTTGATACTCTTCCAAGACCAACAGTTAATACAAAGTGTTTTTTCAATTAATTCTTCTTGTTCGTCTTGTAACAATGGGAAGAAGTCAATTCCCGTCAATTTTTCAACACTGTCAATTGATACAGCGTAATATTGAAGTTGTTCTTCTGAGCCAATATTTGGAAGTATAAAACCAATACCTTTTATATTTGGTTCGCTGTAATCTAACACTACCTTGTAATAATAATTTGGAACAGAAACTTTATTGGGTCCAATTGTTTGAAGCCCATTTGTTAATACTGGTCCAGTAACAATGTAAACAGTATTGTTTTCAATTGCCCAAGTACGAACGAGCTCCTCCAATTTTTTCCATATACCTCGGTTGAAACTAGGTGTCTGCGGACTCATATTACTATAGTAAAACGATTCAGCCATTGTGGTAGATGACCAACCCATATCAGAGGCGGGTGCTAAGTGCCCTCTGTCGTAACCAGAGCCTTCGTAATCTTTGTCAGATGCAGATCCGGTTTTCACTTTTGGGTCTGCAATGAATTTGTTCGTCCGTTCACAAAGTTTATTTGTTTCTGCTTTTGTAAGGTCATAGGCCACCCAATTTGCTTGTTCGTGTGTTTCGTTGAATAAAAGCGAATAACCTGTATGCGTAATAATTTTGTCTTTGGAATTAGCTTTCGGGAGTTCTAATTTCGTAATGCTTGTTGCCTTAAGGTTATATAATGGAATGCTGTCAGCATAAAACCAAGTGCCATCTTCATATAACAAAACTGTTTTTCCGTCATTTGTTTTTGCTTCCTGTTGTCCATAAGTCAATGCTTGGATTGCAACAAGGGAGAATAAAGTCAGTATACTATTTTTCATTCCGTGTCGTCTGTTAGGGTTGCTTATTACGTTCCGGGGGCATAAGCAGGTGCGGTTTTGAATTCCGTCTCCGTCATGCCACCACAAAACCTGTAAAAATTACAAATGTTTCATTAAAAATCAATACAGCAATTGATTTTGACCACTGTTATGGGCATGTTATTTTTTGTCATTTATAAAAGTTTGCTATTGAATTATTATTCTTTCAGTATAAACTGTCTCTCTAGTGTTAATTTTAGCCAAATATGTTCCTTTTGGAAGTTCAGCAAGGTTTATTTCGATAGGGTTTTGTTGTTTGATATTTGGTATCGTAAGAATTTTTCTTCCTACTAAACTGTAAATCTCTATATTGACAAGGTTTGTAATACTATTATCCATTTCAATTTTGAAGTTGCCATTGCATGGGTTCGGAAAAATATTAAATTGCCGAATTTTATATACATTTTCAGTACCCGAACCTAATCCATATACATATTCACAATTTGAAATTTTTGAAAGCGGGCTAATACCACATCCTCTGAATGTAAAATCTTGTGATAATTTTACAAAGTGTGAAATTGCTAATTTTTCTTCAGTTGTAATGCTATCTCTTTCACTCCAGTTGTTGGAAGGAAGGTTGGTAACTGATGGGTACATAGTTTGACCAATTTCATTCACATGCCCTAAACCGAGGGAATGTCCAAGTTCATGCATTAATACGTATCTAAATTTGGCTTTACCATTTGGCACCTTCCCATTTCCAAAATACCAATCTTCCTTGGTTGACATACCAACATCCATGGATTTTGTTTGATAAAACTTGATCGATCCAACTATGCAATTGTTCCATAAACTATAGCAATAACCAACTGAACTTAGTGTAGCATCAGGTGCAATTAAATTAATATTATCACTTAGCGTAAGTGCGGCATCTGAAGGTTCGTTAGCCAATATATAGTTCACACCTGTTTTACATCTGAATTCTTTAAAAACGGCCTCTATTGCATCCTTGGCTGCAGGAATCTCCCAGAATTGACGATGTATATACCAGGTATAACCACCTTTTTTATTTTGGTCAGTCAGGTATGTATAGTCGAGGGGGTTAACCGTTCTATTTTGTAAATTAGCTTTTACTTGCAATGTATCATTCGAAATGTAGTCAATCCCTCCAATATTCACATGAATCTTTCCTGAAAAGGCACAAGGCATTTCTACTTCAATTTTGGCATCTATCCAACTGATGTATTTTAATGCTCTGCCTTGGCTAGCATCCATATAAGTAGCTGATTCCTGAATGAAAGAAATAAAATTTGTTCCTTGTTGATTTCCGAATCCATTACCTGAAATTGTAAGTATTTGACCTATTCCTCCAACAATATTTTTTGGGCTAAAATTGCCGACCTGAGTTTGTGCATTAGATAAAACTACAATTCCTAATATTGCAATTGTTGTTAAGTGTATTTTTTTCATATTTATTATTTTTATATTAAATTCTCTACTCCTTTAGCTTTTCGGTGTCGCCCTGTTTTATTAGTGGTTTCTGGTCTCCACTTTTACAAATACTTATATTTTCACTTAAGGCGGTCAGCCTTAATTAACCGCTCTTATTTTTTTAACTTGACAATAACTCAGTTATATGGATGATTTTTTCATCCATAGCCACCCATTTTGAGGTATATGGATGATTTAAGTCGCATATTCAATTGCAAATGTAATAGTTTTACCCCACCCCTTCAACAGTTTTTCCGCCTCCTCTGGCGATAAACTTTTCAGTCGTTCGGCTATGCACGGTGGGCGGCGACCTCCGTTGTTTTATTGTTCCGCGGGGGGCACACTCAAACTGGATTCGTTAATTTTCAGTAACCCAAAACAGCCACCCTTTTCAGGGCGGCCGTTTCTATTATCATGTGATTTGGCTGTCATGCTTCGATATACTTAGCATGGCAAACTCACTCATTATGCCAAAGCTGCTGCTTCTTTCTTGCTTTCCTTTTTGGAGGCTGCAAGGGCTTCAAATTCCTCTTGGCTACCCACGATGAGTTTTTCGTAGTCGCGGAGACCAGTACCGGCTGGTATAAGGTGGCCAACGATAACGTTTTCTTTCAAGCCGAGCATCTCGTCTATCTTGCCTCCTACCGCTGCTTCGTTCAACACCTTGGTCGTTTCCTGGAACGAGGCCGCACTCATGAAGCTCTGCGTTCCAAGTGAAGCCTTGGTGATACCTTGCAGCAACTGCGTGGCAGTGGCTGGGCGGGCGTCACGGAATTCAACCAGTTTCATATCCTTGCGTTTCAGCATCGACACTTCATCACGCAGCTTACGAGCGTTCACTATCATTCCGGCTTTCATGGTGGTGCTATCACCAGATTCTGTTATTACTTTCTTGTCAAATATCCAATCGTTCTGATCGTTGAAATCGAACCTGTCAACATTTTCTAACTCAAGGAATCGGGTATCTCCTGGGTCGAACACAGTTACTTTCTGCATCATTTGACGCACAATAACTTCCACATGTTTATCGCTTATTTTCACACCTTGCAGGCGATACACCTCCTGAATACCGTTAATGATATACATCTGCAAAGCGAGTGTTCCCTGAATACGAAGAATATCCTGTGGAGTAATAGCTCCATCGCTCAATGGCATACCTGCACGAATGTAGTCACCATCCTGCACCAAGATGTGCTTGCTGAGTGATACCATGTAACGCTTGGTTTCTCCATCGCGGCTGATTATTACTATCTCTCTATTGCCACGCTTGATGCCACCATATTCAACCACACCATCTATCTCAGATACAACAGCGGGGTTACTTGGATTACGTGCTTCGAAAAGCTCAGTAACACGAGGCAGACCACCAGTGATATCACGAGTTTTACCGATAGTACGAGGTATTTTCACCAGCACCTGTCCGGCTAGCACTTTATCGCCATCGCTCACCATCATGTGGGCACCCATTGGCAAGTTCAGTTCTTTCAAGGTGTTGCCTTTGGCATCTACCAGCAGCATCATAGGTATCTTGGTCTTGTCTTTACTTTCAATGATTACGCTTTCCTTGTGACCTGTCTGCTCATCTGTTTCTTCGCGGTAGGTGATGCCATCAATCAGGTTGTCGTACTTTATTTTTCCAGGCACATCTGATAGCATAGCTGCGTTGAACGGATCCCAAGAACAGATCACATCACCTTTGGCTATCTGCTGTCCGTGTTTCACAAAAAGGTGAGAACCGTAAGGAATATTGTTCGTGATGATGGCCTGTCCGGTCTTTTCGTCCATGATGCGTATCTCACCTTGGCGACTGGTCACTACCAATGCGTTGTCTGCTCCTTCTTTTTCCGACTTGTATTTAACGGTCTTCACTTCTTCCAATTCTACTGTTCCAGCAAAGCGGGCTTGCATCGTGCTTTCTGATGCCATGTGTGCCGCTGCACCACCACCGTGGAAGGTACGAAGGGTAAGCTGTGTTCCTGGCTCACCAATTGACTGAGCAGCAATTACACCAACCGATTCACCACGTTGCACCATTCGACCAGTGGCCAAGTTGCGGCCATAGCATTTGGCACACACACCTTGTTTTGCTTCGCAAGTAAGCACCGAGCGTATCTCCACCATTTCGATAGGTGAATTTTCTATTTGCTCGGCAAGGTCTTCAGTCAATTCCGTACCTCCTGAAACAATCAAGTTGCCGCTCAGTGGTTCATATATGTCGTGTAGACATACACGGCCGAGTATCCTGTCGTAAAGGCTTTCTATTATTTCTTCATTCTCTTTGAATGCGACGGCAGGTATTCCCCTTAGTGTGCCGCAATCGTTGTTGTGTACAATGATATCCTGAGCCACATCGTGCAAACGACGGGTTAGGTAACCAGCATCCGCCGTTTTGAGGGCGGTATCTGCCAAACCTTTACGAGCACCGTGGGTGGATATAAAGTATTCCAGTACCGAGAGTCCTTCTTTCAAGTTAGAAAGAATTGGGTTCTCAATGATTTCTCCTGTACCTGAACCGGTAAGGTTCTTTTGAGGCTTGGCCATCAGTCCCCTCATTCCGCCTAGTTGACGAATTTGTTCCCTACTACCACGGGCTCCTGAATCCAACATCATATAGATAGGATTGAAGCCTTGTTGGTCTTCGGCCAAGTGTTTCATTAACACGTCCGACAGTCGGTTATTCACACGAGTCCATGTGTCAATTACTTGGTTGTAGCGTTCGTTGTTGGTGATGAAACCCATGTTGTAGTTCTCCGAAATACCAGCGATCTCTGCCGATGCTTCTTTGATGTACTGGGCTTTTTCATCAGGAATACGCACATTGCTCAAGTTGAATGAAAGTCCACCTTTGAACGAATAATGGTAACCAAGATTTTTAATATCGTCAAGGAATTGTGCAGTACGAGCCACACCAGTTTTCTTGATTATTTCGCCGATGATATCACGCAAGCTTTTCTTGGTCAGCAATGTGTTCAAGAATCCAATTTCGTGAGGAGTTACCTGATTCAGTATCACACGGCCAACGGTTGTATCTATATTTTTGAATACAATTTCGCTATTGTCTTCCAGCACATTTGCTTTCACGGTGATATGTGCGTGCAAGTCGACACTGCCTTCGTTGTAGGCAATAATTACTTCCTCGGCTGAGTAGAACTTCATGCCTTCGCCTTTCACCTTTTCAGTCTTGGTTGATTTGCGGCCTTTGGTCATGTAGTAAAGTCCAAGCACCATGTCCTGCGAAGGAACGGCAATAGGTGCCCCGTTGGCAGGGTTCAATATATTGTGAGGAGCCAACATCAGAAGCTGGGCTTCCAACACAGCTGCATTACCCAATGGTACGTGCACAGCCATTTGGTCACCGTCAAAGTCGGCGTTGAAACCAGTACATGTCAATGGGTGTAGTTGTATCGCTTTGCCCTCAATCAATTTTGGCTGGAAAGCCTGGATACCCAACCTGTGCAGTGTAGGGGCACGGTTCAGCATTACGGGATGTCCTTTCAATATATTTTCAAGAATATCCCAAACAACAGCCTCTTTTTTGTCAACCAATTTCTTGGCTGATTTCACTGTTTTTACAATACCTCGTTCCAGCAGTTTGCGAATAATAAATGGCTTGAAAAGCTCAGCCGCCATCCCTTTTGGGATACCGCACTCATGCAGTTTCAAGTGAGGCCCTACTACAATAACCGAACGACCACTATAGTCAACCCTTTTACCTAATAGGTTCATACGGAAACGACCTTGCTTGCCTTTCAGCATATCGCTCAAAGATTTCAATGGGCGGTTGCCATCGCTTTTCACGGCACTAGCACGACGTGTGTTGTCAAGCAACGAATCTACGGCCTCTTGCAGCATCCTCTTTTCGTTACGAAGGATTACTTCAGGGGCTTTTATATCTACCAACCTTTTCAAACGGTTGTTACGAATAATTACACGACGGTAAAGGTCATTCAAATCGGAAGTAGCAAATCGGCCACCTTCCAATGGCACGAGTGGACGCAACTCTGGTGGTATAACTGGTAGCATCCGCATAATCATCCACTCGGGCTTGTTTTCCACCCCGTGGTCCCTAGCCGAACGGAAGCTTTCGATTACTTTCAAACGCTTCAAAGCTTCGCTCTTACGTTGCTGCGAAGTTTCGTTAGCAGCTTGGTTACGCAAAGTATAGCTTAAGTTGTCTAAATCTATGCGAACCAATAAATCCCAAAGGGCTTCAGCACCCATCTTGGCTACAAACTTGTTAGGGTCTTTATCATCAAGGTGCTGGTTCTCTTTTGGCAAGGCATCCAATATATCCAAATATTCCTCTTCTGTAAGCAGGTCAAGCCTAGCAATGCCATCAGCTTCTTTCACGCCCGGATTGATAACCACGTACCTTTCGTAATAGATAACAGTGTCCAGCTTTTTAGTAGGTAGCCCAATGAGGTAGCCAATCTTGTTGGGCAACGAACGGAAATACCAAATGTGAGCAACAGGCACTACAAGGTTTATATGTCCCATGCGTTCGCGACGAACTTTCTTCTCGGTTACCTCTACACCACAACGGTCGCACACAATGCCTTTGTAGCGTATGCGTTTGTATTTGCCGCAGTGGCATTCAAAATCTTTTACTGGGCCGAAAATTCGTTCGCAGAAAAGTCCGGTCATTTCGGGCTTATAGCTACGGTAGTTGATGGTTTCGGGTTTCAAAACCTCACCATAGCTACGTTGCAAAATCAACTCAGGAGAGGCCAATGATATCCTCACCTTGGTGAAATTGCTTTTCAGTTTTACATCTTTTTTATTTATATATGACATTATGTTGATTCGGTAATTTGTTAATTTGGAAATTCGATGATTCGTTAGCTGATTTAGTCTTATGTCTATAATCCTAAATTATTTATCAACTCCCCTATTCCAAAGCTATATCCAGTCCAAGTCCTCGTAGTTCGTGTATCAAAACGTTGAATGATTCAGGGATACCAGGGGCTGGCATGTTATCGCCTTTCACGATTGCTTCGTAAGTTTTGGCTCTGCCCACTATATCGTCCGACTTCACAGTAAGCACTTCTTGCAATATGTTGGCGGCACCAAAGGCCTCCAGTGCCCAAACCTCCATCTCACCAAAACGCTGACCACCAAACTGGGCTTTACCACCCAAAGGCTGCTGTGTGATGAGTGAATATGGGCCGATAGAACGAGCGTGCATCTTGTCGTCAACCATGTGCCCGAGTTTCAAGACGTAAATAATACCTACTGTTGTTTTCTGGTGGAAACGGTCGCCTGTCAATCCATCGTATAGGTAAGTTTGGCCATTGGCTGGTATGCCAGCTTTTTCTACATATCCATCAATGTCTGCTTGTGTGGCTCCGTCAAAAATTGGAGTGGCGAATTTTAATCCCAACTCTTGGCCAGCCCAACCTAACACTGTTTCATATATCTGACCCAAGTTCATACGCGAAGGCACACCCAATGGGTTCAATACCACATCTACACAAGTGCCGTCTTCCATGAATGGCATATCTTCTTCGCGGGTAATTCGGGCTACTATACCTTTGTTACCGTGGCGTCCGGCCATTTTATCGCCCACTTTCAGCTTACGCTTGGTGGCTATATAAATCTTGGCCATTTTCAAAATGCCTGATGGAAGTTCGTCGCCAACACTCAAAGCATACATATCGCGTTTGAATGCGGCAATCTCTTCGTTAGCCCTCATCTTGTAGTTGTTGATGATGCCTTTCAGTATTTCGTTCTTCACTTTATCAGTCGTCCATCCGCTTGTGTTCACTACGGAGTAGTTAAGTTCTTGCAGCTGTTTCTGTGTGAACTTCACACCTTTTGGTATACACTCTTCATTGAAGATATTAAAGACACCTTGAGAAGTTTTGCCGTTCACAATGTTGAAGAGTTTCTCTACTAATATACCTTTCAGTTGACTCAACACTTTGTTGTGCGAGTCTTCCAATTTGGTGATACGAACTTTTTCCTCCTGCTTGTTCTTCTCTTTTTTAGCACGAGTAAAAAGTTTCTTCTCTATAACTACACCATTAGTTGACGGTGGGGCTTTAAGCGATGCATCTTTCACATCGCCTGCTTTATCGCCAAAGATGGCACGAAGCAGTTTCTCCTCAGGCGATGGTTCAGTTTCGCCTTTTGGAGTTATTTTCCCAATCAAAATATCCCCTTCCTTCACCTCAGCACCTACGCGAATAAGTCCGTTTTCGTCTAGATTACGAGTGGCTTCTTCGCTCACGTTAGGGATATCATTGGTCAGTTCTTCTTCACCACGTTTTGTATCCCTCACTTCTAATTCGTACTCGGTAATGTGAATAGAAGTAAACCAGTCGTCACGTACTACTTTTTCAGAGATAACGATGGCATCCTCAAAGTTGAAGCCCTGCCAAGGCATGAAAGCTACTTTCAGGTTGCGACCCAAGGCCAATTCACCTTGCTGGGTAGCATAACCTTCGACCAAAATATCGCCTTTTTTCACCCGCTGTCCTTTGCTTACAATGGCTCGTTGGTTTATACATGTGTTTTGGTTCGTCCTACGGAATTTAGTCAATTTATACACTTTCACATCAGGCGAGAAAGACATCATTTTGTCTTCTTCTGATTGGTCGTAGCGGATATGTACTTCATTTGAGTCTACATAAACCACTTCGCCTTCGCCTTCCGCATTCAACATGCTACGGCTGTCACGAGCCACACGGCCTTCCAAACCAGTTCCAACAATAGGAGCTTCTGGATTCAACAATGGCACAGCCTGACGTTGCATATTCGAACCCATCAGGGCTCTGTTGGCATCGTCATGCTCCAAGAAAGGAATCAAGGAAGCGGCAATAGACACAATCTGGTTAGGAGCTACGTCCATCAAGTCAAGTTGGGCTGGATTCACCATCGGGAAGTCACCTTCTTTACGGGCTTTCACCGTTTCGGTAGCAAATCCACCTTTGTCATTCACCTCCACATTGCTCTGGGCAATGGTTTTTCCTTCTTCGTCCTCGGCACTCACATATACAATTTCTCCCGTCACCTGTCCTTTATCTACTTTACGGTAGGGGGTTTCAATGAATCCCATGCCGTTGATTTTGGCGTGAACACAAAGCGAAGAAATCAGTCCGATGTTTGGTCCTTCAGGTGTTTCGATGGTACACAACCGACCGTAGTGGGTATAATGTACGTCACGCACCTCAAAGCCTGCACGCTCACGACTCAAACCACCAGGGCCAAGGGCAGAAAGGCGGCGTTTGTGGGTTATTTCGGCCAGTGGGTTCGTTTGGTCCATGAACTGGCTCAGTTGGTTCGTTCCAAAAAATGAATTGATAACCGAACTCAATGTTCTGGCGTTAATCAAATCAGTAGGCGTGAACACCTCATTGTCACGAATGTTCATACGCTCACGGATGGTACGAGCCATACGGCTCAAACCAACTCCAAACTGTGCATACAACTGTTCGCCCACCGTACGAACACGGCGGTTTGATAAGTGGTCAATATCGTCCACATCAGCGTGGCTGTTACTCAGGTCAATCAGGTACTTAATGATGGCAAGTATGTCATCGTTAGTTAACACCTTAGTGGCCATGCTGGTGTCTTTGCCAAGTTTGCGATTAATACGGTAGCGGCCTACTTCACCAAGGTCATAACGCTTATCTGAGAAGAACAATCTTTCAATGATGCCACGGGCGGTCTCTTCATCGGGTGCTTCTGCATTACGCAGTTGGCGATATATTTGTTCAACCGCTTCTTTACCATTGTTTGACGTATCCTTTTGTAAGGTATTCAAAATGATTGCAAAGTCGTTTGAGTTTTCAGTTTCTTTGTGCAGGATAATGGTTTTCACACCAGCATCCATAATAGCATCAATATGGTCATCTTCCAGCGGGGTATCACGTTCGATGATCACTTCGTTACGGTCAATAGACACTACCTCACCGGTATCTTCATCCACAAAATCCTCCACCCAAGTGCGAAGCACACGAGCGGCCAACTTGCGACCAAGTACCTTTTTCAGTCCAGCTTTCGATACTTTAATTTCTTCGGCAAGGTCAAACAGGTTCAAGATATCCTTATCTGATTGGTAACCGATAGCACGAAGTAGCGTAGTTACTGGGAATTTCTTTTTACGATCAATGTATGCATACATCACATTGTTCACATCCGTGGCAAATTCAATCCAGCTTCCTTTGAAAGGAATAATCCTAGCCGAATATAGTTTAGTGCCATTGGTGTGGTAGCTCTGCCCAAAGAATACTCCAGGCGAACGGTGAAGCTGCGATACAATTACCCTTTCGGCACCATTCACAATGAATGTACCTTTTGGTGTCATGTATGGAATAGTACCAAGGTACACATCCTGAACAATTGTTTTGAAGTCCTCATGCTCTTTGTCGCTACAGCTAAGTTTTAGCTTGGCTTTCAGAGGCACACCATAAGTAAGTCCGCGTTCAATGCACTCTTCTAAACTGTAACGTGGAGGGTCTACAAAATAATCTAGAAATTCAAGTAAAAAAATGCTGCGTGAATCGTTGATAGGAAAGTTTTCCTGAAAAACTTTGAATAGCCCTTCGTGATTCCTATTTTCAGGTGGAGTTTCCAATTGGAAAAATTCCCTAAACGATTCTAATTGAACGTCAAGAAAATCGGGGTAGTCGATGATGGTCTTCTGTGTGGCGAAATTGATGCGTTCCCTTTGTGGGGCAGCTTGCTGGTTTTTGGGTGTTGTAGCTTTTGCCATTTTTTGCTCAATAAAATTTATCCTTCTTTCAGACAGTCCTTTTCCATACGGATGGCAAACAAGCCCACCCCACGGAATCGCAGGGTGTTAGTATTTGGTAATCAATAAAATAGAAGCTTCAAATGAAGATGCCTGTCTGAAAAAGGACTGCAAAAGTAAGACTTTACCTTCGTGTTTCCAAACTTGCCTCTAATAAATTATCTCAGATACTCTGAATTATAATGCCTATTCTCACTTACTACTCAGCACTATCATAGGTATCAGCATCTCCTCCAACGAAATGCCGCCATGCTGAAAGGTATTCTTGTAAAGGTTCACATAGTGATTGTAATTGTTAGGGTAGGCAAAGAATTGGTCTTCAAAGGCAAAGGCAAAAGTGCTGCTGACATGTGGCTTAGGCAACAAGCCATCGGCAGGGTTGCGAAGTTCGAACACTTGCTTCTTTTCGTAGTTCAGGTTCTTGCCTTGCTTATACCGCAAGTTGGCGGTAGTATTGCGATCTCCAATTATTTTCACTGGCTCTTTTACCCTGATACTGCCATGGTCAGTGGTTATCACTATCTTCACCTTCTTCTGAGTTATTTTTTTGATAATCTCAAATAGTGGCGAATGCTCAAACCATGATTTGGTGATGCTACGGTAAGCAGGCTCGTCTTCGGCCAACTCCTTTATGACGCCCATCTCGGTTCGGGCATGACTCAACATATCCACGAAATTATAAACTATGACATTGAACTTATTCGTGTTCAGGTTTGTGATGTTTTCCGCTAAATTCTTGCCGTTGTCGAGGTTGGTTATCTTGGTATAGCTAGTTTTTACATCTTTTCCTACGCGTTTTAAGTGCTCTTTTAAAAATTCTTCTTCGTGCAGGTTCTTGCCTCCCTCGTCTTCATCGTTGCTCCAAAGGCTAGGGAAACGACGCTCAATCTCATTTGGAGGCAAGCCGGCAAACAGAGCATTTCGGCAATAGTGGGTAGTGGTGGGTAATATGCTCATATACACATCGTCACTCTCCACCTTGCAGTAGTCTGATATAATTGGCTGGATAATTTTCCACTGGTCGTAGCGGAGGTTATCTATTAAGATGAAATATACAGGTTCTGGCTGGTCGAGCAGGGGAAACACCATCTTGGCCATCAGTTGGTGGCTGAAAACGGGACCTTGGGGGTCATTTGCATTCAATAGCTTTACGTAGTTATCTTGTATAAATCGTGTCCAGTTGTGGTTGGCATCCTGCTTTTGCATAGCCAATATATCACCCATTTGGTTGTCATGTGCACTGTCTAGTTCCAGTTCCCAATAGATGAGTTTGCGATACATTGCTACCCATTCCTCAAAGTTCATTTTATCGTTCAGTGCCATTCCTATTTGCCCAAAATTCTGCTGGTACGATTGGTTAGTTTTGTCGCTTGTAAGCCGTTTGTTGTCCAATATTTTTTTGATGGAGAGCAGTATCTGGTTTGGGTTCACTGGCTTTATTAGGTAGTCGGCTATCTTGCTGCCAATAGCCTCCTCCATGATCGATTCTTCCTCGTTTTTGGTAATCATCACCACAGGCACATCACTTATTTCCTTTATCCTGGTTAATGCTTCTAGGCCAGAAATGCCGGGCATATTTTCGTCAAGAAACACTAAGTCGAAGCTAGTATTCTTCACTTCTTCCACGGCATCAAGGCCATTAGTCACAGGGGTTACTTCGTAGCCTTTGCTTTTCAGGAAAAGGAGGTGGGGTTTCAGCAATTCTATTTCGTCGTCGGCCCAGAGGATGTTTGCAATTGTCATAAATGATTGAATGATTTTTAGATTGAATATTTGATGTTGATAAACCTTTGAAACGCAAAAAAGTTACGAATATTGTACAGGAGCAAAAATTATTTTTCAGGTGAAAAGGAAATGCCCCGCAAAGATGGGGTGGGGTAGCTAATTTCAATAGCAGAGCCTTAGCCTATGTGTTATTAGGCTAAAAAAAAATGCAAGTCTTTGGTTTATGACCATATTTGCTAGAACTATTATTTATATGAAAAACATTTGATTGGTCTCCATCTTATTCGTATTCGGAGCTAAAGCAACTGCAACTACTGACACACTAGCCCACTATTTATTCAACAATAATGCTAATGATACAACCCCTAACGGATTCAATGGCTCTTTGAGTGGAGGTCCAATTGCAGTTCCTGACAGAAATGGGAATGTCAATGGAGCTTTCTATTTCGATGGGTCCAGCCAGTATGGTTTGTTTGGAGATGTTTTAGATACCGTATTTAATCGAAGCACCGCAAAATTTTCTGTTACTGGTTGGTTTATATTCCATTCAGAGGCAACACGAATGACTCAAGTGTGTATAGTTTTAGTACAACGAATATGGGGAGTCCTTCCTACTCAGCAGGGCATGATAAAGATTCCAATTCAGCCGTTTGCTTTAATGGCAGTTCACAATATATTCGGGTAGGTGATATTCTTGATTCAGTGTTTTGTAGAACTGTAGCAAAATTCAGTGTTGGCGGCTGGTTCAATACGGCATCATTACCCGCAGCAGGTAATGCTTCATTTATTGTAGCTAAAGCCGCTGGCGGAAATGGCCCTTATCAATGGTATGTAATGCTTTGGGACGATGGCACTTTGAGGGGAACTTTACACTCAACTCCTTCAACTTCCAACTTGGGCACAGCAGGATGGCTAAGCATGAAAAGCAACAAATCAGTTGTTCCAGGCAATTGGTACAAATTCACCTTTGTTGTTGATGGAAGTCTTTCAGATTCAAATAGGGTAAAACTATTCTTAGATGGAGAGAAAGGAAGTTTTGCCTCATCAAATGGCACATGGGGAACTACCTCTGTAAACACCGACCAAGAACTAACTATTGGAGCAGGGCACGCACCAATTAACCCTTTTGCCCCTAACAATCAATTTGATGGATGTATTGATGATATATTGATTTTGAACCGTGCAATGGCCGATTCAGAACTTGTGCTGCCAAACTCTATCGGTCACAACATAAGCATGTCGAAAGTTGATGTGTATCCTAACCCTACCGATGACAATATATTTATTCAGTTCAACAAAACCAAGGTATCAAAAATCACCCTGTTCGATAATGCTGGAAAGGCAGTTTATCTAAATAACAATATTTCAAAGGCCGACCAATTGACTATAAATATTGAACACTTGGCTAAGGGTATTTATCACCTCAATTTGCTAAGTGATGAAAGTTCTACCACCAAGAAAATAGTCGTGTATTAAGCAAGCTACTTCTTCCGAACCTGCTCCATCCCCACTTTGAAAATACTGATTGCATCTGCGATATTAGTACGTCCATCCTTGGTGAGAAGACCTACTAAAACCATGCTTAATCCAATGGCCAGCATCCATCCCGAATAGGAAACCATCAGCATTATCCAATTTGTGGAATGCCACTCAACCATATGCGTAGCTGCTAACATGAACCCAAGGCCAACAAAAATTGGAAGGTATAGATTCACAAAAATTGCTTTGAATTGAAGTCGTTTCTCAAACATAGTGTATAAAGTCCAAGAGAGAAATATGGCTTGTGCTATCATGGCAGTAATTACAGAAACTGCCGCAACTCTTATCCCATAAATGGGTACTAAAGCCCAAGAAGTAGCCAAAGTAACAATACCTGTAATGCCCGCCAGCCAAGCTATTTGCTTTGTGCGGTTATTTCCCAAGAGATAAAAATAGCTGCTGTTGGAAGCTGAGCCAATAGTGCCACCTACAACAATGTATGCCAACACTAAAGAGCCAATCTCTGCCGTCTCTTTACTCTTCAGATAGAGTAATAAAAGGTCATACGAGAGTGGTACCAAAGGAAGCAGCAAGGCTGATGACAACAAGCTGGAAGTCCATCCTGAGAAAAGCAGCATTCGCATTCTTTTATCTTCACTTTTGGTGGAGCTAGAAGAAAAAAGCGGGAACAATACCTCCATCAGTTTGAAAACCACTAAATATATTTTGGTTTCCATTTGCAAGCATGCATTGTAAATACCAAGCGTTTTCACAGAAAGGTATTTTCCCAAAATAAATTTCTCTGACTGTGCGGCAAGCAAACCACCTATTTGAGCCAGCATATGCCAACCACCAAACTGAAAACTTTCCTTGAATGTTTCTCTATCATACTTGGGGTAAAGTCGTTGGTTTTTCATCAGCCTTTTGCTAGAAATAAACCAATACCAATACACTGCCGCATTGGCAAAGAAGGTAGCGGAAACAAAGCCCTCCAAGCCGTAGCCCATTTTTACAAGGACTATAGCTAAAATAGGGTTTATCAAGCTTGTTATCAAATTTCCAGTGGCCACAATTCTATACTTCTGCATAGCGGCAGGCACTGCCATAAAAACTGCTGAAAGTTGGTTGGTGAGCCAGCCTAAGGCCACCCAAACAAAACACCTTTGCATCACTTCAATGTTGGAAGCCGATATAGAATCAAATGAGTAAACAGCGATTGCCGTACCAGAAAAAGCCAGGATTAAGCCCCCGACAACTCCTACAACCAAGTTAAGAAAAAGTGTATTCCTAATATACTTTGAGGCACGGTCAAAGTTTCCCAATGAACCATGCTCAGCTACAAACTTTACTGTTGCTTCCCCAAATCCCATATTGGCTAGATTGAGCGGGGCAATGAAGATAAACATCACAGCAAACAATCCATATTGATGCATCCCAATTTCGCCAATAACAATGGGTATGGAAAAGAAATTGATAAGGAAACTTACTGCAAAACCCAGCAGGTTAAACAAAGAATTTTTGATGGTTTTAGCACCAAGTTCTGCTGCTGTAGCCATCACCCTCTTCCCTTTAAGTTAAAGTCCTTATACGCTACTAGTTTCTCGAACATACTTTTTTTGATTATGACTGCAAATTAACGGCTCACCCAAGATAACTACAATTGATACTTGTTTTTATCATTACTAAAATAGTGGTAAAGTAAAACCGACATACTATCTCGAATTCGAGACAGTTTCTGTTTAACTAGGAGTCCTCACTTCAACCTACCCGGATTGTCTTTGAGGAATCCAGCCCAGCCGTTTGCTTTTTTGCCTCCAATATTATTGCCCACATTATTCTGCATAAAATGGCAATAGGCGACAGCAAGGCCATCGGTGGCATCTAAGTATTTAGGCAACGCTTCTATTTTTAATAGGTTTTTGAGCATGGCAGCCACCTGTTCCTTGCTTGCATTTCCGCTGCCAGCAATACTCATTTTCACTTTGCGGGGTGCATATTCAAATATGGGAATATCCTTCACCAAAGCTGCTGCCATGGCTACTCCTTGTGCCCTTCCAAGTTTCAACATGCTTTGCACGTTCTCTCCAAAAAAGGGTGCTTCCAAGGCCACTTCATCGGGCTTATAGTTTTCCATCAGTTTGGTCACTTGCTCGAAGATGGCCTTCAGTTTCAATGGATGGTTCGGCTCTTTATCCAACTTAATAACCCCCAATGAAAGCAATGTAACCTTGCTACCATTGCAACTGATAGCTCCGTAGCCCATCACATTGGTGCCGGGATCTATGCCAAGGATAACACGGTTTTGCAAAGGAAGACTTAAGATAGTAAGATTTAAGACAAAAGATTCAAGTCACACTAAGCGAAGTCAAAGTGTCTCGCATGTTTCGATGAAACTCAACATGACAAAACACATTCGCACATTTTCACATTCCCCACATTTTTCAAGGTGCTATCACCTCTCCGTTTGCAATCTGTCCATTTTCGTCTTTGGCCGTCCATAGGTAGGTGCCTGGCTTCTTCACCAATGAGGTGACATTTCTGAATTTGGTATCAATGATGCCTGCGAACTTGCCATCCATACGAAGGTATATCTTCCCACAACTTGCACACTCACTTTTGAATTCTATTTGGCAAAACTGCGATTCATCAAGTTCAGGTGTAGTACCGTCGTCTTTCATTCGGTACGAAGAGGCCATAATGGTCAGTTCATTGGGCTTTGGAGCAGTGAACGAAGTACCGGCCACAAATGCCAGCAAAAGGATTATAGTTATTTTTTTCATCTTGATTTCTTTAGTAAATTATTGCTAATTGCTTACTTCTTCTTTTTATAGCTTTTTCCGGTAATCCTCACAGTAGTTCTGCGATTAAGTTGGTGTATGTCTTCGCTGCAATTGATAAATGGAATATATGGGCCACCTCCAGGTTCCTTCTCACCTTCGCATGCACAATCGTTGGTCAGTTGGGTTTCCCCGTAGCCCTTGGCGGTCAGCCTTGCCAGATCAATACCCATTGACACCAAATACGCCACTGCACTATCTGCACGGCGTTGACTTAGGTTGATATTATAATCGTAACTGGCACGGCAGTCGGTATGCGAGCCAAGCTCAATAGTTATTTTGCTGTACTTATCCAAAATGCCAGCCAAGGAATCAAGAATATACATAGAGATTGCACGTGTATGGATGTCAGCACTATCCAAACCATAATAGATTCCTCTAACGGTGAATACCTCATCCAAATTGATTTGACGCAAGCAGAAATCCTGACGAAGTGTTGTAGATACTTCAATATTAAAAGTTGAGACATCATACACCTTTGAGTCAAAATAATAGTCTTCTCTTTTCTCACCATATACACTGTACTCTGCATTCGCTTTCAAGTTTTTCTTGGTCCGGTAGCTGCCAGTGGCGTCCGTTTTCAGTCGAATTCTTGAAGTATCAATGCTGTTAGTAATGGTGATGTTTACGTTGGCCAATGGTTCCCCAGTTTTGCAATCGGTTATTTTGCCAACAAGATCAATTTCAAGTGACCCCATTTTGAAGGAGTAGATATCGTCGTTGCCTTTACCACCCGGCCTATTGCTGGTGAGGTAGCCTGTTTCCTTCTTCTCGTCGCATATCAGTGCAAAGTCATCAGCACCCGTGTTAATAGGGTACCTCATGTTCTTCACGTTTTCCCACGATTTGCCTTGACCTGTGGCATAAAAAATATCCATGCCGCCCATACCGGGGTGACCGTTTGAAGCAAAAAACAAGGTGCCGTCCTCGTGCATCCATGGGTACACTTCATCCATAGCAGTGTTTATAGTTGGCCCAGCATTAATGGGGTCGCTCCATGATTTTGATTTTTTTGAATAAGTTACAAACCAAATATCGTTGTAGCCAAACCCGCCAGGCATATCGCTGGTGAAATAGAGCACATTGCCGTCGGGAGAGATAGTTGGTTGGCTACAACTGAAATTACTATCATTGTTAAAGGATAGCAGTTCAGGTTCATCCCAGCCTTCCTTGCCTTTCAGTTCTATTTTGTAGATATTGCATCGCTTGCCTTTTCCGTCAGGTCCATTGCACTGAGTTACATAGCCTACACCTTTCTTGTCAAACTGAGCTGAACCATCGTTGAACTTCGTATTAATTTTACCTTTCATGGAAACTGGCAACCCCAAAGTGCCGTTTTTCTTATTTTTGGCTGATTCGTAAAGATCGGAGAAGCTATAGCCAGTCCAGCCATAAGGGGTTTTCCCTTTTCCGCTTTCGCGGTCACTGGTGAAAATGATTTGGTCTTTCTTCAAATAGGCTGGGGCAAAATCAAAAAATTTAGTATTCAATATCCTCGCGTTCTCTACTATGTAGCGGCTGCGTTCCTTTCTCCATTTCAAGGCCAGGGCACAATTGTCAATCATTAGCTGCCCATTTGTATCATCAGGATTCAGCTTCTGATAGTCATGCATTTTTTGAATAGCATCCTCCCACTTTTCTTGAAACATAAGGATTTGGGCAAGTCGGTAAGTTATCAGCGGGTTAGTGCTTTTGAACCGGATAGCATTGTTGTACCAACGCTCTGCATCCTTAGTAAATCCCTGAGAACGGTAAGCCTCCGCTACATTTATTGCAGCCTCCGCCTTTTCTGCGGGGTTTTTCGAGGAAGTATAAACTTTCTTAAAAACGTTAATGGCTTGAGTAAACTGGAGTTCAACTACTTTTTTTTTGCCTTCATTTATTGAGGAGCCACCTCCACACATAAAATTCATGCAACTGAGACTCACTCCCACTACCAAATACACTATTGACCTTCTTGACATATTTTGACTTTAATTTAAACTTAAATATTATTTTATCAAGGGTCAAAATTGTGGGTTAAAAGGTGAGAAAACAAAAAATGGGCAAAACAAAGTTCACAATTGTGTGATTATGTTTGCCCCCTCAAGACTATGAAACACCTACAAAAGGTTGCCCACCTATGTTTGGCAATGTCCATTTTTTATGGATTTAATTTTTCATTGCCGCCAATAAAACTTGCAAGATTGAAGTACAGCGGTGGTGGAGATTGGTATTTAAGCCCTACTTCGCTGCCCAACCTTATCAAGTTTTGTAACCAAACTCTTGGCACCTCAATTTCTGCCGACGAAGAAACAGTGGAGCCGGGTAGTCCTGAAATTTTCAACTACCCGCTTCTGCACATCACTGGGCATGGCAATATGCTTTTTAGCGATGCAGAAGCCCGAAACCTACGTAAGTACTTGGAATCTGGGGGCTTCCTCAACATCAACGATAGCTACGGCATGGATAAATTTATCCGTCGCGAAATGAAAAAAGTCTTCCCTGAACTGGACCTTATCGAATTGCCTTTCAACCATCCCATCTACCACACAGCTTTTGAATTTGCCAATGGTCTCCCTAAAATACACCAACACGACAACAAGCCCCCACAAGGATTTGGTATCACCTGCAAAGGCCGATTGGTGTGCTTCTACAACTACGAGTGCGACCTTGGTGATGGCTGGGAAAACCCCGAAATACACAAAGACGCGGCTGATAAACGTTTGAAATCGTTACAGATGGGAGCCAATATCGTAAGGTATGCTTTTGGGAATTGAAGAGATGGAGGGAGGCGGGGTGAACTAATTATAAAAGGTAGTTGGGGAATATGATTTTGCTCAATATTATTTACTTTATTTTACTACTTTGTTAATATAACAAAACCTTACAAACCTTTACCAGGCAAGCTTTAAGCACGGAATAATAACCATCAACCTGCTACCATCTTCCCATCCAAGTTACTTGATTTGCTGATTGTTAATAATTTTGGTTTTTTGCAGCTTGATTGTGGCCGTATTTTGCGAGTCATTTACCAAACTTAGACACTAAGACAACTACATGTCAACTGTAAAATTTAACAATACCAACGCTGTTTTCTACAATACCTTAAAATCAAAGATCGACAATTATTTTAAGGAAAAAAACATCCACCCCACCGGCGATATTAGACTCTACATCAAGTCGGTAGTCATCACACTTTCCATGGCCCTCTTTTACATTTGGGTCGTTTTCTTCACTCCACAAAGTATTCTACTTTCGCTATTGCTTTGTGGTGGCGTAGGGATTTGCATGTCGCTCATGGGATTCAATATGATGCACGATGGCGGCCACGGCAGCTATTCGCAAAGTAAAAAATTGAATAGGGTAATGGCCTACACTATCAATTTCCTTGGGGCCAATGCATTCATCTGGAATCAAAAACACAACATCAACCATCACACCTACCCGAACGTGGAAGGCATGGACGACGACATAGACTTGAAGCCATTCTTGCGTGTACACGATAAGCAGAAGAAGTATAAAATTCATCGCTTTCAACATATCTATGCTATGTTCCTGTATGGACTTACCACTATTTTCTGGGTCTTCTACCGCGATTTCAAAAAGTATTTCTCAGGCAAACTGGCCGAACATACAGCCCTGCAAAGCATGACGCTGGAAGACCATATTGTGTTTTGGATTTCAAAAGCAGCCCACGTTGGTGTCTTTGTAATTATACCTATCTATGTGGTTGGCTTTTGGCCTGCTTTTCTTGGCTACCTGTTTGCCATGTACTTGTTAGGTTTGTTGTTGGCTATCGTGTTCCAATTGGCACACGTGGTAGAACATACTGATTTTGTTAGTCCTGCATATCCTGACCCTGAACGGATTGATAGCGAGTGGGCTGTGCATCAGATAAAAACTACTGCAAACTTTGCCACTAGAAGCAAGACACTTAGCTGGCTGCTTGGCGGGCTCAATTTTCAGGTAGAGCACCACGTGTTCCCCAAAGTGAGCCACGTGCATTACCCACAGATAAACAAACTGCTGATGGAAACCTGCAAAGAGCATGGCATCCAATACATCGAATACCCTACTATGTGGCAGGCTTTGAAGTCGCACATGGTGTATTTGCGTAACTTGGGCAGGTAAGAACTAGATTCAAGATTTTAGAAAGGCAGCTTAGGCTGCCTTTTTTTTATTAAAACCTTTACAGAGTTAAAAACCCTGTAAAGGTTAAACCGATTCTTTCTGTTTCGAAGTTTGGTAATGTGTTTGGTTTGGGATTATCCAATCCAACATTGTAATGAACTGCTCTCTTTTCATATAGCCAAAAATCCTTTGGACAAACTTACCTTTAGCAAAAAGATAGGTCATCGGTAATATCCTTAGTTTAAGATTCGGAGCCAATTCCATCGTATCCTCAATATCCAGTTCAAAGGCATCAACCTTTTCATTCATTTCTTCGGCTACTGAAAGTATCAGCCCCCGCGTGTTCATACCTACTCCACTAAAAGGGTCATGAAAGTAAATCAGCACTGGCTTGTCTGAGTAATTTACAATCGCATCGTAGTCGGCAGCCGTGATTTTGGTGAGCATGATATTGCAAAAACAAACAAGTTCTTGAATAGTTTTCAGCGACTTTTACCGATGCCATCGCTTTGAGCGATGGCATCGGTAAAAGTCGATTCGGAGGTTTGACCACAAAAAAAGCGACCCGATTGGGTCGCTTTTTTGTTTTATGGATCTAATTACTTAAATTACCATTTGTTGTCGCTGTGACCACCGCCACCGCCGTAGTTGCCGCGTTCTGGGCGTTCTGGACGCTCTTCACGTGGACGGGCTTCGTTCACAATCAGTTTCCTAGTTTGGAAGTCTTGATCGTGAAGGGCTGTGATAGCTGAGCGGCCGCCTTCTTCGTTGGCCATTTCGATAAAGGCAAAGCCTTTAGAACGACCGGTGTAGCGGTCTTTGATGATAGTCACACTTGCTACTTCACCGTGAGCGGAGAACAAGCTTGACAATTCTGATTCCTGAGCCTTGAAGCTAAGGTTTCCTACATAGAGTTTCATTTTTTTTTTTGTTTAGTTAATGAATTTGTTATCGGGTTGCAGCTGCTCTAAGCAAGGTTACCTGAGAAAACTTAACGCCCTTGATTGGGGCAAAAATAGGCTAAAACCCTCATATCCAAATTTTTTTTATTAAATTTCAAAAAAAGATTGTTCAAAGTTCCGTATTATTCACCCCTCAGCTTCTTCCATTTCAACTTAGCTTTGCCACATGAAATTACATCTGCTAGCCTTTGCAGCCCACCCCGATGATGTGGAGATAGCCTGCTCAGGGACACTATTAAAGCACCTGCAAAAGGGTTACGCATGTGGAATAGTGGACTTAACCCTTGGCGAATTGGGTACACGAGGCAATGCTGAAACCCGTATGGAAGAGACATTGGAGGCCAGCAAGGTGCTCGGCGTTTCTGTGCGGGAGAACCTTGATTTGGGAGATGGATTTTTTGAGCACAACAACTCCACGATGCTAAAAGTGTTGTCTGCTATACGCAAATATCGCCCTGATGTGGTGCTAGCTAATTCCCCCGATGACCGCCACCCCGACCATAGCCGAGCTGCAAAGCTTGTGAACGATGCATGTTTTTATTCAGGCCTACCTAAAATAGAAGATGGACAAGAGACTTGGCGACCAAATGCGATGTACCACTACATACAAGACCGCTACCTCAAACCTGATTTTGTGGTTGACATTTCTTCGCAAATAGAATTGAAGATGAAGGCGGTGATCTGTTACAAGAGCCAGTTTCACGACCCTGATAGCGAAGAACCTACTACTCCTATCTCTACTCCTGAATTCTTAGAATACCTCATAGCCCGTTCAAGAGATTTTGGCAGAACCATAAATGTGAAATTTGCTGAAGGCTTTATTTGTAGCAGGACACCAGGTGTTGATGATTTAATGGGGTTGTTTTGATTTGTTTATGTTAGAAATCAATTAAGCCCTTGATTCCGTTTTTAGGGAATTCTAAACAATTTCAAAAATGACTAATGCTCCTTGGTTTTAGCATTTGCTCCATTCTCATTCGGGTGCGAACATTTCAGCAGTTTTATATAATTCGGTTTAGTGTTACCGCTTTCGCCCCCACCTTTGCAACCCTTCAAATCAAAATAAACCAATGAACAAAATACTTTATTGCACCCTCATCATGGGAACACTACTCACCTCCTGCAAAAACGACAGCACACCAGCCGAAGAAAAAAAAGCTAGCGACTTTGAAGTGGCTGCAGACCGCTTTGGCGATGTGCAGGTGCTGCGTTACCAAATCAATGGCTTCGACAAGTTGACCACCAAGCAAAAGGAACTGGCCTATTACCTCTACGAAGCAGCCTTGTGTGGTCGCGATATGATTTACGACCAAAAGTATAAACACAATCTGCGTATCCGCAAAACCCTTGAAGCTATCTACACCACCTACACGGGTGATAAAAAAAGTGAAAACTGGGGCAAGTTTGATACCTACCTCAAAAAGATTTGGTTCAGCAACGGAATACATCACCACTATGCTAGTGAGAAAATGTTGCCTGAGTTTTCGTTTGAATACTTTAATGAATTGGCAAAAAACAGCAAGAACCTGCCATTGCCCGAAGGCCGCACATGGGCAGATTATGCCACATGGATCAAGCCCATTATGTGGGACGAAAAAGTGGATGCCATGACCGTGAACTTGGCAGATGGCATCGACAACATCAAAGGCTCGGCAAACAATTTTTACAGTGAAGTAACTGAAGCGGAGGTAGAAGATTTTTACAAACAAATGGGGAAGCCTGGCGATAAAGAACCGCTGAGCTATGGCCTGAACAGTAGGCTAACCAAGAAAAATGGTAAGCTGGTAGAGCAAGTGTGGAAGGTGGGTGGCATGTACGGTGCTGCCATCGAGAAGATTGTATATTGGATGGAGAAAGCAAAAGCCGTAGCCGAAAACGATCAGCAAGCCAAAGTGTTCGGTTTGTTGATTGATTTTTACAAAACTGGCGACCTCAAAACATTCGATCAATACTGCATAGAATGGGTGAAAGATGTGAATAGCACATTGGATGTGGTGAATGGTTTTATCGAAGTATATCAGGATGCATTGGGCAAACGGGGCACGTTTGAAAGTGTGGTTAGTTTGAAAGATTTTGAAGGTACGAAACGCATTGAAACCATTGCCAAAAACGCACAGTGGTTTGAAGACAACAGCCCCCTGCTACCCAACCATAAAAAGAAAGAAGTGAAAGGCATCATTGGCAAAGCTATTACTGTGATAGTGGAAAGTGGCGATGCCGCCCCAAGTACCCCCATCGGAATAAACCTGCCCAACAGCAACTGGATACGACAAGCCCACGGCAGCAAGAGTGTAGCCCTTAACAACATTGTAGAATCGTATAATATTCAAGGAGCTAAAAGCCCAAGTGCGGCGGAATTTGCCTTTGACGAAAACTGCCTTGCCCGTGCCAAAAAATACGGTGCATTGGCTGGCGAACTGCACACCGACATGCACGAAGTGATAGGCCACGCAAGCGGCCAACTGGAAGAAGGGGTGAGCGAGGATGCCTTAAAGAATTACAAGAATGCACTGGAAGAAGCCCGTGCCGATTTGGTTGCTTTGTATTATATCTACGACAAAAAACTGGTTGATATTGGTGTGATGCCCGACTTAGATTGTGGCAAAGCCGAATATGAAAACTATATGCTGAACGGCCTAATGCTGCAACTGAACCGCATGGAACCGGGCAAGAACCTGGAAGAAGCTCACATGCGTAATCGCCAGTTGGTAGCTAAGTGGGCCTTTGAAAAAGGCCAGGCAGACAAGGTGGTGGAACTGGTGAAACGCGATGGCAAAACCTATGTAAAAATAAACGACTACGACAAGCTCCGCAAACTATTTGGCGACTTGCTTCGGGAGATCCAACGCATCAAATCGACAGGTGATTTTGACGCTGGCAAAAACCTGATAGAAAACTACGGGGTGAAGGTGGATCAAGACCTACTGAAGGAAGTGAAAGAGCGTTTCAAGAAACTAAATGTGGCTCCCTACAAAGGCTTCATCCAACCCAAGCTGACACCTGTGATGACGGATGGCAAAATAACTGATGTGAAAGTGGAATACCCTACCAGCTTTGCAGAACAGCAACTGTGGTACAGCAAGCAGTATGGTTTGTTGCCGATTGAGAACTAATCAGATAAGGTAATGATATTGAAAAAGGGTGTCCAGAAATGGGTGTCCTTTTTTGTTAAACTAAATAGTATAGAAACAAAAAATTGCGGCCTTTGCGGTATTTTCTTTGCGTCTTTGCGTTAAATGGTTTTTTGAAACGCAAAGACGCAAGGGTTTCGCAAGGAACGCAAAGTCGATTGACTACTTCTTCTTCACCACAGGTTTCACAGCCATTTCCTTACGCACCCACATGCCAATGGCACCAAACAACAGAGCGTAAAGCAATATACTGCTCACCATGGCCATGCTTTCTCCAGTCTTAAAAGTTTGTGGCTCAAAAATCCATTCAATCTTGTGTTTGCCTGCGGGCACTTTCATGCCTCTCAATACATAGTTGCAACGCACATATTCAGCATCCTTCCCATCAATAGTGCATTTCCAGCCCTTGTCATAATATATTTCACTGAACACCACAAACCCATCGGCAGAAGCATTGCTTTCATATATCAAGTGATTGGGTTCGTAGCTTTTCAAGTCAACGGTTGAGGCCATTGGGTCGGCAGTTGGAGCGAATTCTTTCAGCACTGGGCGGTAGCGTTCGTCTACGGCTGCTGTGCTGCGTAGATCTATTCCATCCAAGGTATCAATCTCTTGGTCGGCATTTTTCACCCAGCATATATTATTCGTGAACCAGGCATTGCCAAACGCATAGTTGTTTCGCACGGCTATTGGCTGGTTGTCGGGTGCTTGGGTGATGAAGTAGCGAGTATTCATCATGTTCAGTGCACCCATCAAGCCCTGCATATTTAGTTGGGCTATCAAGGTGTCAGGCTGCATTTGCTGGTTCTGTTTCATTATCTGTTCGATGCGGTCGAACTGTGCCTCACG
>SHWZ01000084.1 GCA_009693575.1 Flavobacteriaceae bacterium | reverse complement strand
GATCCCAACTAATCACCGGTCCTCACCTCAAAACCCGCCCTCCAAAACTCGCCTGGCAGCAGTTTCACCACTCCATCTTTCGCTTCAAAATTACCTAAAGAATCTATCGAATCCGTAACGCCCTGCCACGGTTCGATGCAGAGAAAAGGTGCATTGGGTTTTGTCCAAATCCCCAGCCACGGCCAACCTTCGATGGAGACCTTCACCGATTGGCCAGTGAGTTCATTCACTATTTTTACCCACCTCGATTTTAGGTTTTTGAATATGAGAGCATCGGTTGCAAACAGGCCGTGGTGAAGCCGAAGCAGCATTGCATTTTCAGCTATCAGCTTGGTTTCCCCGCTCCGCAATCCTTCTTTTAGCAAAATGGTTTCCAACCGCTCAGGATGTTCAAATTCTAAGAAATAATCTTCTGGTTTTTCATTTGCCTGAAAAGGCCAATTGAAACCTGGGTGTGCCCCAATGGAAAACCAAAGTCCGTCCTTGTTTAAAGCGGTGTCAGATGCATAGACTTCATAGCCAATTTTCACACCATCATCCAGCAATTGGTAGCTTATGAAGAGTTCAAAATCGAAAGGGTACTGTCGACGAGTTGTTTCGTTGCTGTTGAGTTCGAATTTAAAATAGTCATCAGTTTTTTCTTTCAATTCAAAGATCATATCTCTTGCAAAACCATGCTGCGTAAGATTAATTTGTTCGTCTTGGCAATTAGCCTTGTCGTTTCTCAACCTTCCAACAATTGGAAAAAGCACTGGGGCATTTCGGGGCCAATGTTTTTGGTCCGCTTGCCACAGTAGTTCACGGCCAGTATTTTTTGAAATAAGGCTACACATCTCTGCCCCATTTTCGTTCACAAGCAATCGAATTACATGGTTTTCAATCGAATGATTCATGGTACAAATATCCTCGATTTTCATACTTGTTCTTTGCCAAAGCCCTACTTACCTTATTATTGCATGTTTATGCCTAAGGCCGCTACCTATTTAATCTCCATTATGCTTCTGTTTGGCTTTAAGCCCGACAATGGTTGCAAGACCTTAAAGCCTCAAGAAGAGGACTTTTGTATGGTATTTTTTCGTATCATAAAGTCGGCAGTGGAAACAAATTTTGAAAACATGAAAGGCCCTAGCCAAGGAATCACATCCAAAGGGTACAATAAAATTGAAAAGTGGGCCTCGGCTGAAAATCTACCGGGTTACAAAAACGGTATAATAACCAAATCTTTTGGAACGTCATTCACAACGAACCTGATGTCTAGTTCAGAGTTAACCGAAGCCATGACCAAGGCTTACGACCAGTGGGCTTACGAAATCGACGATTGTTTAAGTCCAGCTTGGCAGATTTACAATGTGCCCCAAGAAGGTTTTTATAAGAAAATGTCCATTAGCCGCCGTGAACAGAAGGAATTACTAACATTCCCCAACGTGAACCTGGAGGTGAATATGGTGGATGGGAAGTTTACGCTGCAGTTGCGGGTAATAAAGTAAGGTATCTATTTTTGTCATCCCGACGATAGGAGGGATCGTTATTACTCTTGCTGAACAGAGGCTTCCGTCGTCAGCATCACAAATGGAATGAGCCTATGTGAAAACCACCGCTTCAAATTCGGCAGCGGTTTCCAAGCGGCTCATTACTCTTTCTTTTCCAAGTAAAGCGGCCATTTCAAAAACGGGCGGCCCTCCTCCAACTCCACTTATTGCCCAACGGAAAGCTTGCAGCACATCCTTGCTTTGCAGGTTTTGCTTCTCTAGGGTTGCATTGAAAGAGGCTTCGATAGCTGTGGAAGTCCAATCACTAAGTGAGTGTAATGAAGCAGCCATCTCCACACAGAACAGGGGCATAAAAGCCTTCCAGCGTTTCTTCTTCACCTCATCGTCGTAACTTTTTATTTCTTGGGTAAAAAAGTACGGCACATAGCTCGGGAGCTCATTGATAAACGTGATTTTTTCTTTGGCCAGTCCGCACACCGCTGCTAAGTATTCATTGGTACATTCCATGCCGGACATAAAGGGTTTGGCTGATTTGGCCAGAGCCACATTGTCCATTTCCCTCAGGTAATGTTGGTTGAACCACCGGGCTTTTTGTAGGTCGAACTTGGCTCCGCTTTTCGCTATTTTTTCGATACTGAATTCTGCTATCAACTCCTCCATCGTAAATACTTCTTTGTTGCCGCTGGGATGCCAGCCAAGCAAGGCAAGGATGTTGACCACCGCTTCGGGATAGTAGCCACTTTCGCGGTATCCGCTACTCACTTCGCCACTCGCTGGGTCAGTCCATTGCAAGGGGAATACAGGAAAGCCCAGTTTGTCTCCATCACGTTTGCTGAGCTTACCGCTTCCTTCGGGCTTCAGCAATAGAGGCAGGTGAGCAAATTTGGGCATTACTTCTTCCCAACCAAAATACCTATACAACAACACGTGCAACGGTGCTGATGGTAGCCACTCTTCCCCGCGGATAACGTGGGTTATTTGCATAAGATAATCATCAACCACATTAGCCAGGTGATAAGTGGGCATTCCATCACCCTTCATCAATACCTTGTCGTCCATCTGACTTGTGTTTACTAACACCCAGCCACGTATTTCATCATGAAAACGCACTTCTTCTTTGCGTGGCAATTTTATCCGAATCACATACGGAAAGCCTCCCTCAATCAGCCGCTTGGTTTCGTCAGCAGGCAGCGTCAGGCTATTCTTCATGGTGGTGCGGGTGATGGCATCGTATTTGGCTTCCACGTTGCTTGCCTTCAACCGTTCACGCATTTGCTCTAGTTCTTCGGGGGTGTCAAAAGCATAGTAGGCCAAGTCTTCGGCTAGCAATTGTTCCGCATATTGACGGTACATGGGTTTGCGTTCGCTTTGGCGATAAGGTGCATGAGGCCCATCGCCGAATCCTATTCCTTCATTGGCTTCAATGCCTATCCATTTCAGGCTTTGCACAATATAGTCTTCGGCTCCCGGCACAAAGCGGCCCTGGTCGGTGTCCTCTATCCGTAGCAGGAAATCACCGCCTTGTTGTTTTGCAAAAAGGTAATTATATAATGCTGTGCGTACTCCGCCAATATGCAATGGCCCTGTGGGGCTTGGGGCAAACCGCACCCGTGTTCTTCTTTCCGTCATACTATTTAATCAATTGGGCGGCAAAATTAGGCATTGGGCTACCGCTACCTTTGACCCGTTAATTTATCCTGATGCTGAAAGTATATTTTGTGCCAAGTTGTAGCACCTGCCGCACGGCATTGGCCTTGCTGGAAAGCCATACCAAAGAAAAACTGGAACTGGTGAAATACCATGTGGATGCCCCCAGTGAAGAAGAGATAACCGACCTGCTCCGCATGTTGAACTTGAAAGCCCAAGACATTATCCGCACCAAAGAACCATTGTACAAAGCACAATACGAAGGCAAGAAACGCAGCCAAAAGCAATGGATAAAAATACTGAGCAAAAACCCCGTGCTTATTGAACGCCCCATTGTGGTGAAAGACGGAAAGGCCATCATCGGCAGGCCACCTGAGCGGGTGTTGGAGTTGTTGGTATGAGAACTACAACTTTTACTTCCCGAACCAATAAAACTGCTCCACGGGTACAAACTGCCGCAGGTATAGTAGTTTGCTGCGTTTCACAAGGATGATGGCCGCGGGCTTATCAGGCCGCCAGCGGATGGGGTTGGGCAACACGGCTATCATACTTGCCGCTTGCACTTTGCTCACTTTGTTGGCGGGTTTCTTAAAATAAAACTGGGCGGCGGCACCCATCCCAAAAATGCCATCACCCGTTTCGATGATATTCAGATAGACTTCCAGAATCCGCTTCTTGTTCCAGAGCAGTTCCATCATCATAGTCGCTATGGCCTCCAAACCTTTTCGTACAAAGCTTCGCACGGGCAGAAGTAGCAAATTCTTCGCTGTTTGTTGGCTGATGGTGCTAGCCCCACGCAGCCGTCGGCCATCCATATTGTCGCTTACTGCATGTTGTATTTGTTCAAAATCAAATCCCCAATGCTTGAAAAATTTTGGATCTTCACTAGTCACCGCAAAGTGAGGCAGGTTCTTCCCCATTTCTTCGATTGGGGTCCAGTTTTTTTGTATTTGAAAATCAGAGCCCGAATGTTCCATTTTTCGTTGCACCATAAGTGGTGTACCAGGCACAGGCATCACCCTGTATAGAATGATTGCTAGCAACATCAACTGCACCAAGGCCAGTCCTAATCGGGCAAGGGTCGACAGAATTTTTTTTACCATGAACAACAAAAAACCTCCCGTTTTACGGAAGGCTTTTTTTTGAGGCATCGAGCGGATTCGAACCGCTGTAGCAGCTTTTGCAGAGCTGAGCCTAGCCACTCGGCCACAATGCCATTTGCTTGGGCAAAGGTAAGGGGGATAACATATTCGGGCAATACCTTCGCAGGCCAAAAATGTTCGTAGTTTATGGTCCTTAGTCGATTAGTTTAGCTCTCACCATAAAATCACCCCGTATTAAATTATTCAATTGTACATCCAATAATGTCAGACAACGATTTCAACCGCAACGAAGATAACATGAGGCTGCTGATGCAGCAAATGGAACATCAACTAAGCATCATCCATAAGGGCGGTGGCGACAAAGCTATAGCACGGCAGCGAGAGCAAGGCAAGCTGCTTGCACGCGAACGGGTGGAATACCTCTGCGATAAAGACACCCCCTTCTTTGAGATTGGTGGCTTTGCCGCCTGGGGCATGTATAAAGAACAAGGCGGCTGCCCAAGTGCTGGGGTTATTTGTGGCGTTGGCACCGTGAAAGGCCGGCAGTGCATGATAGTAGCTAACGATGCCACCGTGAAAGCCGGGGCTTGGTTTCCGTTGGCTGCCAAGAAAAACCTGCGGGCACAAGAGATAGCCATGGAAAACCGCCTGCCTATTATCTATTTGGTTGACAGTGCGGGAGTGTTCCTGCCTATGCAGGATGAAATTTTTCCAGACAAAGAACATTTTGGTCGGATTTTTAGAAACAATGCCTTGATGAGCAGCATGGGCATCGTGCAGATTTCGGCCATCATGGGTAGTTGTGTGGCGGGCGGGGCCTACCTCCCCATCATGAGTGATGAAGCCATGATCGTGGACAAAACTGGAAGTATATTTTTGGCAGGAAGTTACCTTGTGAAAGCTGCCATTGGCGAAGACGTAGACAACGAAACCTTGGGCGGTGCAACCACCCATTGCGAGATTAGCGGTGTGACCGACTACAAATGCAAAGACGACAAAGATTGCCTCGATCGTATCCGCAACATTGTAGACAAAATAGGTAGCTACGACAAGGCTGGCTTTGACCGCATAGCCGCGAAAGACCCACTGAAAGACCCCAAAGAACTCTACGGCATTATGCCCGCTGACCGCAGCAAGCAATATGATACCATGGACATCATTGAGCGGCTGGTGGACAATAGCGAAATTGAATTATATAAAGAAGACTACGGCAAGACCATCCTCACGGGTTATGCACGCATTGATGGCTGGGCTGTTGGCATTGTGGCCAATAACCGCAAGCTGGTGAAGACCAAAAAAGGCGAAATGCAGTTTGGCGGCGTTATATATTCTGACAGTGCCGACAAAGCAACCCGTTTCATCGCCAACTGCAACCAGAAGAAAATACCGCTACTGTTTTTGCAGGATGTGACGGGCTTTATGGTGGGCAGCCGCAGCGAACATGGTGGCATTATCAAAGACGGGGCGAAAATGGTGAACGCGGTGAGCAACTCTGTTGTGCCTAAGTTTACGGTGATAACGGGCAACAGCTACGGGGCGGGCAACTACGCCATGTGTGGCAAGGCATATGACCCACGTTTCATAGTGGCATGGCCTACCAGCCAACTGGCAGTGATGGGCGGCGAGCAAGCCGCCAAGGTGCTATTGCAGATACAAACCGCTGCCCTAAAAAGCAAAGGCGAAGTGATAACCCCTGAGGCCGAAAAGGAATTGCTCGACCGAATCAAAGACAGCTACGCCAGCCAACTCTCGCCTTACTATGCCGCGAGCCGCCTTTGGACCGATGCCATCATTGACCCCTTGCACACCCGTGCATGGATAAGCATGGGCATTGAAGCCGCCAACCATGCTCCTATTACAAGGCAGTTTAATATGGGGCTGTTGCAGGTTTGAGAGCAGTCAGGTGTTTCCACCTGATTGCCAATGTGCCATATAGCTGCCTGGTGGAAACACCCGTCAGCACACGAATGGTGTCAGGTGTTTCCCTGACTGCCAAGTGCTAGTTCGTAATGGCCTTCGGGGTTGGTGACCGCAATGGTGTCGGTGTTTGTCTTGCGGACGATGGCTGCATTGATGGGCAGGCCTGTCTGTTCGTTGGTGACTGTGCCGAGGATGGAGGCGGTGGAAGTTCCCTGCACGATTGCCCAAAGGTCGGAAAAGATGAACTGTGAGGCAAGGGTAGGCGTGGCCTTGAAGATTTGTTGGCCGTCAAGGAGCATATCAATGAGGGTCTT